>NZ_JARJLM010000331.1 GCF_029335485.1 Cupriavidus basilensis
CTCGGGCTGGGCCGGCGCGCTGCGGTTGCCGCCGCGCACCATATCGAAACGGAACAGCCGGCACTCGATATTGCCGTTGTAGAGCGGCGTGCGGCGCGACTCCTTGAGCCGCAGCCGGCGCGGCAGCGACAGGTCGCCCGTGAAGATCCAGGCCTGCCAGCCCGCGAAATTCTGCTTGAGCGTGGTGGCAAAGGCGCCGGCGAACTGGTTGGCGGCCTCGTCGTCGATCTGGTCGACCAGCGCTTCGTCCAGCGGGCGGCGGCGCTCCCCCCGCACCGCGATCCGCTCGCCGTACGGCGGGTTCATCAGCAGGATGCCGGGCGCCGCGAAAGGCGGTTGCGCGAAGCGCGCGTCCACCTGCTTCAAGCGCGCCTCGCCGGGCAGGCCCGCGCGCTGCCAGTTGGCTTCCGTCATCGACAGCAGGTCGGTGGAGATATCGCTGCCGGCGATCTCCAGCGCTTCCGCTGCGACGCGTTTGCGGGCCGCCTCGGCATCGGCCTGCGCGCCCGCCTTCAAGGCTTGCCAGGCCTTGTTGTCGACGCCCTTGAGCCATTCGAAGGCGAAGCTGCGCTGGGCTCCCGGCGCCAGGCCGAGCGCCACCTGGGTGGCTTCCACCAGGAAGGTACCGCTGCCGCACATCGGATCGTAGAAAGGACGCTCGGTCTGGCCCGGCACCCAGCCGGCCAGCCGCAGGATGCCGGCGGCCAGGTTTTCCTTCAGCGGCGCCTCGCCCTTTTCCATGCGCCAGCCCCGCTTGAACAGCGGCTCGCCCGAGGTATCGAGGTATAGCGTGCAATCGTGCTCGGTCAGGTGGGCATAGATCCGCACATCCGGACTCACGGTATCCACGCTCGGGCGCTCGCCCGTACGCTCGCGCATGGCGTCGCAAACGCCGTCCTTGATGCGCAGCGCGATGAAGTTCAGGCTCTGCAGCGGCGAACGGTGCGAAGTCACGTCCACCCGCATCGTCTCGGCCGGTGAAAACCACTGGTCCCAGCGCTGGGCGCGCACCAGGTCGTAAATATCGTCTTCGCGCCGGTAGCCGCGGTTGGCCACCCGCATCAGCACCCGGCTGGCAATGCGCGAGTGCAGGTTGACGGCATAGGCCGCCGCCATTTCGCCCGAGAACGTGACGCCACCCGGCATTTCACGGTGGACCTGGATCGGCGCGATAGCGGCCAGTCCGGGCCGCGCCGCGATCTCGCGCAACTCTTCGGCGAGTGCGCTCTCGAGACCGCGCGGGCAAGGGGCAAAAAAGGCTTGGGACATGGCTTGGGAATTCCTGCAAACAAAAACGTCCGCCGTGGCGGACGGGGTCGGATAGCGCGCAGTGTACCGCGCCCGGGACTTCAGCCCGCCGCGAGTGCGCGGTCGAGGAAGTCGAGACGGTCCTGGCCCCAGAAGGGCTGGCCTTCATAAACGTACCACGGCGCGCCGAATACGCCGGCGGAGATCGCATCCTGGGTGTGCTGCGCATAGGCGGCCTGCACGGCCTGCGCCTCGCTGGCCTTGAGCAGCGCCGCGCCATCGAGCCCGATGCCGTCGACCAGCTGCGCCAGCGTGGCGGCATCGGCGATATTGCGCTGCTCGGCCCACAGGGCACGGCCGATGGTGCCGATCAGCTCCATCGCGCGGGCGGTGCCGTGCGCGAGCTGCGCGGCAATCACCAGCTTGCTGGCGGCATCGCCCGAGACCGGGAAGTAGGTCGGCTGCGGGTTGAGCGGCACGCCGAGGAACTCGCTCCAGCGGGCCAGTTCGACCAGCCGATAGGACTGGCGCTGCGGCGGGCGCTGCGCCAGCGGCAGTCCGCCCGAGACCGAAAACACGCGCCCGAGGTCGCAGGGCTTGAGATTGACCTGCACGCCATGCTTCGCGGCAAGCGCGGTGAAGCGGGCGTGGCCAAGGTAGACAAAAGGCGATTGCGGGGTGAAATAGTAGTCGACCTGCTTGCTCATCATGTCCTCTGGACTGGGGTGACGCGAGACAACGCGCGTGAAACGATGTGAATAACGAAGTGGAGACTAAAAACTGGAGACTGGCGACGATGCGGGAAAAGCCCGGGCTGCGCGGGGTGCTGGCCGGCCACCGTCAGAACGGCTTCACCACCACCAGGATCACTACCGCCAGCAATACCAGCACCGGCAGTTCGTTGAACCAGCGATAGAAGGTATGCGAGCGCGTATTGCCGCCACCCTCGAACTTCTTCAGCAGCACGCCGCAGCCGTGGTGGTAGCCGATCAGCACCAGCACCAGCGCCAGCTTGGCATGCATCCAGCCCTGCCCGGGGCCGCGCCCGATGCCGTAGCCGATATACAGCCACAGCCCGAACACCAGCGCGGGCACCGCCAGCATGGTCATGAAGCGATAGAGCTTGCGCGCCATCAACAACAGGCGCTGCATGCTGGCCGGCTCGCGCTCCATGGCGAGATTGACGAAGATGCGGGGCAGGTAGAACAGGCCGGCGAACCACGAGACGACGAAGACGATGTGCAGCGCTTTGACCCAGAGCATCTGGCTTCCATGAAGTTGTGTTCCCGCGGGAACGGTGGGGATGCAAAACGGCGTTCCCCGGCAAGCCGGGGCGGCCAGGGCGTGCAGCGACACCCCGCGCCTGCCGGCAGCCGGCGGGGGCCCAGGCGCCTGGCCGGCCCCGCCCTGCCTACCCGCTCAGGTACGGATCTCGCCGTGGCCGAACACCACGTACTTCAGCGAGGTCAGGCCTTCCAGCCCGACCGGGCCACGCGCGTGCAGCTTGTCGTTGGAGATGCCGATCTCGGCACCCAGGCCGTACTCGAAGCCATCGGCGAAGCGCGTCGAGGCATTGATCATCACGCTGGCCGAATCGACCTCGCGCAGGAAGCGCATGCCGGCGGTGTAGTTCTCGGTGATGATGGAATCGGTATGCGCCGAGCCATAGGTATTGATATGGGCAATGGCCTCGTCCAGCCCGGCCACGGTGCGGATCGCCAGCACCGGCGCCAGGTATTCCAGGCGCCAGTCTTCCTCGGTGGCGTCGACCAGGCCGGTGAAGCCGGCGGCTTCCAGCGTGGCGCGGGTGGCGGCGCACACGCGCAGCTCCACGCCCTTCTCCTGGTAGATGCGGCACAGCGGCGGCAGCGCCGCGGCGGCGACATCGCGCGAGACCAGCAGGGTCTCCATGGTGTTGCACGGGGCGTAGCGCTGGGTCTTGGCGTTGTCGCAGACGCGCACGGCCTTTTCCAGGTCCGCGTCGGCGTCGATATAGACGTGGCAGATGCCGTCCAGGTGCTTGATCATCGGCACCCGGGCTTCTTCCATCAGCCGGGCGATCAGGCTCTTGCCGCCGCGCGGCACGATCACGTCGACGTACTCGGTCATGGTGATGAGCCGGCCGACCGCGGCGCGGTCCGTGGTCGAGATCACCTGCACTGCCTCGGGCGGCAGGCCGGCGGCGGCCAGGCCCTCGGCGACCAGCGCAGCCAGCGCGGTGTTGGAATCGATGGCCTCGGAGCCGCCACGCAGGATGGTGGCATTGCCCGACTTCAGGCACAGCGCGGCCGCATCGATGGTCACGTTGGGACGCGACTCGTAGATGATGCCGATCACGCCCAGCGGCACGCGCATCTGGCCCACCTGGATGCCGGTGGGGCGGAATTTCATATTGCTGATCTCGCCGATCGGGTCCGCCAGCGCGGCGATCTGCTCCAGGCCCGCGGCCATGGTGTCGATGGCCTTGTCCGACAGCGTCAGGCGGTCGACGAAGGCGGCGTCCTGGCCATTGGCGCGGGCACGCTCGACATCGCCGGCATTGACGGCCTTCAGGTGTGCGGCGTCGCGCCGGATGGCAGCGGCGATGGTCAGCAGCGCGCGGTTCTTGTCGGCGGTGGAAGCGCGCGCCATGGCGCGCGAGGCGGCGCGGGCCTGCTGGCCGACGCGGTCCATATACTGCTTGAGATCGAGCTCGTTCATATTCCTGGCCAGGCGACCCGGCCCTCAATGCGTGATTTTTCTGTCGGCAACGGCTGGCAATGCAGGCAAGCGGCGATCCCTGGCGACCGGGCGTGCCGCAGCCTACCTGGCGATGGTCAGCGCCAGCTGCAGCAGGCCGTCCCAGGGTTCGGCCGGCATGCCCTCGGCGCGCAGCCCCTTGACCTGCCGGTCCAGCTTGGCGGCCATCGCCAGCGCGGTCTCCAGCTGCGCCAGCGAGAGGCGCTGCGCGGCCTGCGGCACCAGCTTTTCGCGAGGGCCCCAGATACGCAGCTCGCGCGTCAGCACGCCAATCGGCTTGCCCGCGGCCAACCCTTGCCGGACCTTGGATAATACGCGAATTTCCTCGGTCAGCGCCCACAGCACCAGCACCGTGGCCTCGCCCTCGCCGCGCAGGCCCTCCAGCATGCGCACCAGGCGCGGCACGTCGCCGCCAAGCATGGCCTCGGAGAGCTTGAAGACATCGTAGCGGGCCACGTTGAGCACCGCATCGTGCACTTGCTCGAAGGTCAGCGAGCCGGCGGGATAGAGCAGGCCCAGTTTCTGGATTTCCTGGTGGGCGGCCAGCAGGTTACCCTCGACCTTGTCGGCGATGAACTGCAGCGCCTTGCGCCCCGGTTCGCCGGACTCGACCCGCTGCTGCTGCAGCGCCAGCCGTTCGCCGACCCAGGCCGGCAGCCGGGTGCGGTCGATGGAATCGACCTTGATCGATACCCCGGCCGCTTCCAGTGCCTGGAACCAGGCCGATTTTGCCGTGGCGAAGTCCAGCCGCGGCAGCGTGATCAGCATCACCACATCCGGCGAAGGCTGGGCAGCCACCGCGCGCAGCGCCTCGCCACCGTCCTTGCCGGGCTTGCCGGAGGGAATGCGCAACTCGACGATCTTGCGGTCGCCGAACAGCGACATGGATTGCTGCGCCTGGACCACCTGCCCCCAGTTGAAGCCGCGCTCGGACGAAAGCACCTCGCGTTCCGTGAAGCCGGACTCGCGCGCTGTCTGGCGCAGGCGATCGACTGCCTCGAGCACCAGCAGGTGCTCGTCGCCATGCACCACGTAAAGTGGCGCCAGGCCGCGTCCCTTGGCCTGGCGCAGGTGGGCTTCGAGTCCGTCGAGCTTAAGCTGCATGCCTTGCGCCTGTTCCTTTGTCCTTGCCGTGCTGGGCTCCCGAGCCAGGCCTTGCGCCTGGCTCAGATCGCCTTGACCGCGGCCAGCCGGCGGATCAGCTGCTGCACGATATCGCGCTGCATATCCCGATAGAGCTGCTGCTCTTCGTAGTCCTTGGCCAGCGTATTGGCCTCGTTGTAGGTCAGGTCGCGCGTGAGGACCAGCTGCGAGGGCGCGATCAGTTCCTCGCCTGCGGCACTGCGCAGGCGGAACGTGAAGCGCTGCGTCAGGCGGTATTCGCGCACCACGCCGGTGGTGGTGATCGACAGCACCGTCTTGGTACGCGTGTCCTGCAGCACGTCGAGCAGGGCATCCGCGTCTTTCGCGTCGGCCACGACCTGGGTATCCGAGCCGTTGCGGATGGCGCGGCGCAGATCGGAGCCCATCAGCGTGTTGGCAGGAATGCTCATGTAAAGCTTCTTGAACGCGAAATCCGCGTTGCCACGCATGTGAAAGCCACAGCCGCCCAGCAGGCCGGCCACCAGCAGCGTAGCCAGGACCGCGCGGCGGCCCTGCAGCGGTCGATCCTGCTTCTGTCGATCCATATTCGGCAGCTCCCTAATTGGCTTGATCACGGACTTGGCCAGCGCTCGTCAGAGCACCACGTTGACCAGGCGGCCCGGGACCACCACGATCTTCTTCGGTGCGGCACCGGCGGCGAACTTGGCCACGGTCTCGCTGGCGACGGCCATGGCCTCGATGGCGGCGCGGTCGGCATCGGCCGGCACCGTGAGGCTGCCGCGCACTTTGCCGTTGACCTGCAGCACGAGTTCGAGTTCGCTTTGCACCAGCGCGGACTCGTCGACCTGCGGCCAGGGCGCATCGAGCAGATCGCCGAACTGCGCCGCATAGCCCAGTTCCTGCCACAGGCCGTGGGTGACGTGCGGCACCACCGGATACAGCACGCGCAACAGGATGCCCAGGCATTCGCGGCGCGCGGCCGGCGTGGCCTGCTTGGCATCTTCCAGCGCGTTGAGCATCTTCATGGTGGCGGATACCACCGTGTTGTACTGGATGCGCTGGTAATCGTAGTTGGCCTGCTTGAGCACGCCGTGGATCTCGCGGCGCAGCGCTGCGTCGGCATCGCCGGCCGGCGCGCCATTGCCGCCCGCCGCGATCGCCTCGGCATTGGCATAGCCGTAGTTCCACACGCGGCGCAGGAAGCGCGAGGCGCCCTCCACGCCCGAGCCGCTCCACTCGAGCTGCTGCTCGGGCGGCGCGGCGAACATGACGAACAGGCGCGCGGTGTCGGCGCCGTACTGGTCGATCAGCGCCTGCGGGTCGATGCCGTTGTTCTTGGACTTCGACATCTTTTCCACGCCGCCGATCACCACCGGCTGGCCGTCGGCCTTGAGCACGGCACCCAGCGGGCGGCCACGCTCATCGGTGCTGACGTCGACCTCGGCCGGGTTGTACCAGGTCTTCTTGCCGGCTGCGTCTTCGCGGTAGTAGGTGTCGTTGAGCACCATGCCCTGCGTGAGCAGGTTGGCGAACGGCTCGTTGAACGTGACCAGGCCCATGTCGCGCATGACCTTGGTCCAGAAGCGGGCGTACAGCAGGTGAAGAATCGCGTGCTCGATGCCGCCGATGTACTGGTCCATCGGCATCCAGTAGGCGTTGCGCGCGTCGACCATGGTGGCCGCGTCCGGGCAGGTATAGCGCATGTAATACCAGCACGAATCGATGAAGGTATCCATGGTGTCGGTCTCGCGGCGCGCCGGCTTGCCGCACGACGGGCAGGTGCACGCGAGGAAGCGCGGATCCTTGGCCAGCGGGTTGCCGGTGCCGTCCGGCACCAGGTCTTCCGGCAGCACCACCGGCAGGTCCTGCTCGGGCACCGGCACCACGCCGCAGTCCTCGCAATGGATCAGCGGGATCGGCGTGCCCCAGTAGCGCTGGCGCGAGATACCCCAGTCGCGCAGGCGCCAGGTGATCTTCTTCTCGCCCAGGCCCTTGGCGCCCAGATCCGCGGCGATGGCTTCCACCGCGGCCTGGTAGTCCAGGCCGTCGTACTTGCCGCTATGGATGCAGGTGCCGTGCTCCTTGTCGCCGTACCATTCCTGCCAGGCTTCGGTCGAGAACGGCTGGCTCTTTTTGGCGTCAACCATGTCGATGACCTGCTTGATCGGCAGGCCGTATTTGCCGGCAAAGGCGAAGTCGCGTTCGTCGTGCGCTGGCACGCCCATCACGGCGCCGTCGCCGTAGCTCATCAGCACGTAGTTGCCGACCCATACCTCGACCTGCTCGCCGGTGATCGGGTGCTCCACCTTCAGACCGGTGGGCATGCCCTTCTTTTCCATGGTGGCCATGTCGGCTTCCATCACCGAGCCGTGCTTGCACTCGTCGATGAAGGCGGCCAGTTCGGGATTGGCGGCGGCGGCATGGGCAGCCAGCGGATGCTCGGCGGCGACCGCGCAGAAGGTCACGCCCATGATGGTGTCGGCGCGCGTGGTGAACACGTACAGCTTGCCGTCGCCGATCGGCTTGCCGTCGTCGCCGGCGATGGCATGCGGGAAGGCGAAGCGCACGCCCACGCTCTTGCCGATCCAGTTCTGCTGCATGATCTTGACGCGCTCGGGCCAGCCCAGGCCATCGAGGTCGCCAAGCAGTTCCTCGGCGTAGTCGGTGATGCGCAGGTAATACATCGGGATCTCGCGCTTTTCGACCAGCGCGCCCGAGCGCCAGCCGCGCCCGTCGATGACCTGCTCGTTGGCCAGCACGGTCTGGTCGACCGGATCCCAGTTCACCGTACCGGTCTTGCGGTAGGCGATGCCCTTCTCCAGCATCTTGAGGAACAGCCACTGGTTCCAGCGGTAGTAGTCCGGGCTGCAGGTGGCAACCTCGCGCGACCAGTCGATGGCCAGGCCCATCGACTGCATCTGCCGCTTCATATAGGCGATGTTGTCGTAGGTCCAGGCCGCCGGCGCCACGCCGTTGTTGAGCGCGGCGTTTTCCGCCGGCATGCCGAACGCATCCCAGCCCATCGGCATCAGCACGTTGTGCCCGTTCATGCGCAGGTGGCGCGCCATCACATCGTTGATGGTGTAGTTGCGCACATGGCCCATATGCAGCTTGCCCGACGGGTAAGGCAGCATCGAGCAGGCATAGAACTTGGGCTTCTCGCTGCCGTCGGCCAGCTTCGCCTCTTCCGACACGCGGTAGGCATCGATGGCTTGCCAGTGTTGCTGGGCGGCTTGTTCAACGGCGGAGGGCAGATATTTGTCTTGCATGTTCAGGACAACGGCAACTGCGTTGACGGGCGGAAAGCGTGGAAAAGATAAGCGGCGGGCGGCCTTGCGGCGCCCGCCTGCGCTGGAATGGCGAAAGAGCCGATTATAACCGCCGGTGCCGGCGGCGCAGGACGTGCCGGGGAGCCTACTTCAGCCCCAGCACGTCCTGCATGTCGAACAGGCCCACGGGCTTGTCGGCCAGGAAGCGCGCCGCGCGCACCGCGCCGTCGGCGTACGACTGGCGGCTGGACGACTTGTGCGTGATTTCGATGCGCTCGCCGATGCCGGCGAACATCACGGTGTGGTCGCCCACGATATCGCCGCCACGAACGGCGGCAAAGCCGATCGAGTTGGGATCGCGCTCGCCGGTATGGCCTTCGCGGGAGAACACGCCGCAGGTCTTGAGATCGCGGCCAAGCGCCTTCGCCACCACCTCACCCATTGCCAGCGCGGTGCCGGACGGCGCATCCACCTTGTGACGGTGATGCGCCTCGATGACTTCGATGTCGTAGCCGGAGGACAGCAGCCTGGCGGCCGTTTCCAGCAGCTTGAACGTGGCGTTGACGCCAACGCTCATGTTGGCGGCAAACACCAGGCCAATCTGCTTTGCGGCCTCGGCCAGGGCGGCACGGCCGGCGTCGTCGAAGCCGGTGGTGCCGATCACCATCTTGACGCCAAGGCGCGTAGCCACCGCCAGGTGCGCCAGCGTGCCCTCGGGGCGGGTGAAATCGATCAGGCAGTCGGCACCGGCGAGACCCGCTTCGATGTCGGCGGTGATGGTCACGCCGGTGGTGCGGCCCAGCAGCAGCCCGGCATCCTGGCCCAGGGCCGGCAAGCCCGGGACATCCAGCGCGCCCGACAGGGTCACGCCGTCGGTGGCGAGGACGTGTTCGATCAGCATGCGGCCCATGCGGCCGGAGGCACCTGCGATGGCGATATTCATGGCTTGTCAGCAGTCAAAAAGGAAGCCGGCCGCAGCGCGGCCGGCATATCGGGAGAGACGGCTCAGTTGGCAGGACTGGCCGGAACACCGGAGGCGGCCGTCGCGGCGGCCTCCTGGACGGGCTTGCCTGCCTCCGGCGCGGTGGCGGCAGGCGCGGCAGCCTCGGCCGGGGCGGCGGCGGCATCCGAGGCGGGGGCCGCGGCAGGAGCCGACGCCGGGGCAACCGCCGCATCGCTGCGCGACTTGATCCCCACGTGCTGGCCCGCCTGCATGGCCTTCATGCCATCGATCTCGGCGATCAGTTCGTATTCCGAGGGCAATTCGTCGCCGCCGAACTTGACCAGCTTGTCGCCATCGAAGAAGACCGTGTAGCGGCGCTGTTGCACCACCGGGGTATTGCCGCGGCGGAACGAGAACACATAGTCCCAGCGATTGCCGTGGAACACATCCGTCAGCAACGGCGTGCCGAGCAGGAACTTGACCTGCTCGCGCGTCATGCCTTCGCGCAATTGGGACGCGGCCTCGCGCGAGACAAAGTTGCCTTGCACGATATTGATACGGTACGGGGTGATCGCATTGGCGATCGTGCGCGACGTACTGTCATAAGTGGAGCATGCTGCCGTCAGCAGGGTGGCAGCAGCCAGCACAGTGGTAACCAGCGTCGGACGCATGGCGGACGAACGAAATGAACGCATGTATCTCGCTTCTAGAAGGGAGAGGAAAGTGCCGATTGCGGCATTCGTGGCGTTCGCCACGAGACGGCTGCAGCGATGCATCACCGCAAGAGCAGCCTAGGGCAGGTGGCCGTGCCCCGGGCAACCCACCGGGGCGACTTTTGCCGCCAAAACCCTTATGATTCAATTATCCAGACATTGTACTCTAGGGAGTCACGCCCATGCCGAGTCCGGCGGACCTCAAAAATATCGGTCTTAAAGCGACCGTACCGCGTCTGAAGATCCTCGAGATCTTCCAGACCAGCGAGCAGCGCCACTTGAGCGCGGAAGACGTTTACCGCATCCTGCTCAATGAGCAAATGGACATCGGCCTTGCCACCGTCTACCGCGTACTGACCCAGTTCGAGCAAGCCGGACTGCTGTCGCGCAATAACTTCGAATCCGGCAAAGCCATCTTCGAACTGAACGAAGGCAAGCACCACGACCACCTGGTCTGCATCGACTGCGGCCGCGTTGAGGAATTCTACGACTCCGAAATCGAGCGCCGCCAGCAAAGCATCGCCAGCGAACGTGGTTTCGCGCTGCAGGAACATGCGCTGTCGCTGTACGGCAACTGCATCAAGACCGACTGCGCTTTCCGTCCGAAGCGTTAGCCCCGGCAGGCGCCACGGGCGCTCCCGATCACCGGCAGCACATGAAAAAACCGGCGCGGGACGCCGGTTTTCTTATTTCAGGCCGATCCTACGATTCCTGCTGATCAGGCTCGGCAACGAGATGCAGGCCCCGCGCCGCGACCTGCCCGCCGGTGAACTCGACCACGACCTGGCGAAACAGGCCACGCGCCCACACCAGCATCGGATGGGTGTTGCGGCTGCGGTGCCAGAACATGTTCAGCCCCAGCGTCGTATTGATCTCGGCCGGCAAGGGGAAGGCCTTGAGCCCGTAGGTTTCGCAGGCCATGTCCTTGGTCAGCGCATTGACTGTGAAAATCAGGTCGGTCTGCGCGGCCAGCTCGGATTGCGCGCGCCAGGAATGCACCGTCAGCGTGGCATTGCGCTTGAGACCGCGCTGCTGCAAGGCATAGTCGAGCGGGATCAGCGAGGGGGCCGGACGGCCGCTGCCTCCCGAATGCGCCATGAAGATATGACCGCAATCGAGATACTGCTCGAGCGTGCAGGTGCCCCTGAGCACGGGATGGTTCTTGCGCGCGCAGACCCAGAGGTTGAGCGAGGTCACCATCTCCTCGACGATCTCCGGATGGCGGGTCGGGAACGGCGAGAACGCCAGGTCCAGCTCGTTGCCCCGCATGGCGGCGACATCCGACTCCCACGAGTGGGATTCGACCAGCTTGATATGTAATTCCGGCGCCAGTTGCTTGATACGCAGGATGAAGCGATTGAACACCGTATCGCCCAGTTCGGCGGCAAAACCGATATTCAGTGTGCCGGAAGCGACCGCGGGATCGAAATTGTCGGCATCGCCCTCGTTGATCGAAGACCACAGGTCAAGCATGTCGCGAATCTTCGGCCCCAGTTCCAGGGCCCGCGGCGTCGGCGTCAGGCCGTGCGGCACGCGGATGAAGAGCGGATCGTCGAAGATCTCGCGCAGGCGACCCAGCGAATGCGAGACCGCCGGCGCGGTCATATGCATCTTTTCCGCGACATAGGTCGCGTTTCGCTTGCTGAGCAGCTCGGTGAAAATCACGAGTAGCTTGGTATCCACATTCACCATGATCTCACCCAGGTTGGATTGGAGATTGCGAATGACTGGATCGTCACTTGCATTGGCCGCACATCAGTATTTTCTAGCACTGTAGCAGTGTAAGAGCAAAGTCGGAGACCGAATAGGGATTCTGCACCCCACCAAGGGGCCGGCGGTTGCGCCAGCGCAAGGATGGTGGCTCTTGGGCGCCATAGGCGGCCAGTTACCCGAGA
>NZ_JARJLM010000332.1 GCF_029335485.1 Cupriavidus basilensis
CTCTTGCCACCACTTCGCCGCGGCTCATCACGACATAGTGATCCGCCAGATGCCTGGCAAACTCGTAATACTGCTCCACCAGCAGCACCGTCATGCCGAACTCGTCCACCAGCAGCCGCAGCGCGCGGCCGATGTCCTGGATGATCGACGGCTGGATGCCTTCCGTCGGCTCGTCCAGGATCAGCAGTTCCGGCTCGCTCATCAGCGCGCGGCCGATCGCCAACTGCTGCTGCTGGCCGCCGGACAGGTCTCCGCCGCGGCGCTGGCGCATGGTGCGCAACACCGGGAACAACTGGTAGATCCGGTCCGGCACGCCGGCCGGGCGCTTCAGGCTGGCGGCGCCGATCAGCAGGTTCTCCTCCACCGTCAGGCGCGGGAAGATCTCGCGGCCCTGCGGCACATACGCGAGACCGGATGCCACGCGTTCGTACGGCGGCTTCTTCTCCAGCGCCCGGCCCGCCCAGCTGATGCTGCCGCTCCTGGTCGGCACCACCCCCATCAGGCATTTGAGCAAGGTGCTCTTGCCCACGCCATTGCGGCCGAGCAAGGTCGTCAGCTTGCCCTGCGGCACCTCGAAGCTGACATTGCGCAGGATATGGCTGCCGCCGTAGTACTGATTCAGTGCATTGACCTGCAACATGGCCTTGTCCCTTTTATCCTTTATCTGCCGAGGTAGGATTCGATCACGCGCTCTTCGCGCTTGACGGCGTCGAGCGTGCCTTCGGCCAGCACGCTGCCCTCGGCCAGCACGGTGACGGTGCCGGTGGCGCCGGCCAGCGCGGCGACGAACTCCATGTCGTGCTCCACCACCATCATCGAGCAGGTGCCGCGCAGGCTGTTCAGCAGCGTGGCCAGCTGCATGGTTTCCTCGTCGGTCATGCCCGCCACCGGCTCGTCGAGCAGCAGCAGCTGCGGCTGCTGCATCAGCAGCATGCCGATCTCCAGCCGCTGCTTCTGGCCGTGCGACAGCAGCCCGGCCGGGCGATAGGCCTCATCCTCGAGGCCGGTCAACGCCAGCGTTTCCTCGATACGGCGGTGCCCTTGCGGCCCCAGCCGCGCCCGCAAGGAGGAGAACCAGCGCTTGTCCGCCTTCATCGCCAGTTCCAGGTTCTCCCACACCTCGTGCTGCTCGAACACGGTGGGCTTCTGGAACTTGCGGCCGATGCCCGTCTGCGCGATCTTCGGCTCGGTCAGGCGCATCAGATCGATGGTCTGGCCGAGGAACACGCGGCCGCTGACATTGGCGTTGCGCGGCCCGGTCTTGCCGGTGATGACATCCATCATGGTGGTCTTGCCGGCCCCGTTGGGCCCGATCACGCAGCGCAGCTCGCCGTGATCGATCGACAGCGTGAGCCGGTTGAGCGCGCGAAAACCATCGAACTGCACGGTCACATCTTCGAGATAGAGGATGGGGCCATGCGAGACATCGATGACGCCCGGCTCCATCACGCGGCCGAGGCCGGTGGTGCCTCCGCTTTCCGCCAGTTGCGCTCCCGGTGCGGCATTCATGCTTCACCTCCGCTGCGGGTAGCGTTGGCCGGCGCGCCGGACGAGGCACCGCCCGCCAGGGCGCGGGCGCGCATGCCGCGCACGCGCTTGATCAGGCCGATCACGCCGTCCGGCAGGTAGAGCGTGACCAGCACGAACATCGCGCCCAGCAGGAACAGCCAGTACTCGGCGAAGTAGGCCGTGAACATGGTCTTGGCGCCGTTGACGAGGAAGGCGCCGATGATCGGGCCGATCAGCGTGCCGCGTCCGCCCACGGCCACCCATACCGCCATCTCGATGGAGTTGGCCGGCGACATCTCGCCCGGGTTGATGATGCCTACCTGCGGCACATACAGCGCGCCGGCAATGCCGCACAGCACGGCCGAGAAGGTCCACACGAACAGCTTGTAGCCGAGCGGGTTGTAGCCGGAGAACATCACGCGCATCTCGGCATCGCGCACCGCCGTGACCACGCGCCCGAGCTTGGAAGTGACGATGTAGCGGCAGGCGATGAAGCCGGCCAGCAAGGCAAGGAAGGTCAGCACGAACAGCGCGGTGCGGGTCTCGGGCGCCGCCACGGGGAAGCCGGCGATGCGCTTGAAATCGGTGAAGCCGTTGTTGCCGCCGAAACCTGTCTCGTTGCGGAAGAACAGCAGCATGGCGGCATAGGTCATGGCCTGCGTGATGATCGACAGGTACACACCCTTGATGCGCGAGCGGAAGGCAAAGAAGCCGAACAGCCACGCCAGCACGCCCGGCACCAGCACCACCAGCAGCATGGCATAGCCCAGGTGCCCGGTGCCATGCCAGAACCATGGCAGCTCCTTCCAGTCGAGGAAGACCATGAAGTCCGGCAGGTCGCTCTTGTAGACGCCTTCGCGGCCGATCGCGCGCATCAGGTACATACCCATGGCATAGCCGCCCAGCGCGAAAAACAGGCCATGGCCGAGGCTGAGGATGCCGCAATAGCCCCATACCAGGTCCAGTGCGATGGCGGCCAGCGCGAAGCACATGATCTTGCCGATCAGCGTGAGCGCGTAGGCCGACAGGTGCATGGGATGGCCTTCGGGCAGCAGCAGCGCGCACACCGGCACGCCAACGCCGACGACCAGCGCCAACAGCGCCAGCGCAGTCCAGCTGCGGCCCGAGAACAGCGGCTGGCGCTCCGGCACGGCCAGCCGGAATCCCGCCGCGGGGGTTTTCGATCGATTCGATGTTGAAGTCTGCATCATGCCTCCGCGCTGCGCCCCTTGAGCGCGAACAGTCCCTGCGGGCGCTTCTGGATGAAGAGCACGATCAGCACCAGGACAAGGATCTTGGCCAGCACCGCGCCATAGAACGGCTCGATGAACTTGTTGATGAGGCCCAGCCCGAAGGCGCCGATGATGGTGCCCGCCAGTTGCCCCACGCCGCCCAGCACCACCACCATGAAGGAGTCGATGATGTAGGCTTGGCCGAGGTCGGGGCCGACATTGCCGATCTGCGACAGCGCGCAGCCGCCCAGGCCCGCGATGCCGGCGCCGAAGGCGAAGGCGTAGCTGTCCACCTTCCATGTCCGTACGCCCACGCAGGCCGCCATGGTGCGGTTCTGCGTGGTGGCGCGCACGAACAGGCCAAGGCGGGTGCGGTTGAGAACACCCCAGGCCACCGCCACCACCGCCAGCGCGAACACGATGATGACCATGCGGTTGTAAGGCAGCACCATGCCCGGCAGCCATTCGATGCCGCCGCTCATCCACGACGGATTGGCCACTTCCACGTTCTGCGCGCCGAACAGCGTGCGCACCGCCTGCATCAGCAGCAGGCTGACGCCAAAGGTGGCCAGCAGGGTTTCCAGCGGGCGGCCATAGAGATGGCGCAGCACCAGCCGCTCCAGCACGAAGCCGACCACAGCGGACGCCAGGAACGACGCCGGCAGCGCGAACAGCAGGTACCAGTCGAAGGCACCGGCGAAATGCGCGCGGAAGACGCCCTGGACCATATAGGTCGCATAGGCGCCGATCATCAGGAATTCGCCGTGCGCCATATTGATGACGCCGATCAGGCCGTAGGTGATGGCCAGTCCCAGCGCGGCCAGCAGCAGCACGCTGCCCAGGCTCAGCCCGGCGAACAGGTTGCCGATCAGTTGGGCGCGCTGTTGGTCGCCGCGCAGCGCGTCGAGCGCTTGCTGGGCGGCGCCGCGCAACTCGGCATCGGGCTCGCGGTATTTCCCGGCGGCATCGCGCTCCAGCAGCGGCTGCAGTTTCTGGCGGCTCTGCGGATTGCTGTCGCGGCCCAGGATCCTGATGGCTTCCAGCCGGTCGTCGCGGTTGCCGTCCGCCAGCACGATATTGGCCCAGATGACATCGAGCTTGGCGCGCAGGCCGGCATCGGCCTCCGCCTTGCGCGCGGACTCCACCACCTCGCGCGATGCGCTGCCTGGCTGGTCCAGCAAGGTATTCACCGCCTGCGTGCGCACCGCGGCATCGGCCGACTGCAGCAGCATGCTGCTGGCGGCGCTATCCACCAGCGCGCGCAGGCTGTTGTTCAGGGTGAGCGCTTCGAGCGCGTCGGCCTGCACGGTGACCGGCTGGCCGCTGATGGCATCCACCAGCTTGTCGCCGTCCTGGCGCACCATGCCCACGGCTGGCGCGTACTGCAGCGTATCGTCCTGCAGCGCCTTGAGGATGGGGCCGGCCTGCGCCGGCGGCGCCTTGGCGAGCGTGCTCAGCGCGGCGGTCTTGGCGTCGAAGTCGTCTTCGGCCAGCGGCTTCAGGTCGGCCTGCGTCAGCGGCGCGGCCCAGAGCGGGCACGCGGCGAGCAGCAGCAATGCCACCAGCATGGCGCGCAGCCCTGAAGCGAGAGAGAACGATAAGGATCGGTGCATAAGGTCCGCGATCGCACGCAAGAGGCGCGACCACTTTGGTCAACGTGACTGGGTTTTGCCGCCGCCGCGGCGCGCAAGCGCCGGACGGCGGACAAGGACGCGGTGGCCTGTACCCCGCCCCACGCGCGGAACAGGGAAAAACGCCTTACATCACCTTGTCCGGCTTGCCTTCGTTACCCGCGATATATGGGCTCCACGGCTGCGCGCGCACCGCCTTCGGGGTCTTCCACACCACCGTGAACTGGCCGTCGCCCTTCACTTCGCCGATCATCACCGGCTTGTACAGGTGGTGGTTCTCGCCCATGGTCAGGGTGAAGCCGTCCGGGGCCTTGAAGGTCTGGCCGTACATGGCGGCGCGCACCTTGTCGGGATCGGTGGTGCCGGCCTTCTTCACGGCCTGCGCCCACATGTGGATGCCCACGTAGGTAGCTTCCATCGGGTCGTTGGTGACGCGCTTGTCGCCGCCCGGCAGGTTGTTGGCCTTGACCCACGCTGCCCACTGCTTCCTGAAGGCTTCGTTTTCCGGGTTCTTGACCGACATGAAATAGTTCCATGCGGCCAGGTGGCCCACCAGCGGCTTGGTGTCGATGCCGCGCAGTTCTTCCTCGCCCACCGAGAATGCCACTACCGGCACGTCCTTCGCCTTCAGCCCGGCGTTACCCAGTTCCTTGTAGAAGGGCACGTTGGAGTCGCCGTTGATGGTGGAGATCACCGCGGTCTTGCCCCCCTGCGAGAAGGTCTTGATATTGGCGACGATGGTCTGGTAATCGCTATGGCCGAACGGCGTGTAGACCTCTTCGATATCCTTGTCCGCCACGCCCTTGCTCTTGAGGAAGGCGCGCAGGATCTTGTTGGTGGTCCGCGGGTAAACGTAATCGGTGCCCAGCAGGAAGAAGCGCTTGGCGCCGCCGCCTTCCTTGCTCATCAGGTATTCCACCGCGGGAATGGCCTGCTGGTTGGGCGCCGCGCCGGTGTAGAAGACGTTCTTGGACATCTCCTCGCCCTCATACTGCACCGGGTAGAACAGCAGCGAGTTCAGCTCTTCGTAGACGGGCAGTACCGACTTGCGCGACACCGAGGTCCAGCAGCCGAAGGTGACGGCAACCTTGTCCTTGGTGACCAGCTGGCGCGCCTTCTCGGCGAACAGCGGCCAGTTGGAAGCCGGGTCGACCACCACCGGCTCGAGCTTGCGGCCCAGCACGCCGCCGCTCTTGTTGATTTCGTCGATGGTCATCAAGGCCACGTCCTTGAGCGAAGTCTCGGAAATCGCCATGGTGCCGGACAGCGAATGCAGGATACCGATCTTGATCGGCTCCTTGGACTGCGCCAATGCCAGCGGGCTCACGCCTGCCGTTGCGAAGAGTGCCGCGGCGGCTACCGCCGACAGCTTCAGCATGTCACGTCGTTTCATTGCAGCTCCCAGATTGTCGTGTTTGATAAGGAACAACGCACCCCGGGTGATGCTTCTGCAACTAGCGTGCCATGGCATACAAGCTTGCATACAAGACGGTCTACACGCGCTGGCGAGCCTCCGGTGGCGCCCGGACACGCGGGCGCACCATGGCAGTGCGCCTGTGTCGCGCACCAACCCTGTGCGCCTGCGCGGCCGGTCTCACATTGGGGCATGGGCGCGGCGGTACGGCACCGGGGCGGGAGCGCTGTATCGCCGGCGGCACTCGAGGCGCCCGCGCCCCCTTTCGCCGCCATGCTGCGCCGTGACTTGCCCGAATCCCGAATCGGAACTATGGTGGCCACTCGCTCGCGCGCCA
This sequence comes from Cupriavidus basilensis, assembly GCF_029335485.1. GTDB lineage: Bacteria > Pseudomonadota > Gammaproteobacteria > Burkholderiales > Burkholderiaceae > Cupriavidus > Cupriavidus basilensis_E. The sequence continues at coordinate 6,124 of NZ_JARJLM010000332.1, forward strand.
TGTCATCGCCGCAGGCACCGCAGTCATAAGAACAGAAGCAGCACAGAAGCAGCACAACGGAGACAGCCCATTGACAGCCGCGCGACTGAAGCGGATCGGCGCCCTGCCCGCGATCCCGCATGCCATCTTCATGCAGGCTGTTCCTGGCGCAGCCGCCAGGGCCGCGGGTGAGTGCGAAGACAAGGGGCGGGCATGAATCCGGCGCCGCTGGCATCCGGCCCGAACCCTGTCGTCATCATCGGCGCGGGCGTGGCCGGCATGTGCATGGGCATCCGGCTCAAGCAGGCCGGCATCGATACCTTCGTCATCCTCGAGAAAGCCGACACGGTGGGCGGCACCTGGCGCGACAACACCTATCCGGGCTGCGGCTGCGACATCCCCTCCCACCTGTACAGCTTCTCCTTCGCGCCCAAGCCGGACTGGTCCAGTGCGTATTCCCCCCAGGCGGAAATCCATCGCTACCTGCAGCACTGCGCCGAACGCTTCGGCCTGCTGGGACATATCCGCTTCGGCACCGAGGTCACCGAGGCCCGCTACGATGAAGCGGCCTGCCTGTGGCAGGTCGGCACGAGCGACGGCGACACGATCGGCGCGCGCATCCTGGTCAGCGGCACGGGGCAGCTCAATCGCCCGCTGGCGCCGCGCATCGAAGGGCTCGCCGGCTTTGCCGGCGCGGCCTTCCATTCGGCGCGCTGGCGACACGATGTCGATCTCGGCGGCAAGGCGGTGGCGGTCATCGGCAATGGCGCCAGCGCGCTGCAGTTCATCCCGCGCATCGCCCCGCAGGCGGCACGGCTGACCGTCTTCCAGCGCAGCGCCAACTGGGTGCTGCCGCGCAATGGCGAGGCCTATACGCCAGCGCAGCAGGCACGCTTCGAACGCCATCCGTGGACCGCCCGCCTGCACCGCTGGCACCTCTACCTGCAGCGCGAGCTGCGCTTTGGCCGCATGCAGCGCGACAGCGGCCGCAACCGCGAGCTGGAAACCCTGGCGCGCCGCTACCTGGCGCACGGGATTCCCGATCCGGCGCTGCGCGCGAAGCTGACGCCCGACTACCCGATCGGCTGCAAGCGCATCCTGATCTCCGACGATTTCTATCAGGCGCTGAGCCGGCCGAACGTCCATGTCGAAACCGCCGCCATCGCCCGCGTCGAAACCGACGCGGTCGTGACCGCAGACGGCGCCCGGCATCCCGCCGAGGCCATCGTCTTCGCCACCGGCTTCGACGCCCGTTCCTTCCTTGCCCCGGTCCGCATCGTGGGCCGTCACGGACGGACGCTGGCAGAGCAGTGGCAGGACGATCCCGAAGCCTACCTCGGCATGACGGCGCCGGGCTTCCCCAACCTGTTCGTGCTGTACGGCCCCAACACCAACCTGGGCCACAACTCCATCATCTTCATGCTCGAGTGCCAGGCGCGCTACGTCCTGCAATGCATCGAGGCCTGCCGCTCGGCACGGTTCGCCTCGATGGAGGTCCGCCCGGACGTCGTGACGCGCTTCAACCACGCCTTGCAGGCGGCCATCGGCAAGACGGCCTGGGCGGGTTCGTGCAGCAGTTGGTACAAATCCGCGAGCGGCAAGGTGGTCAACAACTGGTCCGGCCATGCCACCGCCTATTGGTGGAAGACGCGCAAGCCGGACTGGCGGGACTTCGTGCTGCGCCACGCTGGCGAAGGCGAAGGAAACGGCGCGGCGCCCGCGTCATCGTAGCCAGTTCCCGGCGCACCGGCATACAACTCAGGAGATCGCGCAATGCTGCGTCTGCAAGACAAGGTTGTCATGATCACCGGCGCGGCGTCCGGCCTGGGCGCCGCCTTCAGCCGCGCGGCGGCGCTGGCCGGCGCCAGCGTGGTGCTGGCGGATATCGACGATGCCGCCGGGCAAGGCCTCGCTGAAGCCTTGCGCGCGGAGGGCGCGAGCGCAGGCTACCAGCGGCTCGACGTCACCAGCGAAGCCGGCTGGGAAACCGCCATGGCAGCGGTGCGCGAGCGCCACGGCAGGCTCGACGTGCTGGCGAACAACGCCGGCATCGCACTGCGCGGCTCGGTGGCGGATTGCAGCCTCGCCGACTGGCAGCGCACGCTCGATGTCAACCTGACCGGCGTCTTCCTGGGCTGCCGCGCGGCGCTGCCGCTGATGCGCGCGGGCGGCGCCATCGTCAATGTCTCGTCCGTCTATGGCCAGGTGGGCGGCGCGCAGGTCGCGGCGTATTGCGCCGCAAAAGGCGGCGTGACCCTGCTGACGCGTTCCGCGGCCCTGCACGGCGCCGCGCTCAAGCCGCCGGTACGGGTCAACTCCATCCATCCGGGCTTCGTCGACACACCGATGACCCAGGGCGCGCTCGACCTGCCCGATGCCAGCGGCACCACCGCGCGCAAGCGCATCGAGGGCATGACCCCGCTGGGCCGGCTGGCCACGCCGGATGAAATCGTTGGCGTCTTCCTGCTGCTGGCCAGCGACGAAGGCCGCTACATCACCGGCTCGCAGTTCACCGTCGATGGCGGCCTCACCGCCCAATAGGCCAGCCGCCACCGCGGGCAACCGGCGTCCATGAAGGAACGGAGCAACGAAGTGCCGAAGCCATGGAGTTCGATATGCAGCGCCTGACCATCGGGTCCGAGGGTATCCGCACCAGCCTCATCGAGGCGGGCACCGGCCGCCCCACCATCCTCGTGCATGGCACCAGTTCCAGCGCCGAGAGCAACTGGGCAGCGCTTCTGCCCGGGCTGGCGCAGCACAGACGCTGCCTGGCGCTCGATCTGCGCGGCTCGGGGGAGACGCATGACGACGGCGCGCCCCTGACGCTGGAAACGCTGGTGGAGCAGGTGCGCGCCTGCATGGACCTGGCGCCGGACCAGCAAGCGGACCTGGTCGGCTACTCGCTGGGCGGCGTGGTGGCCGCCGCGGCGGCGGCGCTGATGCCCGAGCGCGTGCGCCGCCTGGCGGTGTTCGGCGCCTGGGCGCAAACCGACCGGCGCATGCGCCTGCTGTTCTCGCTGTGGCAGTCCCTGGCGCTCTCGGACCACCATCAGCTGGCCCGCATGATCCTGCTCAACGGCGTCTCCGAGCCTTACCTGGCACGCCTCGACGACGCCACCGCCGATGCCATCCTGGCGCGCTTCGGCAGCGGCCTGGCACCCGGCAGCGATCGCCAGGCCGCGCTCGATGCCACCATCGACATCGCCCCGCTGCTGCCCCGCATCCGCGCCGCCACACTGGTGATCGGCCTGCGCCACGACCGCATGGTGCCGCCCGCGCATTGCCGCGCGCTCGCCGAGGCCATCGGCCAGGCGCGTTATGCCGAGATCGACAGCGGCCACCTGGTCATGCTGGAACAGCCGGAGCGTCTGCTCGAGCTGATCTCCCGGCATCTGGACTGACCCCGCCACCACCGCCACCACCGCTTACGCGACGCACCCAGGCAAGCCCATGAGCCCACTTCCGTCCTACCAGCCACGCAGCGCCTGGGCCATGGCCTCGATGCTGACCTGGCTCTCGCTGATCAACTTCCTCGACAAGATCGTGCTGGGCATGGTCGCGGTGCCGCTGATGGCGGACCTGAAGATACCGCCATCGGAGTTCGGCTTGATCGCCAGCAGCTTCTTCTGGCTGTTCTCGCTCTCCACCGTGCTGGTGGGTTTTCTTTCCAATCGCATCGCCACGCGCTGGCTGCTGCTGGCGATGGGCCTGTCATGGGCGCTGCTGCAGGTGCCGCTGGCGCTGGCCGGCTCGGCGCTGACCATCCTGCTGTGCCGCATGTTGCTTGGCGCGGCCGAGGGGCCGGCCTTCCCGATCTCCGTGCATGCGCTTTACAAATGGTTTCCCGACCACAAGCGCAACCTGCCGGTGGCGGTGGTCAACCAGGGCGCTACCGCGGGCCTGCTGCTGGCGGGACTGACCATTCCGCTGGTGACGATGCACTGGGGCTGGCGCGCGAGCTTCGCGATCCTCGCCGCGATCGGCGCCGCCTGGAGCATCATGTGGCTGTGCGTCGGCCGCGAGGGCCCGCTGACGGGAACGCCCGGCCAGCGCCCCGGTACCGCCACGGCCATACCCGCGCGCCTCCCTTACCGCCGGATCTTCCGCGATCCGACCGTGCTGGCCTGCCTGACGCTGGGTTTCTGTGCCTACTGGGCGCTGGCGCTGGGCCTGACCTGGCTGCCCGCCTACCTGGAGCAGGGCCTGGGCTTCGACCCGATAACCACCGGGCGCTGGTATGCCGTCATCGTAGCCTCGTCCATGCCCGTCACGCTGGTCCTGAGCTGGCTGTCGCAACGCATGCTGCGCGCAGGGGCATCGTCGCGGCTGGCACGCGGCGTGATCATCTCGGTCGCGGCGCTGGCGGGCGGCGGGGTGTACCTGGTGATCGCATCGGTGGCGCTGCCGCCGGTACCAAGGACCTTGCTGATTGCCGTGGCGGCATGTTTGCCGCCAGTGGCGTTCGCGCTGACGCCGGCCATGCTGGCGCAGATCGTGCCGGAGGCCCAGCGCGGCAGCGTGCTGTCCATCCACACCGCGCTGGTCTCGCTGGCGGGCAGCCTGGCGCCTGCCGTGGTGGGACAGTTGATACAGCGCCACGGCATGAGCGGGGGCTTCGAGGTGGGCTTCGCGATCAATGCCTTGCTGCTGCTGGCGGCCGGCGTGATCGGCCTTTGCTGGCTGAATCCCGAGCGTTCGGCGACGGCACTGGCAGCGGCCACGCACGCAACGGCGGGCGCGCGCTCGCCCGCCTGAGCCCTCTGCCGCCGCCCTGGTCCCCGTTCAGCGGGACAACCACCAGCAGGCAGCGGCCGCCACCGCGGCCTGGCCTGCGGCAACGATCAGGAAGGTTTGCCACGAGGCTTCGAAGCGGTCTTGCAGCGTAGTGACAGCCGCCGCCCGGATGGCCGCGGGCGCTTCCTGCGCGGCGAGCCCGGCAAACGGTATCGCCGCGATGATCTTGCCGGCGAAATGCAGCGCCACGCGGCGCGCCAGCCGGGGCATGCGTTCGCTACGCTCGAGAAAACCCTGGAAGCGGGCCGTCAGCGCCTTTGGCTGCGCCAGCAGGCTCGCCAGCGCGCCCGGCTGCTGGACCTGCAGCGTATCGACGAAGCGGCCGAACGTGGCATCGTAGAAACGCTCGCCATGCGCATCCGCCAGCGTGCCCAGCACGCGATCGAGCGCGCGCTGCTGGGCGACGACAAAATACGCCACCGGAAAAGCGATCAGGAACACCAGCGCCGCCGCCGCAAGCGGCCAGCCCGCACCGGCACCGCCCTTGGCCACGACGGCGAAGGCCAGCAGGCTCAGCACCAGCCCGGCCACACAGCAGCGCACCATTTCCCAGAGATAAAGCGAGCCCGCCTTGAGCATGGACTTGCCGAGATCGATTGCACTGCCTGACATGTAGGTAACCCTTGGATGGCACCCGCATGGCCGGCGCCGATAAAGAAACGGCGCAGGCCGCCGCACGCCTTGTGCGGCGGCCCTGCCTGGCTTACGAGTAGCGCCGGCTGATCGATTCCGCCACGCAGACCGGACGGTCGCTGCCTTCGCGTTCCACCGTGACTTCCCAGTTGGACTGCGCGCCGACCAGGCCGGGCGCATTCGGCAGCGGCTCGAGGCGTTCCACCGACAACAGCTTCACGCGGGCGCGCAGGCGGCTGCCGACCGGCACCGGCGCGGTGAAACGCACACGGTTGAGACCGTAGTTGACGCCCATCTTCACACCCGGCATATCGATGGCGTTGTGCATGAAGGCCGGCAGCAGCGACAGGGTCAGGAAGCCATGCGCCACCGGACCGCCAAACGGCGACTCGCGGCGCGCGCGCTCCACGTCGACGTGGATCCATTGGTGATCGCCGGTTGCCTCCGCGAACTGGTTGACCTGCTGCTGGGTGATCTCGATCCAGTCGCTGATGGCCACTTCCTGGCCCTGCAGGCTTTCCAGTTCTTCAAGCGAAGCGATGGTACGCATGGTGTCTCCTTGTTGTTGCCTGGCTGGCCGGAATCGGCCGGGATTCATTCAGGGTGATGCATTGACGCCGGAATCTACGATGATCCTTCGGACCTCAGAGCCGGCATCCAGAGATAAGCTGCGCGATGCAAAGCGCTGTATTGCTCCCTCTCCCCCCGAGGGGAGAGGGCGTAACAACCGCCGGGCATTTCAAACCGCGCCGGCGCATCCCGCCAGCTTCGGTCGGCGCCCCGGCCTTACACCTCAGGCGGGCCGGCGGCCGTACATGCCCATGCCCTTGACCGTGCAGACCAGTTCGCCGCGCTGGTTGGTGGCCTCCCACTGGGTGTGCACCACGCCGCGGTCCGGCTTGGACGACGAGGCGCGCGCATCCAGCACCAGCAGCGACACGCTCAGCGTATCGCCCGCATAGACCGGCTTGAGCCAGCGGATCTCATCCACGCCGGGCGAGCCCATGCTGGCCGCCTTGGAGGTCATATTGTCCACCAGCAGGCGCATCATGATAGAACAGGTCATCCAGCCGCTGGAGATCAGGCCTTTGTAGATGCTGTTCTGTGCGGCTTCCTTGTCGATATGGAAGGGCTGGGGATCGTACTGGCGGGCGAAGGCCAGGATCTCTTCTTCGCTCACCAGGTGGGTGCCGAGATCGCGCTTGCTGCCGACGATGAAGTCTTCGAAATACAGGGTGGACATGGTTCGCTCCGTCAATAAAAAAACCGCGCCTGGAACAACCGGCGCGGCTATCGTCTTCCAGCAGGATCAGACCGTTTCCAGGAAGCCGGGCTGTGCCGCAAAGCGTCCCAGGTGATGATCGACGTCACCGAAGGTGGTGTTGATCAGCGTCAGGCGCTTGAACATATGCGCCGCCGGCAACTCGTC
>NZ_JARJLM010000333.1 GCF_029335485.1 Cupriavidus basilensis
CTGACCAAGGGCTGCCAGGTTCGCAACCCGCGCAATCAGTTTCAGTCGAAGAGCCAAAGGCGGCGCGCAGGAAGCGGGATCCAGACTTTGTCACGTAAAGAAAGACGGAGGAGACATGAAATTCCGGACCATGATGGTGGGGATGGCGATGCTTGCCACGGCCACCGTGTCAGCCACTGCACGCGCGGATGCCGAACTGGACAAGTTGCTGGCCAACCCGGCCAACTGGGCTGCCCAGGCGGGCGACTACGCCAATCACCGCTACAGCGAACTCAAGCAGGTCAACGCCGGCAATGTGAAGAACCTGCAGGTCGCCTGGACGGTGTCCACCGGCGTGCTGCGGGGCCATGAAGGCTCGCCGCTGGTGATCGGCGATACGATGTTCATCCATTCGCCCTTCCCGAACAAGGTGATCGCGATCAACCTGAAGGACCAGTCCTTCAAATGGAAGTACGAGCCCAAGCAGGAAAGCAACGTGGTGCCGGTGATGTGCTGCGACACCGTCAACCGCGGCCTGGCCTACGGCGACGGCAAGATCCTGCTGCAACAGGCCGACACCACCCTGGTAGCGCTCGACGCCAAGACCGGCAAGGTCATGTGGAGCGTCAAGAATGGCGATCCCAAGGTCGGCGAGACCAATACCAATGCCCCGCACGTCTTCAAGGACAAGGTCATCACCGGCATCTCCGGCGGCGAGTTCGGCGTGCGCGGCCGGCTGATCGCCTATGACCTGAAGACCGGCAAGAAGGTCTGGACGGCCTGGAGCACCGGCCCGGACAACGAACTGCTGTTCGATCCCGCCACCACCATGACCTGGACCGACGGCAAGATGGCGCCGGTCGGCAAGGACTCCTCGATCAAGACCTGGAAGGGCGACCAGTGGAAGCTGGGCGGCGGCACCACCTGGGGATGGTATGCCTACGATCCCAAGCTGAACCTGGTCTACTACGGCAGTGGCAACCCGGGCACCTGGAATCCGGCGCAGCGTCCGGGCGACAACAAGTGGTCGATGACGCTGTTCGCGCGCGACCTGGATACCGGCAAGGCCAAGTGGGTCTACCAGATGACGCCGCACGACGAGTGGGACTACGACGGCGTCAACGAAAACGTGCTGGCCGACCTGAACATCAAGGGCAGGAAGGTGCCCTCGCTGGTGCACCTGGACCGCAATGGCTTCGGCTACACCCTGAATCGCGAAACCGGTGAACTGCTGGTGGCGGAGAAGTACGATCCGACCATCAACTGGGCATCCAGGATCGACATGAAGAGCGGGCGCCCGATCGTCAACGCCAAATACTCGCCCGCCACCACGGGCCCGGACGTCAACGTCCAGGGCATCTGCCCGTCGGCGCTCGGGACCAAGGACCAGCAGCCGATGAGCTACGACCGCAAGTCGGGCATCTTCCTGGTGCCGACCAATCACGTCTGCATGGACTATGAGCCGTTCCAGGTGGAGTACACCGCGGGCCAGCCGTATGTCGGCGCCACCCTGTCGATGTACGCGACCCCGAAGAGCCACGGCGGCATGGGCAATTTCATCGCCTGGGACGCTGCCGCCGGCAAGATCCTGTGGTCCAAGCCCGAGCGTTTCTCGGTATGGTCCGGCGCGCTGGCTACAGCGGGCGATATTGCCTTCTATGGCACCCTGGAGGGCTATGTGAAGGCCGTCAATATCAAGGACGGGAAGGAACTGTGGAGGTTCAAGACGCCCTCCGGCATCATCGGCAACGTCTTCACCTATCAGTTCGAGGGCAAGCAGTACGTCGGCGTTTACTCGGGCATCGGCGGATGGGCCGGCATCGGCATGGCGGCGGGGCTGGAGAAGTCTAGCGAGGGCCTGGGCGCGGTGGGCGGCTACAAGGACCTGGCGAAGTACACCGAACTGGGCGGCACGCTGTTCGTCTTCGCGCTGCCGACGACCTGATGCCTGTCCTTCCCGCCTCACGCTA
>NZ_JARJLM010000334.1 GCF_029335485.1 Cupriavidus basilensis
CTGATCTGGTCGACCGGCTTCATCGTCGGCCGGGCTATCGTGCCGGTAGCGCAGCCCAGCCTGTTCCTGCTGGCCCGCTTCGCGCTGGCCGCCTTGCTGTTTGCCGCCGCGGCCGTTGCCGGCGGTGCGCGCTGGCCGGCGCTGCGCGAGGTGCCGCGGCACCTGCTGGCCGGTGCGCTGATGCACGGCAGCTACCTGGGCGGCGGCTACTGGGCCATCGCGCACGGCATGGCGCCTTCGGCCATGGCCTTGCTCGGTGCATTGCAGCCGCTGCTGACTGCGCTGCTGGCGATCCCGCTGCTTGGGGAATTCCCTTCCCGCCAGGGCTGGGGAGGCTTGTTCCTTGGCTCGCTGGGCGTAATACTGGTGGTCGCCCCCGCCACCCTGGCCAGCGCGCCCAGCCCGGTTTCGCCGTGGGTGGTACTGGTGGCGGTGCTGTCGATTCTCTCCATCACCATGGGCACGATCCTGCAGAAGACCAAGATTGCCGCCACCGACCTGCGCGCCAGCTCGGCATGGCAGAACGTCGGCGGCGCGCTGGTGGCGGGCAGCCTGGCCTGGCTGCTGGGCGAGACGCGCTGGCAGCCAGGCGTGACGCTCTGGGCATCGCTGGCGTGGGCCGCGCTGGTGCTGTCGGGCGCCGGCTCATACCTGCTGTTGCGCATTGTCCGGCGTGGCCAGGCCGCCACCGCCGCCTCGCTGATGTTCCTGGCGCCGCCGCTGGCCGCGCTGCAGGCTTGGCTGCTGTTTGGCGACCGGCTGGGCCCGCTCCAGTTGCTGGGACTGGTGGTGGCCGGCCTAGGGGTCTGGCTGTGCCAGACCGGCCAGGGCCATGCGCACCACGCTGCCGACGGTCGAACCCGCCATGCCAGCGCCCGCTGAACAGGCATTGCCGGCAGCGCCAGGGCCGCTGGTGGAGACGCGCGTCTATCCATCGCAGACGGACTGGCATCGCCACGACTATCACCAGGTCCTGTTCGGCCTGGACGGCGCCAGCGAACTGGAGATCGGCGGCCACCTGCACCGGCTGGAGCCCCGTGGCGGGTTGATCGTGCCAGCCGGCGAGCGCCACGACTTCCTTGGCCTGGAAAACAACCGGCAACTGGTGGTGGACATTCCGCCCGGCTCGCTGGCGCTGCCGGCCGCGATGATGGGCCGCGCAAGGGCATTTGGCGTCGACGATGCATGGGACACCCATGTACGGCAACTAGCCGCGCTACCGCAAGGGATGCGCCAGGGCGGGTCCCGCCAGCATCACTGGCAGCTGGCTTCCATGCTCGCCTCCGGCCTGGCGCAGGCGCTGGGCCTGGACCGCCGTGGCGAACCGGCCCGCTTCCCGCTGGCACAGGTCGATGCCTACCTGCGCCAGCACCTGGACGCGCCACTGCGCGCCAGCCAGCTCGCGGCCCATTTCGGCTGGAGCACGAGGCGCTTCCACACCCTGTTCTGCGATGCCTTCGGCGACACGCCGCATCGCTACCAGATGCGCCTGCGGCTGGACCAGGCCACGCGCCTGCTGGCGGACCGGAAGCAGGCGCTGGCGGAGATCTCGTTGGCGCTGGGCTTTCCCGACCAGACCACCTTTACCCGCAGCTTCACCCAGCGCTTTGGCATGCCGCCCGGCGCATGGCGGGCCGGACTTGGTTCAGAGGGCGGCAGTTCCCCGCCCGCATCGCGGCAATGCCACGGCTTGATTGAAAGCTGAAGCCCCGCGCTCACGGCGAAGTTCGGCGGCGAAACCAGGCCTGGCGCTCGCCATGCAGCAGCAGCTTTCACTTGATCGATCTTATCCAGCATTTATTACTGTCATCAACCCTCACTTCAGAAACAATTACTGG
>NZ_JARJLM010000335.1 GCF_029335485.1 Cupriavidus basilensis
CTGATGCTCGAGAAGTACACGCTGTTCATCACCGACACCTTCGTCAACGACGATCCCACCGCCGAGGAACTGGCGGCCATCACGCAACTGGCCGCGGAGGAAATCGCCCGCTTCGGCCAGCACCCGAAGGTGGCGCTGATGTCGCACTCGATGTTCGGTTCGTCGAACCGGCCGTCGGCCAAGAAGATGCGAGCCGCCCAGGAGATCCTGGCGCGGGAGGCGCCGCACCTGGAAGTGGAAGGCGAGATGCAGGGCGACGCTGCCCTGGTCGAGGACGTGCGCCGCCACTTCCTGCCGGGCACCAAGCTGGCCGGCAGCGCCAACCTGCTGGTCATGCCGACCCTGGACGCAGCCAATATCGCCTTCAACCTGCTCAAGATCACGGGCGGGCAGGGCGTTACCATCGGCCCGATCCTGCTGGGCGCGGCCAAGCCGGTGCACATCCTCAACCCGCAGGCCACCACGCGCCGTATCGTCAATATGACGGCGGTAGCGGTGGCGGAGGC
>NZ_JARJLM010000336.1 GCF_029335485.1 Cupriavidus basilensis
CTGCAGTTTCCATCACAACCGTACGGATGCGATTCTCGCGATCTACAGCAAACTGGGCAAAACTGGGTTGTAGTCGGCAATCCACGTTTCCGAAGATCCTTGGCAGCCTGCGTTCCCCTGGCTGGAAACAACCAGAGTGCAGTTGGGCCGCGCAGTGCTCCTTCAGGACCGGCCGGTTACTTGTGCTTGGTCTTGACGTCTTTAGAAGACGCCATCGAGGTAGCGTCAAGCATTGGGCCATCGAAGTGGCCCAACTCACCGGATCCAGTTGTTCGCCTTCGCAAAACTATCGACTTCCGCCTTCAGGTGTCGGGCAGCATCGCTCGGCGTGCCGGCTGTAACCTCCACACCTCGCTTTGCTAGTTGCTATCGAACAGTAGGCGTCTTCAGCACATCGTTGACAGCCACATTGAGCTTCTGCACTACAGCTGCGGACGTACCAGCTGGTGCGGCAAGCGCTAGCCAAGAACTCGCTTCGTAGCCCGACGCCTCCACTTCACGCATGGTTGGTATATTTGGTCGGTAGCTCGAGCGCTTCACGCCGGTCTGAGCCAGGGCACGCATTTTTCCGGAAGTAACGTAGGGTCTCACCAAGGAGATCGTATCTACCATTGTGTCGGTCTGCCCGTCCAGGAGCTCCGTAAGCGCAGGAGCGCTACCGCGATAAGGAACATGTTTGATGTCAATGCTCGTGCCTTCTTGAATGTCTCCATCGCTAGATGGTGGCCCACCGCCATTGCCGGATGCTCCATAGAACAGCTTTCTAGGGCTCTTCTTCGCGGCAGTAAAAAGATCGTTCACACTATTGACGCTAGACTCTGAATCGTGATCGGCGTCATCAGTTTTGATGATGTGGCAGGACGGCCCCGGGGATATGTTTTCCATACACCCTTCCGACTTTCGGCCGGAGGATGCATGGCTCTTTGCGTTTCATCATCAGATTTGATGATGACCACGCCGGCACCGCCTGCCATATTATTCCTAGGCCTGCCTTGCTCCGACGAAGGATGCCGCCGCATACCAACAGCACCATGGAAAGGAAATCATCGTGAATGCCCACAGTTATACCTTACTCACTGCCGCCGCCAGCGCTCCGTCTGCCACTCCGTTTCGGCTGGTTGCTAATGCTTGATTCTCAGAGAGCGTTTCCTCTTCATAGTGGACCTTTTGGCTACATGCTGCGACATCGAGAAGCCCATTTGACAACTCAATGTCATGCGTGTCCCTAAGAATTTGCGCGATATATTCGAGGTTATGTCCATTCTGCCTTCTGGTCGGAAATCCCGTACCTGCGATCATCAGAAATCCACCACAGCGCCTTTGGCTATGCGTTATGTCCTCATCCATGTCTCATCAATGTTGTCGAGTCAAAACTTGGATACCTGTACGAAAGCTTAGGCATCCATGGTTGGCGTCGACCATAGATTGCGATGCCTCTAGACTGAATTGGTCGGTTCAAAAGGGGGGCTATGAAAAGGTCGTTTGCTAGTTTAGTTACCGCAATATCCCTGGTATCCGCGTGTGGAGGCAGCAACGATTCAGCGCCATCTTCGTCTGCGGGAGGAGAAGGTGACCAACCGACTGTAACGCCGACTGCGGAAACCAACGCGTCATTTGTGTTGACGGGCGACGGGACCGTGATCTCCGGTATCGCAGTGCCACCACCACCAGCGGACAGAGAGGTCAATGCAACCTCCGCTGGTATAGACAAGAACGGGAACGGCGTACGGGACGACGTCGAGCGACTGCTTGCAACCGCATACGGTGCCGATGCAAAAGCATTCGCGGGCGCCATGAAGATGGCTGCGCGGATGCAGACGATTCTTGCTCCGACGTCGATCGACCGTGACACGGTTCAAGCGATCGTCGTCGCTGGCGTGAACGATGCCCGTTGCAATACAGATGCAAACTTCAAAGGCAATTTGCTAGCGGCGTCTCGTGCGAACCAGGTTGTCATGGCCGCAGCACTCAACACCGTAGAGCGGGTAGCGTTGTATCAGGCCCGCCTTTCCCTTGCTTCTGCAGTGGTGCCGATTGACGTTCAGAAGGCCTGCTCATGAAAAGAAACTGTGTGGCTTTGCGACGCTGGATAGCGTCTCTGCTCTGCGCCATCCTCGCGGTGCCGACCTGGGCCGCGCCTATCAGTGGCAGCCAGATCCCTAACTGCCCGGCGAGTGGGTACTCCATTTACTTCGTTAATGGAATAAACAATGATCCGATAGATGCAGCCTACTCCGCGGTTAGCATGGAGAGGCTTGTACTTACCAAAGCCATGGATAAAGAAACCATCGGAAAAATCGTAAAAAGGCAGATCATATACAACCCCACTGATGGTATTTTCTGGGATTTGTCAGAATCTGCCAGGCAACTTATCGTTGGTGGCGTAGCTAACGGGTCGGCCTACTTCATTGCTGCGTGGGCTGGACTCTTTGGAGGTCTGGCTCTACCGATTCCTGGGCTGGACGGCGTCCTAACGAAACTCGTTAATTCCATCAACGCAACCGTCACGGCATCTCTCAGTGCTGTCGCTGTAAAAAAGGTGGTTGACGATGCAGTGCCTCAAATCGCCGCAGATCTCAATGCGAATCAGGCAGTGATAGTCGTCGCTCATTCCCAGGGAAACTTGTTTGTCAATGAGATCTACAGCGCACTTACACAGATAGTCTCCGCACAAAAACTGAGCGCACTGAAAATCGTCAACGTAGCGCCGCCGACTGATTCGCATATCAGCGGCCTTTACGTGATGAACAGGACCGACTTACTCAACCGCATCACCGCGAGTCCTCCGACTTACACCGCAGTCGGATACGGCGGTGGCCTGATTGAACTAGCCCCTTTTAACATAGCGAAGTTCGACGACTGGATGGGTCATGCGTTCATCGCCACGTACCTATCCTCCGTGGACGGAACTGATGGGTCCACTCTTAAAGGGCAAGTTGTCTCGTTGCTCCAGCGAGCCTTTACAGGGGCTGCGCAAGGAGTCTGCGGGGGGTGTAGCGAAACGGACCTAACGGAGCCAGGGAATTCCGGACGAATAGCTAGTTCGGTGCACGTGAAGGTATGCGACCGGGTGATTAAGGTTGGTGAGAGATTGATCCTATCGGATATAATGACTATCACGCCTGGCCCAGTTGGTCCACAGGCACTTATCTCTTACGTCAGCCCACAAAATGGACTAACGGGCGCCGTCGGACCGGTGGCTACTTCAATAGGGTCTGTGTATATTGCCCGCTCTTTTGGAGCTGTTTCGTGCGACTACGAGGGACAGCAGGGAGCGCAATCTGACTCTCAGCTCTCGTTCTCTGCTACGCAGCCTGGACGCTATTCGATATCCGCTCTTCTGACCGGCCAGTTCTCGAATGGGTCGACGGCTTGCAATCACGGCATCTACAGCAATCACGGCATCCACACCTTTTCAATTGGGCCAACGATCACCGTGGTTCCATAAGACGCCAACGGGGCGGTGCGCGTCGAGCTAGTGGGCCGCAATGTTTGAATTTGAGGTAATTCGGTAACGTTTGAATTGGAAGTAACTCGCCGAGAAGGATCGAAGTATTTCCATTTCACAGGTTTCGGCTGATTGTTGTGGCGGATATAGCGCATGAGATCTGTCACCGAGGTGAAGACGCCGCGAGAAACGACATCACGCTCAATCTTGGCGAACCACAGCTCCACCTGATCTAGCCAGGACGAGTACGTTGGAGTGAAATGCATGTGCACGTTGGTGTGTTCGGCCAGAATCGCATCGACCTGCTTGGTCTTGTGGGCAGAGAGGTTATCGGCGATGACATGTATCTTTTTACAGTGGGGTTGATTGGCCACAATGCCAGTCAGGAAGGGGACGAATTCTGCCGAAGTGTGCCGCACTGCCGTCTTGCCAAGCACTTCGCCCGTCCTCGTGTTGAACGCCGCATACAGCGGCAACACCGGGTCTTTGCGATCCAACGCCTGAATCGCGGCCTTTTCGTCGACGCAGAACACGACCGCGTGCGCCAGTGGATTCAAGTACAACCCAATTACGTCAGCCGCCTTGGCAGGTCTCGCTTCCGCCCTGCCCGAGGTGGCCGGTATCGTTGTGACGATATAGGGCGACGCCGAACAACTCCGACTTGCACCTACCACCATCACAAGGAACGTCGTAGGTGTCGACAATTGAAATGCTTGGGAACTTCTGCTTCAAGTCACTGAGCAGCCGCTCGGCCACCACGTGGTCCTTCTGCGCACGTGTTTCCGCATAGGTGCAATGGCCGTCCATCCCTATCCCATATAGCGGATTCGAGATGCAGTTCTCAAGCTCGGCCGGCACGATCGGTACGTCGTCAAGCAGCACCACGCGCTTCCCCGCTGCAAGCAGCTTGGCAAGGATGTCCTGGAAGTACATATCGCCTGGCAAGAACCATGGGTATTGGGTGACGTGGCACCTGGACGCCCACGTAGCCTTGCCATACGGCCGCCATGATGACCTGGACGATCTCCGGATGGGCAAGCAGGTAGCTGAAGACCGCTTCGTTGTGTCGCAAGCACTCCTCGCTATGCGTCTGGAATGCCGGATTGCCGGCTCGCGCGGGTCCCTGCTCAATCGGCGGGCACATGGATAGGGTCACGTCATGAATTGAGAGTCCGAACTCCTTGCCAAGCTGGTCGATGAAAGGGGCGAGATGGTACGCATGCGAATCTCCCCAGTAGATCGCCGTGGGCGATGCAGCAGTCCGCCCGAGCCGACAAGTAGACGGGTCAGTCAACTCGACTTTATTCCAACAGGCGTCTGCGCGCTTGCCTTGAATCACGGTGTGCCCCGTTTGCTCGTAGCTAGCGCGGAGGTCCTTCGAGTAGAACTCCACAAAATAGTCCGTCGCTTTCGCGGTCGGGAGCAGGCTCCCAAAGGCGCATATGGGCGCGAAAAATAGCACCAGGACAGTCTTTCGATTCGTCCGGTTCCACCGACGTATCGGCTCCTCAATCCATTGGTGAGTCGCAATGGCCAGGCCGGACCGGCTAACGTCCAGGTATCGGACGTCAAATAGAACCTGCGTAGTGCGAACAGAATCGGGCAATGCCAAAGATAGAGCGTGTACGAGAGCTTCCCAGCATAGACTGCTGTGGGATTCGTCAGCAGTTTCTCGACCGTGCTTGTACGCTCTCCGACTTCGATGACCAAGGCCGCACCAAGGCAACGGGGCAAGGCGTAGAGCCCCGGCATCGGCGTATTGGCCTCAAATCCAGCGACGCACCAAACGATGATCGCCAGGCCACACAGGAGCAGCGCGTTTGCGATCGTGGCCGTAACACGCGCCAAGCATCGCCGCCCTCCGACGGTCAACAGAACACCAATCAGAAACTCGAACGCGCGGGAATGCAGCATGTAGTGGGAACGCGAATCGACGATATCAACGGCGTTTTGGGAGTATACGAGCGCAGTCGTAAATAAACACACCAAAATTCCGAAGCACGCTGGCGCACTAGCACGTCTCAATGCTACGAAAAGTAGTGGAAATGCAAAATAGAACTGCTCTTCCACCGATAGCGACCAGGTGCGTAAGAGCCGCTTGCTTATCGGCGGTCGGATCGAAGTAACCGGTCTGTTTTGCGAGAAAAATTTTGAATAGAGAATGCTGACAAAGAGACTGTTCTTGAGGACATCGTAAGCGTCTTCCGGAAACAGGAACGCCAACGCGAACGCCACCGTCACGCCGAGCATACAGTACAAAGCCGGCACCAACCGACCGAGCCGGCGGGAATAGAAGGCCGCGAGAGAGAATGCGCCAGTGTGCTGTTCGCGAGCAATTGCGCCCGTCACAACGAATCCCGAGATTACGAAAAACACGTCGACGTCAATGTACCCGTCTGCGAACCCTGCGATTCTTGCGTGGCAAAGAATCACTGCAAGAACGGCCAGGGCACGAAGCCCATCAATCTCTGGGCGGTAGTGGCATCGTTTTTGTCTCTTGTAGGCGTTGCCATGTGTGTGCCGGAAAGAAGAATCGGAGATGAAGCGGCAGATTAGCTTTGCGAATCTTTGCGAAAGCGGAAGGTCACGGCGAGCAGCGAGTGAACATGTCGCCAGCGCTTTCTGGCGGACATGGAAGTCGCGGTGCCGTGGCAATGCCTGATAGCGGTCGAGACGCCAATGACATTGAGCTTGTGAAAATGATCGACGTAGTCGTCAATCGTCGATGTTGGACGTCCACTTGGTTCAGCTGTAATGGATTCCCCCGCAGCCTACATGCTCAAGAAGCGGGTCTCGCTGTGCACTATCTGACCGATGGCGTTACAGAGATCCCCTCCACTCTATATAAATCGCCAGGTGTTAGGCCAGTGAGAAACACAGTATGGGTCGTGGCTAGTGTCGAATCCACCGCAGTGTTGAAATCTTCACCGATGAAGGTATCGATATAACGTCCCTGGGTGGTCGCGGGGTGGTTGGTGTTCCATTGCAGCGTCGCTGTTGTCGGTGAGGTGGGTGTCACGGTCATTGCGGAGATTGTCATCGGGGTGGTCGAACCCGTGTACGCCGGGCCGGTCACCGTCAGCCCGTCTATCATACAGATGGGGGTTGCCGAGAAGGTGGACGCGGTGGGCACGAAGGCGAGGTCAGCCGAATTCGCTGTGACGGCGATAGCGCCGGTGAGCGCCCATGTCCAGCTGCTGCACAACGCAGTCACGTCTTCGGAGGTCTTCCCGTCATGGAAAATCTGAGCATGGAGGGTGGCCGCAATGCCCAGATCGGGTGCGGCAAGTGGCCGAAAAGCGAAGGAGTACGTGGCCGCCTGGGTCACCAGTACGGTGGCACTTGAGGCGCTCGTCAGTGGATCGGGGCCGGCTGCGGTCACACTGAACAGGTTCTGATAGATACCCGGGGCCGTCAGAGGACAGGTCGTCAGTGTCGATGCAATGGTCACTTGCGTTCCGCCGCTCGAGGTCGAGACTGACAGCAGATTCGCACCGCCAGCGGACGAAGGCGTGGACCAGTTCCAGCCATGGAAGTCGGCCGTGACATCGACGCCGTCGCTGCGCATGATCTTTGCCTTCACGGTGACCGGAAGGTCGCCGGCCACTACGGCGTTGCTCAGCGAAAGCACAACATTGTAGGCATAGCTCGGTAGCGCGGTCGCGGCAATCTGACCGGTCAGAACGGTGCCATCCGGCGCCCTGGCGCTCACTGTGACTGTGGCGCCCTGGGCGGTTGTCCGGGATGTGTTGAGCGCTGTGAGCGTCGCCATCTCTCCGGCGAACGTCAGCCTGATTGCAGCGCGATTGTCGACATTCCATTCCCAACCCGTCGCGAATGCGGTGACATCGATACCATCGCTGCGTACGAGATGGGCGGCAACTGCCGCGGGGCGATTGGATTGAAGCGTTAGGGTCGGATTGGCGAGCCGGAGCGAATAGGTCAAGTTCGCTGCCGCCACGACGGTCAAATCTGCCGATTGGCTTAACGTGGTGCCGTCAGGCGCCGTCGCATTGGCGTTAACGTGACCGTGCCGGGCGCGACGCCTCTCACACTTACCAGGCCCGGGATTTGGGGGTTCGGCAGGACCGTCGCGGTTGTCTTGCTGCTGCTTGACCACTGGATGGCAGGGGACTCTACCTGCCGTCCTTTGTTGTCCACGAGGGAGGCGACGAACGCAATGTCGGACCCTGCGGCTACCTGTCCAACCGTCGGGGTCAACGTCATCCGATAGGAAACTGCTGCGTCCGGTGCAACCGAGCTGGTAACGCCGCTGCTGCTTTTCTCATCGCTGCCGCCACCGCAGCCGCCCAGCGCTAAAGCGAAGACGAGTATCCAGGCAAATCGACGGCTCATTTCGGCATCCCTCTTTCTGTCGCCAGCTATGTTTTGAGTAAAGTCTTTCACAATCACTGCGGCCTTTCACCGTCTTGTTCATGTTGCATTGCTCTGAATATGCACGCCACGCCGAGTGTCGTCATCATCAAATTTAGTGACGACTTTTCGATTGATTCAGGACATACCAATTTCGAGTGGGACTATCCGGACAGCAGCGGCGATGAGTTGTCGGTAGTTTTCACCCAGGGCGGAAGACGCGTCACGACACTTATCGCACTCACCGCCAACAAGCTCTACGACCTGGCGCGCATTGGCAACATGGGCACGCCGCTCGATGTGCTCGCGCTGCTCTGGCAGGGCCTGAGTGACAAGATGCGCGTGATGATCGCGCACACGGGCTCACGTACAAGAACGGGCTCGCCGAGGACACCCTCCACTGATTCGGGTCAATTTCGCGCAGCGCACAGCGCTCTCTTTGCGGCAAACGGCAGTGGCAGGAACTACGCTTCGCAAGCGGACGTTGCCCGAGAAGAGCGAGCGGGAGGTCGGAGAGCTGCGTAGTTGCTCGGCGACGCTCCTGCGTTTCCTTTGTGAAGGCCGCACGGCTATCTGAGCCCATAGCGATTGAAGCGACTTCTCCTCATCTCCAAAGATCGCCCTGACACCGTCGGTCGTGCCTTCACAACGCAAGCAGGTGCGTGCTAACCCCACAAAGGTAGGGCCTCCGCTGTAATCAATTCTGATGACACGTCACGTCTGCTAGGCTGTGTTTCAACCGCCAGGGAGGAACCGGCTTAGCCGGAAACAGAGCGGGACAAGCCCGGCAATGATGATCGGGCGAATAGAGGATAGATCTGATTATGAGATTTTGACGTGACTTATGCGTTGTGTTTGGGCCGTGCGTTGGAAGCAGTTGAGGGCATGTCCGATGCGACCCCACCATGGGAGCACATTCTCGGGACTGCACGTGACTTAATCGGCGCAGATAGTGGGTCTCTAATTATGATGGATGGATGTGGCAGCCTGCTGAATCTGAACCATGTCGACATCCCGACTTCGACCCTCGACGACTACGCACAGCACTTTCATAAGCTCGATGTTGTAGCCGATGCCGCCATTGGCTTAAGTGCAGGCACATGGCTGGATAGCAACGAGCTCCTATCTCAATCGAAGCTGCAGCGCACCGAGTTCTACGGAGACTACCTTCATAAGCACGGCCAGGCACAGATTCTGGCTCTCATCGTCGAACAGAATCCGGACCGGCGGACAGCCTTCAGCTTCCAACGCTCGACCGTTGCCCCTGGTGCGAGAGAAAAGCTCACCCAAGGTGATATCGGTGTCTATGTCCGGACATTTCAAGCTGCGCTTGAACGTAGAAGCCAATCAATGGCGATGAATCTCCAAATGGTTGAGGACACATTCACCTCATTAGGAGAGGCGACATGCCTTGTTTCCGTAGCCGGCGTGGTACTGCGAGCCTCACCATTGGCCCGCGCGATTCTCGACAATCGTAGTGGTCTATGCACTAAGCGGGGGAGACTCTGGCATCCCGCCCGAGTCATCTTCGATCAGTTGTCGAAGAAGCTCGGGGATACGCTGCGAACGGGACAGCGGACAAAGTTGATTGTCTCCCTCGCGTGGGGCGAGACAATGAGCCTGGACATCACGCCCGCTAGCCCTCATATCCGACTGTCGAACGAACCGCTCGCGTTAATACGACTTCGTCGTAACAGCGCGATGGGCGAAGCGGATACAGTCGCCCTTATCTCCATTTTCGATATCACCAATGCGGAGGCGAAGGTCCTCGCGGGCCTTGTCGCCGGTGTAACACCTGCCGGGTTCGCGACCATGAACGGTGTATCCGAAAATACGGTGAGAAAGCAAATTGCCAACCTGAAGACTAAGATGCGATGCAATCGAGTCGTGGACTTGGTGAAGCTGGCGCTGCTGGCGCAACGCTGAGAGTTTCGCTTCGATCTATTGCTACGCTGGCCCTGTGTCCCGGCGCATGACGCCGAAATTCCGTCAATTCCACCGCCGGGATTTGGAGCGTCACGCTCGTCAAGCAGATCAAGAAGTTTCTCTCGGCCTGTGCCAGCTCGCTGTGCCTGGCGAACCTTAGCGGCGCAACGCGAAGCCGCTGGCACGCACTGGCTGCGGCACACGCACATTTACGCATGCGCTGGCGGCCGGGGGTGCTGCTGGAGCTGGTGCAGCAGAATGGCGGCCACGCCTCGCACGATACCACCCGCCGTTACGTGACCACCGAGGCAGCGCGGCGCATGGAGGCGATGCGGGCGGTGTGGAGTCCCGGAAAAGGCGATTGTGCGGCCCAAATCGTTGCACCTTTCTGACTCCCAAAGCGTTATACCTATGTCTCTGGAGATCGAGCCCGCCGTGGCCATGGTGTGGATCGGTGTGCAGATGGCCAGTCACGGCCTGACCCTGACGGACCTGGAGGCAGCCGGCTGCTTCGCCGAGAAGGCGCCGCCGGCGGGACCCGAGGCGACGCGCACCTACCGCAATGCCGAAGGGCAGAAATGGGACGGGTAGGGCGAAATGCTGGCCTGGTTGCAGCGTGCCGTCAATGCGGGGCAGTCGGCGGAGCATGACCGGGGCGGGGTGACGTTACGCGGCCAACCGGACCAAGAATGCGCCGGCGGCTAAGCCTGACCGCATCGGCGCCGAGGCAGTGCGCCAGCTCAAGCGCTTCCCCCAGGCCGGCGCGAGCGAACTAACTATGGTGGATGCGCGCGGGGGCCACGCGCTGGACTGACGGTCGGTCGGCCCCTTAGCGGGGCACCCGTCGCGGCGCGCGCGGA
Organism: Cupriavidus basilensis; assembly: GCF_029335485.1. Taxonomy (GTDB): domain Bacteria; phylum Pseudomonadota; class Gammaproteobacteria; order Burkholderiales; family Burkholderiaceae; genus Cupriavidus; species Cupriavidus basilensis_E. Next base: position 10,609 of record NZ_JARJLM010000336.1, read on the forward strand.
GCGATGTGCTAGGGGTGCTCGGCAACTACCGCCTCCTAGTCGACCAGAACTACTTGATGGGCAATCTGTGTGGCCTCGATTCTGGCGAGGAGGGCACTCGGTGCGGGTCATTGTGAAGCCGCCGATTTGAGCCTGTCAGGGGAGGCTGCCACCTTCCTTGGATGCTTTGGATGGCATCGCGGAAAGCGGCAATGGGCAGTCTCTGAATTGCAACCAGCGATGAGTCCCAAAGTCGTAGAGTTGACACATACCTAGGATGCGTCGGAAGTGGGAAAGGGACATACGTTCGTAGGTAATGGACGCGCGGTACCGGCTCTCCAACGCAGTCTGCGCCACGACTAGGTGGTACAGCGGAATTCCCTTGTCAACGTGGTGGGCCGTGTGCTGAAAGATGTTGCCAAACAAGACATCCAACCACCGAGGCGGTTGAACGTGGACTGTGCCTTCCACTTGCCCGTGGAAGAAGTCCCACTCCTCCCTTGTTCGCGCCCATCTGACTGACGGATGAGTGTGGTGCTGTAACGTGACAAAGGCCATCACGTAGTTCCAGACGATGAAAGGGATGATCACAACCACAAGTAGATTGGCCGCAGCCGTTCCGGCCGACGAAAAGGCGACCGTCATCCAAACCTGCGCGCATATGAAGGTGACGACAAGCAGGTAGTCAAATACGCCTTGCTGGCGACTGAACTCCCTGAACCCTTCCGGCCGAGCGAGAATTTGACAGCGCCACCACACGTCGACAAGGTAGTAGAGTCCGAAGCCTGGCAGAGAGCGATACACCCGTTGCTCAAAGCGCCGCGCAGGCGATAGGGCGGAATACTGCTCAGGCGAGAACGGGGGGTAGCCAGCGTCCTTGCCAATCAGGCCCGTCCATCCATGGTGGAGCCTATTATGACCTGTTTCCCAAGTGCACAAGGGATGCAGGGCCGGCAAGAGCGCGATCCTCGCACAGATGCGGTTGGCAATCACTCCAGGTAGGAGGGAGCCATGGGCCGCGTCATGGCCGACAACGAATAGCATCCCCGTCGCGAATCCCAGCGCGACGCCGAGAGGCGCTTTCAGCCAGTAAGATTGAAGGTAGAGTGCCGCCGTGAAGACCGCTAGCCAAATGCCAACGGTCACTGCGATGGCCGATAGGCCTCGCACCCATGAGCGCGTGTAGGCGTTCACGGGAATTGCTTTTCGAATGGCAAGGGGGCTGGGTCTGCCGTTTGCCATTCTAGTGTCCGAACACTGTGTCATTGGCGTGCTTCACGGACGCATCAGCAATCTCTGCCGCCAGCTTGCAGTCGAAGGCGCTATGTTCGGACATCACTTGTAGGCGCAATCGTGCTGTATTGAGCGAGACAGCGGGATACTCCACGAGGTTTGTAATTAGTCCGCGTTCTGCCATTACACCACAGGCGAGACGGGCGACCGCGTCAGTGCCCACGTGAACCGGGACAATGGGCGACGGACTGCCGAGCACGATTCTTCCACGGAGTTCTAGCGCTGTGCGAAGCGCGTGGATTGCGTTCATCAGCGCCTTCCGCCGAGTTTCTCCCTCGGAAGACTGGATGATCCTAGTGCTTTTAAGGATCGTCGCAACCTGCACCGGCGATAGTGCATTCGAGAATGTGTTCGGCGAAGCGTAGAACCGGAGGTACTCCTTAACCGCCGGTCGGTTCGATGCCACAAAGCCGCCATTGGATGCGAACGACTTGGAGAAGGAGCCCATCACCAGATCCACTTGGCCAAGCATGCCTTGGATGCCAATCTGGCCTGTCCCGCCTGGTCCCATGCAACCAAGATCGTGTGCAACGTCAACGAGCAGGACGGCGTCATACTCGGCGGCCAAAGCCTGCATTGCGCGGATGTCCGGCGAGTCAGAGTTCATCGAGAAGACGCCCTCTGTTACAAGCAGGATGCCGTTCAAACAGTCCTTGGCCCGGATCCGGGTCAGGAGGCGGCGTGCATGTTCAATGTCGAGATGGCGCTGGATATGGACATTCCGGGTCGCGGCCGCCGCGCCTTCAAGCAGGCAATTGTGTGCAAGCTGATCTATCACCACGTGGTCGGTGGGACGGATCAACGCTTTGACCGCGCCGAATCCGGCGGCCCATCCAGTGGGAAACAGGGAGACATACTCCGTGTGAACCAACTCTGCGATAGCGATTTCGAGTTCGGTACTTAGGGCGCAATTCCCGGCCAGCGCGGTTGAACCGGCACTGTGCAGCCCGAATTGGCGGATGGCCTCAATCGCCACCTCGGTGACGCACGAGTGGGTGGACAGATTCAGGTAGTCCTGGGACGAGAAATTCAGACCGGAGATCTCTCTCCCGTCGGCGAGACGAAGTGTGGAAACGGGTCTTGGATTTCCAAGGAGTGTCTTGGCATACGGAAAGCCGCCGAAATCCACCCGCGCCTGCATCCAGGCATGAAATTCGTCTGCTCGTTTGCGAGGGTCTGGCGCCGGGGCATCCAAAAAATCCCTCGTACTGCCGCGTAGGGCGATATCTAGCCGAACGATTCCAGAGTGGCTGCGGCTGGGAGTAGCCAGCGCTTCATCGGGCAGCGCAATAGCGCCGTAACCAATCGATATCTGTTCCACTAGACCTCCTTGTCCTTCTTGAGAGGCGAAGGGGTTCCCTCCTCGCGATGCCTGAGTCTAGCGACGTGTGCGCCGACACACATCATCAAATTTGATGATGCCGCGCACGGCTGTGTGCGGTGGCCACGGCCGGCTGCCGGTGCGTTGGGCCACCTCGATGCCCAGATGCTTGACGCTACCTAGATGGCGTCTTCTACAAGCGCGTCGAGACGAATCACAAGTAACCGGCCGATCCCGAAGGACTGGGGGCGCAATTGCGCTCTGGTTGTTCCTAGCCAGGCGAATGCAGGCTGCCAAGGATCTTCAGAAACGTGGATTGCCGGCTACAGCCCAGTTTGTTGTAGATCGCGCGAATCTGTGTCCGTACGGTTGTGACCGAAATGGCGAGGGACTCGGCGCACTCGGCTGGGGTAAGGTCTTGTCCAAGCAGTTCCGCGAGGCGGTATTCAGCCGCAGTTAGGCCATAGACGCTGCGCAGCAGTTCATATCCGGGATTAACTCCAGTGTCCGCGGCGCGTATCCAGACCATGGCCATGGGGATCTGCCATGGCATAGCGAGCATTCGGTTGGGTGGGACCGGCACAACCCACGCGAACTGGCGGCTCTCATCACTGCCCAATGCCACGGCGACTGCACTCGCCGCCATCAGCCTTCCCGCCGCTTGCCTGATGGCCTTTTGCAGCGCGTCATTATTTTTGGCAGACGTCAGGTAGCCGACTTGAACGCGGAACGGATGGGTGGGATCCCTGAGTATGCCTTCGGCTGGACTGTTGGCAAATAGGACCTTGCCCGCGGCATCACACAGAATCATGCTCGACTGCAACTGGTTGAATGCTTCTTCTAACCAGGAAAGTCGCGTGCGAAGCCCGTCGAGCTCAAAGCGCAGGGTTGCTGCTGTCGTTAGATGGGGGCTGATCTGTGCCAATAGCGCGAGATCGGCGCTGTCGTAGAACGATTGGTCCTTGAGCCGCTGCTGTCCGAAGAAGCCGGCCCCATATGGCGTTGTGGATGCCCGGGTGGCCACCATGCACCCCAAATTGCCCGGGTAGAAGAAGTCCTGATAGAACTCGCTTCTGGCGATAAAGCCGCGCGGCAGATCGCGCTGGTCGTAATACCAGGCGCCATTCGGCAAGTGAGGGATGATGTCCCTTGTGGGATCCAGTGCGTTGTAGCTGGAGTTGTAACGGCTTACCGCTTCCATCGATTCGCTGGAGTGAGAGTCCTCGATCGTGCCGCCGGGAGCGCCATCTGGCCAGAGGATGAAGATCGAGTTAGGACTTCCGGTGAGCGAGGAGAATTTGGCGAGAGCAGCGGAAAACCCTTGGGGGTCCGTTACCCCCTCGTAGAGTGCGGAGATCGTTTCCAGAAGCAGATTCGCATTCGCTTTCATAGCGCCTCCCAGGGTTCCTCGCCGCGTCTGAAGGCCATTGTTCGCTTGCGCTTCGCGCGACTACCCCAAATGCCTGTGGCGGCCGCAAGCCCTCCAAAAGGAGGAAAGTCTGACCTAGTGTTGGTGGTGCTATGCGCCGGCAACTGGACGCTGTAGATTGCCTGGAGGGCACCAGCACGCACTGGCTTCGGCACACGCTTATTTCCCACGCACTGGCGGCCGAGCCGCCACCGAAGTGGTGCAGCAGAACGGCGGCCATGCTTCGCTGGACATCGCCACGCGATACCTGACCTCCTAAGGCGCGCGCCGCTTAGCGGCGATGAAATAATCTTTGAAGCAGGGTTAAAGCCCGACTGAGGATCAAGTCCTCG
>NZ_JARJLM010000337.1 GCF_029335485.1 Cupriavidus basilensis
CTGCATCACCACCACCCCCAGCACCACCAGCAGGGCGCCGGCCAGCCGGCCCGGCGTCACGGCTCGCGCCGCGAAACCGGCCAGGCCGAACTGGTCGAGCAGCAATGCCCCCACCATCTGCCCCGCCACCACCGCGGCGATAAAGCCGCCGGCACCCAGGCGCGGGGCCAGCACCAGTGCCGCCGAAATATAGAACACACCCGCCACGCCGCCGGCCCAGATCCAGGCCGGCCCGCGCGCCGCCGCGGCAAGTGCCGGAAAAGGCGCCTTGAGCAGCATCAATAGCGGCAGCACCACCGCCAGGCTGACCAGCAGCGAGGCCACGGTCGCCCACAGCGGGTGGCCCAGGCTGCGCCCGAGCAGGGCATTGGCGCCCGCCTGGAAGGGAATCACGGACCCGGCTGCAATCGCAACCAGCACGGGAACAAGGCCGGCATAGGCCGGGGAAACGCTGCTGAAACCTGGCATCGGGACATCTCCACAAAGGCTTGATCGAGAGCCTCAGTGTGAAATATTGCACCGCGAATTTCCAATTCTCGTTTCATAGGGTTAATATGCGCCGCATGAATGATCTACGCGGTATCGACCTGAACCTGCTGGTGGTGCTGGAAGCACTGCTGGCCGAACGACATATCTCGCGCGCGGCGCTGCGGCTGCACTTGAGCCAGCCCGCCGTCAGCCATGCGCTGGGCCGCCTGCGCCAATTGCTGGACGACCCGCTGCTGGTGCGCGGCCAGGGTGGCCTGGTGCCCAGCGCGCGTGCCCACGAACTGGCCGGGCCGCTGGCCGAAGCGCTGGCGCAGGTGCGTATCCTGCTGGGGCCGTCCGGCTTCCAGCCCGCCACCGCGCGCCGCAGCTTCCGGCTGGCCATGTCCGACTACGGCGCCATGGCGCTGCTGCCCGGCCTGCTGCGTGCGGTGCGCAAGGTCGCGCCGGGAATCGACCTGGTGGTCAGCCAGGCCAGCCGCGAGGCCATGACAGCCAAGGTGGCGGATGGCGAAATCGACCTGGCGCTGGGCGTGTTCGGGCCACCTCCGGAGGGTGTGCGCACCACGGCGTTGTTCGAGGAGACCTATGCGTGCATGGTGGACGCGGCCACGGTACGCGGCCTGGGCAAGCTCGACCAGGTCGCCTACCTGGCCCGCTCGCATGTGCTGGTGGCCACCCACAGCGAGCGCGTGGACGCCATCGACGCGGCCGTGGCCAAGGCGGGCGGGCGGCGCAAGATCGCCTGCGTGCTGCCCCACTGGAGCGTGGCGCCGGCCCTGATCGCCGGCACCAACCTGGTCCTGACCACGGCGCGCCGCAGCCTGGCGGCGTTCGAGGAGGATCCGCGCTTCGCCGTGTTCGAGCCGCCCTTCCCGCTGCCGGGCTTTGTCTTCAGCCTGATCTGGCACGACCGCACCGATGCCGATCCGGGACACTCCTGGCTGCGCGACCGGGTGATCGCAGTCGCCGCCGGGGACGAGCCCGACGACGCGATCAGCCTGCGCAGCTGAGGCGTAAAGAGCAACGGGGACCCGGGCTGGCCCCCTTGCCCCATCAGTGCTTGTGGTCGCCGTGGGCAACGGCCGCCGGGGCCGCTGCGCCAAGGTCGCGCACTTCGGCGTCGACCTTCTGTTCGACCATCTTGCCGCCCTGCTCGAACTTGAGCGTGAGCGCCACCTTGTCGCCCTTCTTCAGCGGCGCCTTGAGGCCCATCAGCATCACGTGATAGCCGCCCGGCTTGAGTTCGACATCCTGCATGGCGGGGAGGTCGAGCGCGCCGAGCGCGCGCATGCGCATCACGTTGCCATCCATCTTCATCTCATGGACTTCGGCCGTGGCCGCCGCCGGCGTGCTCACGCCGACCAGCTTGGCGGGCGTGTGGGCATGCAGGGTCATGAAGACGCCGGTGGCGGTCTGCGCCGGCACGGTGCCGCGCGCCCAGGCGTTGCTGACATCGACCTGGGCCAAGGCCGCGGTCGAGCACAGCGCGGCGAACAGGGCGGCAGGCACCGCGGCGAGGAATCTGGCTTGCATCGGGATCATCTCCACTGAATCACTGAATGTCGCGAAAGAATCATTAGACCATGCCGGCCCAGGCCATGCCCGCCCGGCAGATAACCGCACAGTCTGGCAGCGCCCCCGGCACCGACCAATGCGGCACGGTGTCGCACACGGCGGGCCGGGCCCCCGTCGTTGTTAAACTCGCGGCATGGACACCACCGCCGCCGTGCCGCCAGCCACGGTCATCCCCCATCCGAGCACCGCACAGGGCGCGACCCCGGTCCGCCACAACCTGGTGAGCCTGCGCCGCCTGTTCTGGCTGCGCTGGGCGCTGCTGGGTGGCCAGGCGGCGCTGCTGGTGTCGTGCGAGGCGGTGGCTGGCGTGATCCTGCCCTACAGCCCGCTACTGGCGATCTTCAGCCTGCAGGCGCTGTTCAACCTGCTGACCGGCCTGCGCCTGCGCCAGCACACCGGCCGCGGGGCCAGGCCGGGCGATGCCGAGCTGATGGGCCAGTTGATGGTCGACCTGACGGCGCTGTCGGCCATCCTGTTCTTCACCGGCGGCGCCACCAATCCCTTTGTTTCCTTCTACCTGCCCGGCCTGGCGATCGCCGCCGCCATCCTGCCGTGGCGCCACGTGGTGGCGCTGGCCTTCTACGCGCTGGCCTGCTACAGCCTGATGCTGATCGAGTACGTGCCGCTGAACCTGCACAACCCGGACAACGCCATCAACTACCACCTGGCCGGCATGTGGCTCAACTTTGTCGCCAGCGCCACCATGATCGCGGTATTCGTGTCGCGGCTGTCCGGCGTACTGCGCCAGCGCGATGCCGAGCTGAACCTGGCGCGCGAGCAATTGCTGCGCGACGCGCGCGTGGAGGCGCTCAACGACCAGGCCGCCGCGGTGGCCCACGAGATCGGCACGCCGCTGGCCACGCTGGCGGTCATCGCCGGCGAGCTGCGCGCCGATGCGGCCGACCCGCGCCTCGGCGCCACGCGGGTATCCGCCTACCTGCCGGACCTGCAGACCATGGAGCAGCAACTGGAGCTATGCAAGTCCATCCTGGCCCGCCTGCGCGACGACCACGAGACCGCGGCGCCGCAGCGCATCGATGCGTGGCTGGATGGCTATGTCGAGCGCTGGCAGCTACGCCACCCGCATGCCCGGCTGGAAGCCAACGCCATTGGCGACGCCGCGGGCCTGCCCGTGGAAGCGGCGCGCGTCGGGCAGATCCTGACGATCCTGCTGGATAACGCCGCGCGCAGCCAGCTGGCTGCCGGGCACGAGCAGATTCCCCTGCGGCTGGCGATCTCGCTGGACGACCATGGCACGCCGCCAACCCTGACCTTCCGGGTGACCGACCGCGGCCTCGGCATTCCGCCCGCGCAGCGCGCACGGCTGGGAGAAGCCCCGATGGCCAGCATGCATGGCGGCCAGGGCATCGGCGTGTACCTGGCGCAAAGCGCCGCCCAGCAGATGGGCGGCCGCCTGGCCTGGCACGACCACCACGAGGGCGGCACCGTGGCCGAGCTGCGCCTGCCCGCCCCCGCTCCGGAACCCTTGCCGGCGGCGCCTCCGCCAGCTTCACCCCTGACCACGAATCCGCGATGACCGACGCCTTGAACGATCCCGCCGCCGATGGCGCACAGCCCGGCGTCACCGATGCCGCCCCCTTCCTGGTGGTCGACGACGATGCCGTATTCGCCGGCGCCCTGGCACGCGCGCTGACGCGCCGCGGCTACGCGGTGCAGATCGCGCACAACCGCCAGCAGGCGCTGGCCCTGGCCGCGCAAACCCCGTTCGAGTACGTCACGCTGGACCTGCACCTGAGCCCGCCCCCGGAAGCCGGCAGCACCGCGCCGGCCGAGTCCGGCCTGCACCTGGTCGGCCCCCTGCGGGCGGCCTTGCCCGAAGCGCGCATCCTGGTGCTGACCGGCTATGCCAGCATTGCCACCGCGGTGGCGGCGGTCAAGCATGGCGCCGACGAATACCTGGCCAAGCCGGCCAATGTGGATTCGATCCTGACCGCGCTGATGGCGGGCGTATCGGAGGAAGCGGCCGAAGCCGCCATGGAAGAACCGGTGCCGCTATCGGTAGCCCGGCTGGAATGGGAGCACATCCAGCGGGTACTGGCCGAACACGACGGCAATATCTCCGCCACCGCGCGCGCGCTCAACATGCACCGCCGCACACTGCAGCGCAAACTGGGAAAACGGCCGGTTTCGCGCTAGCGTCCGGGGCCGCGAACCGCGCTCAGAGGCGCAGTTGCACGTAGTCCCAGCCCAGATCGTCCTCCGGGGACAGGCCTTGCGCCGCCAGGTGCAGGGCATCGCTGGCATGGCGATCGGCCCGCGAGCCGAGATCGCCGGCCTGCACGGCCAGATCCGCCACCGCGGGGAGGTCCTTGCCTGCCAGCACCGCAAGCTTGCGTGCCACCGGCGCAGGCGCCGGACGGGTTGTGACCGAGGGCGCCGCCGCCGGCCGCGCGCACAGGAACACGGTTGCCGCGGCGAGGCCACACAGCACGCCGAACGAGGACAGTAGCTCGCGTTTCATTTCGTTTCTCCTGCCTGGTTGGTTGGTGAATGGATGCATGCAAAGCGGTAAGCGCGGGGGCTGACCGGCTGGCCGGGTCACACGATCGGGCCGCCGCCACTTTGGCATTGCATTGCAGCACGCACCAGCGTGCTTACGAATGCTTACCAGCCTTACCAGTGTGAGTCACGGACCTTCATTTCTCCTTCACGCGCGCTGAACGGATGCGACAGACGACAAAAAGGGGCGCCGTGGCGCCCCTTTTGCCTGCGGCGGCTGGTGCCGCCCGCATGCCTTGCCGCTTACAGCACGTAGCGCGACAGGTCTTCGTTACCCGCCAGGTCGCCCAGGCGTTCATCGACATAAGCCGCATCGATGGTGACGGTCTCGCCCGAGGACTTGGTGGCGTGGAAGGACAGGTCCTCCAGCAGCCGCTCCATGACCGTGTACAGGCGGCGCGCACCGATGTTCTCGACCTTCTCGTTGACCGAGAAAGCCATCTCCGCCAGTCGGCGGATGCCGTCCGGGGCGAACACCAGCTGCACCTGCTCGGTGCTCAGCAGCGCCTGGTATTGCTTGGTCAGGCTGGCGTCGGTCTGGGTCAGGATGGCCTCGAAGTCGGACACCGACAGCGATTCCAGTTCGACGCGGATCGGGAACCGGCCCTGCAGCTCGGGGATCAGGTCGCTGGGCTTGGACAGGTGGAACGCACCCGAGGCGATGAACAGGATGTGATCGGTCTTGATCATGCCGTACTTGGTGTTGACCGTGGTGCCCTCGACCAGCGGCAGCAGGTCGCGCTGCACGCCCTGGCGCGACACTTCTCCGCCGCCCACTTCGCTGCGGCTGGCGATCTTGTCGATCTCGTCCAGGAACACGATGCCGTTCTGCTCCACATTGGCCACGGCCTTGTGCTTGAGCTCCTCGTCGTTGAGCAGCTTGGCGGCTTCCTCGTCGATCAGCAGCTTGAAGGCTTCGTGCACCTTCATCTTGCGGCGCGCCTTCTTGCCCTGGCCGAGGCCGGCAAACATGGTGCGGATCTGCTCGGTCATGTCTTCCATGCCCGGGGGACCCATGATGTCCATGCTGGGGGCGCCGGCGGAGAGCTCGAGTTCGATTTCCTTGTCATCGAGCTGGCCTTCGCGCAGCTTCTTGCGGAACACCTGGCGGGTGTTGGAATCCTTCTCTTCGGGCTGGTTGAAGCCGATATCGCGCGGCGGCGGCAGCAGTACGTCGAGCAGGCGGTCCTCGGCGGCGTCCTCGGCCTTGGCGCGCACCTTCTTCATTTCGGATTCGCGCGCCTGCTTGACCGCCATCTCGGCAAGGTCGCGCACGATGGTGTCGACGTCGCGGCCGACGTAGCCCACCTCGGTGAACTTGGTGGCTTCGATCTTGATGAAGGGCGCGTCGGCCAGCTTGGCCAGGCGGCGCGCGATCTCGGTCTTGCCGACGCCGGTCGGTCCGATCATCAGGATGTTCTTGGGCGTGATTTCCTGGCGCAGGGGTTCTTCCACCTGCTGGCGACGCCAGCGGTTGCGCAGCGCGACCGCTACCGCCTTCTTGGCCTTGGTCTGGCCGATGATGTGCTTGTCGAGTTCGGAAACGATTTCCGACGGGGTCATGGTATGCGACATGGTATCCGTTCAGTGGAAGACGGGCCGGAGCGCGGCGGCCCCCGGTCCCAGGCGGCCGCGCGTCCGGGGACTGCGCGGCCGTCCGACGCTCATTCCAGCGTCTCGATGACGAAGTTGGTGTTGGTGTAGATGCAAAGCTCGCCGGCAATGCCCAGCGACTTCTCCACGATGTCCTTGGGCGACAGCTCGGTGTTTTCCACCAGCGCCTTGGCGGCCGACTGCGCATAGGCGCCGCCCGAGCCGATCGCGGCCACGCCGCCCTCAGGATCGAGCACGTCGCCATTGCCGGTGATCACCAGGGTGGTGTCGCGGTCGGCCGTGATCAGCATGGCCTCGAGCCGGCGCAGCGCGCGGTCCGAACGCCAGTCCTTGGCGAGGTCGACGGCGGCGCGGGTCAGGTTGCCCTGGTACTTCTCCAGCTTGGCCTCGAAGCGGTCGAGCAGCGAGAAGGCGTCCGCGGTGCTGCCGGCGAAGCCGACCAGCACCTTGCCGTTATAGATGCGGCGCACCTTGCGTGCGGTGCCCTTCATCACGATATTGCCGAGCGTGACTTGGCCGTCACCCCCGACTGCAACCTGGTTGCCGCGCCGGACGCTGACGATGGTAGTGCCGTGATACTGTTCCATGATGGCTTCGCGAGAATATGTCAGGGAGGTAGGTGGCGACGGGTGCGGCCGAATTCAAGGGCCGCTTCGAGAGGCTATCTCCGCGTCCTATGCGGGGCCGGATGCACTCGATCCACTATATACGAGGCTGCCACCGCACGCGCCCGGGCGGGGTATCCGCGGGGGAACGGACAAGCAAAAAGGCCACGCATCGCGCGTGGCCTTTTTGTTGACAAGCTTTGCAGCACTGTCGGTTCGCCTCCCTCTCCCACGCCAGCGTCGGGGCGGTGTCCCCGATCCGACGGTTCAGTCCGCGTACACGCCGGCTTTCTTGATCACCGGGGACCACTTGCCGATTTCCCCCGCCAGGAAGGTCTTCAGCGATTCCGGCGTGGCGCGCTGGGCCGGCACGGCCTCGGCGCCCAGCTCGGCCATCTTGGCGCGGAAGGTCGGGTCCGTCACGGCCTTCTGCAGCGCGGCGGAGAGCTTGTCCACCACCGGCTTGGGCGTGCCCTTGGGCGCGTACATGGCGTGCCAGATCTTCACTTCGACGCCCGGCAGGCCTTGTTCGGCGGCGGTCGGGATGTCCTTGAAGGCCTCCACGCGGCGGCTCTGCATGGCGGCATAGGGCTTGAGCGCCCCCGCCTTGAGCTGGCCGGCGATATTGGTGGTCTGGTCGCACATCAGGTTGACCTGGCCGCCCAGGATATCGGTCAGCGCCGGCGCCGTGCCCTTGTAGGGCACCGTGGTCAGATCGGTCTGGATCGCGCTCAGGAACAGCAGGCCGCACAGGTGCGAGGCCGAGCCGATGCCGGCGTTGGCCAGCGACAGCTTGCTGGCATTGGCCTTGATGTAGGGCAACAGCTCCTTGAAGCTGGCGGGCGGCAGGTTCTTGTTGCCGACCATCACCATCGGCACGTCGGCGATCTCGCCGATGGTCTCGAAGTCCTTGAGCGGATCGAAGCCGAGATTGCGGTACAGCGCCGGCGCGGTCGACATGCCGATATGGTGGATCAGGATGGTGTAGCCGTCGTTCTTGGCCTGCGCCACCTTCTTGGCGCCGATGGTGCCGCCCGCGCCGCCCAGGTTCTCGATCACCATCGTGGTGCCCAGGTGCTTGGACATGATCATGACCAGTTCGCGCGCCACCTTGTCGGTCGGGCCGCCTGCGGAGAACGGCACCACCGCCGAGACCGGCTTGCTGCCCGGGTATTCCTGCGCCTGCGCGCCCGCGTGCATTCCCATCATGCCGACCGTCAGCGCGGCAGCCACAAACTGTGCAACTCGTTTCATGCTATCTCCTGGATACCCTTCTTTTCCCGTTCCGGCACTGCCCCGGCCGGAGCGGCGCACCCTGTCGGGCGCGGCCGCCCCTGCGCCGCCGGCCCGATCCGGGCGGCAGCGCCGACCATGACGCGGGCACAGCGCATACGGCCGCCGCGGCTTGGGCCGCGCGACCGGAGCGCAATGCTATCAATGTCGAAAAGTGGCAAATATCCGGAATAACCCGTTAAGACATTTCATCGGCCCGCCACGCCAAATGTATCGAACTCGCCTCAGCCAGCCCAAAAAAGGATCAGCAGAAGAAAGCTAGCATTTCCGCCTGCAGCACCTCGGGCGCCTCCTCGGCAATGTAATGTCCGCAAGGGACCGCCCGGCCGCTGACATCGCCGGCCACCTCCTGCCACAGCGGCAGCGGCTCGAAGCAGCGCGCCACCACGCCATGCTCGCCCCACAGCACGCGCAGCGGACAGCCGAGCAGACGGCCGGCCTCGCGGTCCGCGCGGTCGTGGTCGAGATCGATGGTGGCGGCCGCGCGGTAGTCCTCGCACATGGCGTGCACATGGGCCGGATCCCGCATGGCGGCGGCATAGGCGGCCATGGCGTCAGGCACGAAGGGGCCCAGGCCGGCGTGGCGCAGGCCCATCAGCCTGTTGAGGTAGAACTCGGGCTCGGCATTGATCAGCGTCTCCGGGAACGGCGCCGGCTGGATCAGGAAGAACCAGTGCCAATAGGCGGCGGCAAACGCCATGCTGGTGCGCTCGTACATGGCCAGCGTGGGCGCGATATCCAGCAGCATGGCGCGCGCGACCCGGCCGGGGTGGTCCATGCACAGACGATGCGCCACGCGCGCGCCGCGGTCGTGGGCGCACAGCGCGAAGCGGGTAAAGCCCAGGCGCGCCATCACCTCCACCTGGTCCTGCGCCATCGCGCGCTTGCTGTAGTTCTCGTGGCCGGCGCTGCCCGCCGGCGCGCTGCTGCTGCCATAGCCGCGCAGGTCGGTGGCGATGACGGTGAAACGGTCGGCCAGCGCCGGTGCCACCTTGTGCCAGATCAGGTGGCTCTGCGGATGGCCGTGCAGCAGCAGCAGGGGCGGGCCCGAACCGCCGCGCACGCCGGCGATGCCGATGTCGCCGATCTGCATGCGGAAGGGTTCGAAATTGGGGAACAGCAGGGCGCTGGCGTCGTTCTGCATGCTGGGTCTCCTCGTAGCGCACGAAAGCGCGGCGGAAAATAGGGCTGCGCCGCGGCGCCCATGCCTGCCCATGCGCCTGCCGTGCCGCCTGCTGGCGATGATAGACGCAAACCAGGCGGGCGGCGTGGCGCTGGCGCCTCGCGCCCCCTGCCGCGCCCTCGCCGATATCGCTTGCGGGTACGCAGTTGACGCAACTGAATTGCATCACCGCTGGCCCTAT
>NZ_JARJLM010000338.1 GCF_029335485.1 Cupriavidus basilensis
CTGCCGTTCGTCGATGGTATCGCGCACCAGCACCTGGACCAGGTCGCAGCGCCGCCGGTCCGCATCGGTCATGAAATCCGACAGGCAGACCAGCCCCTCCCCGGCCAGCGCCAGCTGGCGCAAGGTCTCGCCGCGGGAGGCCGACAGATGCGGCGTGATCCGCACCTCCTCTCCCATGACGCCGCGCAGGGGCCAGCGATTGAGCGAATCGGGCTGGTTGAAGCCGAGCAGGCTATGCCCGTCCAGGTCCCCCACGGTCCGCGGACGGCCCCGCGCCTTGAGATAAGCCGGGCTGGCCAGCGGCCGCGCATGGAGCGTCGAGTCGCGCAGCGCGCCGATGCGGATGGCCACGTCGGTGCGATGTTCCAGCAGGTCGATGATCTGGTCGTTGGTATTGAGCTCCAGCTCGATCTCGGGATAGGCACGGCGGAACGCCGCCACCAGCGGCATGATCGCATGGAGCATGAAAGGTG
>NZ_JARJLM010000339.1 GCF_029335485.1 Cupriavidus basilensis
CTGCGCCATCTCGGCACCCGTCCCGGTGCCGCCAGCCGGCACTTCCCCGCCGAGGCCCAGCAGCAATTGCAGCAGGCGGTCCGCGCCGGCGAGCAGCAGCATCGCGGCGAAGTCCGGGTGGTGATCGAATCCAGCCTGCCGGTGGCAATGGCTTTAGCGGGCGTCAGCCCGCGCGCCCGGGCGCGTGCCCTGTTCGGGACGCTGGAGGTGTGGAATACCGAAGGCCATACCGGGGTGCTGCTCTATATCAACCTGGCCGACCATGCGGTGGAACTGCTGGCCGATCGCGGCATCGACGCCCGCGTGGGCCCGGAAACCTGGCGCGCGATCTGCGGCGAACTCGCGGCCGGGCTGGCACGCGAGCTGTCGGTCAAGCCCGTACTGGCCGCGGTGGACAAGATCCACCGTCAACTGGCCGCGCACTTCCCGGCGGGCGACGGGCCCAACCCCAACGAACTCGACGACCGGCCGGTCATCCTGTAGCCGCCTGCATATCACGCGGGCTGGGCCACGGCCTTGCCGCCGCGCGCCCCCAACAGGTACCACAGCGCGGCCAGCACCTGCAGCGCCACCAGCCCGGTCCATACCGCCAGGTGCGCCGCCTTCGGATACCGGCCCGCATCGGCCGGCCAGAGATCCAGCACCATGCCGATGCCGATCTGGCAGGCGAAGGTGGAAAGGAAGACCGTCAGCGTCAGCGCCGTGGTGGCGCGCCCGATCAGGGCATCGGGAAAGCTGCGCGCCAGCACCGCATAAGCCAGGATGCCGCTCGAACCGAACACCCCGTACGCCGCCCAGAGCAGGACTGGCGGCAGCGGCACGCCGGCCATGATCAGGCACTGGATGCCGATGAAACCGCACATGCCGGCACCGGCAAAGGCGTACAGGCTCACGCCGGCACGCTCGAGATGGCGCGCCGCCCAGCCGGCGCATACGCAGCCACCCATCATGGCAAAGCCGATCACCGACACCAGCCGCGCGCTCTGCTCCGGCGTGTGCCCGCCCACATCGCGCAGGAAGGCCCCAACCCACAAGGTCTGCACCGACAGGAAGATGCCCTGGTTGAGCAACGTGAGCGGCACCACCCGCAGGAAGCGCGCATTGCGGAATACCTGCACCGTGCCGCGCAACTGCTCGCGCAGGCTTTGCTTGCCGGCGCGCCCGGCTTCCGGCGCACCGAACCACAGCAGGCCCGCCATCGCCAGCGTCACCGCGGCGAGGCCGTAGCTGACCGAGCGCCAGTCCGTCCAGGACAGCAGCCAACCCAGCGGCGCGCCCACCGCCACGGCACCCAGCCCGCCGATGGCCATCACCACACCGTTGAGCAAGGGCATGCGCGAGAGCGGAAACCAGATCGAGAGCGCCTGGATGGCCGCGCCCAGGCAGACCGAAACACCCACGCCGATCAGCAGGCGGCCCGCCGCCAGCGCCGCCATATTGGCCGCCGAGGCAAACACCAGCGCGCCGGCCACCGCCGCCAGCAGCAGCACGGCCTCGGTACGGCGTGGACCGAAGCGGTCGAGCAACAGCCCGGCCGGCAATTGCGCACAGGCAAAGCCAAGGAAATAAAAACTGGTCAGCACGCCCAGATCGGCAGCGCCCAGGCCCATCTCGCGGATCAGGTGCGGCGCGAAGCCGAGATTGACGCCCCGGAAAATATAGGAAACCAGGAAGCCGAGCGAGAAAATGCAGAGCACGCGCCAGCGCGCGGCGGCATGCGAAGGCTCGCCGGCCCGTGGCGCGGGCAAGGACGGCGTTGCTGGGGAGGAAGGCGTATTGGCTGAAGTCATGTTCGCATTGTCGCCAGTCCCGGTGCGCGACACCAACGAAAGATACCTGCCGCAATTGTGAGTAGAATTTGACGGCAATGACCCTCCGACACCCTAAGCGCTCCGGCGCCGGCCTTCACGCCGAACCGGCTGAACCGACTGAGCCGGCCGGGCCGGCAGAACCAGCCCACCCGCATCGCCTCCCGCGCCTGCCCGCGCTGCAGGCGCTGCGCGCCCTTGAAGCCGCCGCCCGCCACCGCAGCTTCTCGCGTGCCGCGGAGGAACTCGCCCTGACCCACAGCGCCATCAGCCACCATATCCGCGCACTGGAAGACAAGCTCGGCAGCAAGCTGTTCCAGCGCGCCGGCCACCTGATGGTGCCCACCAATGTGGGCGCGCGGCTGGCGGAGCGGATACGCGACGGGCTCGGCGAACTGGAGGATGGCCTGCGCGAGGCCAGCAATGGCGGCGCCCCGCAAGTGGTACGGCTGGAAGTCAGCGTCATGGCCGACCTCGCCAATGCCTGGCTGATCCGCCGCCTGCCGAGCCTGCACGAAGCCCTGCCCGGGCTCGACCTGCACCTGCGCCTGCACACCGAGATCTCCCCGCCCGATCCCTATTCGGTGGACGTGGGCATCTGGCACCAGCGTGTCGACCTGCCCGGCTTTGCCTGCCATAACCTGATCGAGGACCACGTGATCGCGGTGGCCAGCCCGGCGTTGCTGGCACGCTACCCCGGTTTCACGCTGGACGACCTGCCGCGCATGCCGATGCTGCGCTTCGCCCTGCGGCCCTGGCGGGAC
Organism: Cupriavidus basilensis; assembly: GCF_029335485.1. GTDB lineage: Bacteria > Pseudomonadota > Gammaproteobacteria > Burkholderiales > Burkholderiaceae > Cupriavidus > Cupriavidus basilensis_E. The sequence goes on from NZ_JARJLM010000339.1 coordinate 2,573, forward strand.
TGGCTGGAAAGCGCCGGCCTGCCCGGCGCCGAACCCGAGCGCGGGCCGATCTTCCAGGATGCGGGCATGATGCTGCAGTCGGCAGTGGCAGGGCTTGGCGTGGCCACCGCGCGCCTGCAGCTGGCCCGCGACTACATTGCCAGCGGCGAGCTGGTGCAGATCGGCACCACGCGCATTCCGTCCAGCCTGCACTACTGGGTCACCTGGCGCGAAAACAGTCCCCGCGAGAAGGCGATCCAGCAGTTCCACGGCTGGTTGCAAGGCCAGGTGGCGATCTCGGAGACCGGCACCTGACCCTGCGGTGCGCTGACGGGCGCCTGCGGTCCGCTAGCGGCCCGCCGCGCGCAGCGCCTCGATGCGCTCGTGCGTCAGCGGATGGGTCGAGAAGAAACTCCCGCTCTCGTCTTCGTCCTCCGCGGCACGGCGGCCGCGCCGCTCCCGCTTGGTCTCCCGCTCGCCCGGCGCGGCCGAGGCGCCGGCTTCCTGCCCTGGGGGAGCCTTGGCGGCCGGGTCATCCGGCTGCTGGTGAGCAGCCTCCAGCGCTTCCAGCACATCGGCGAAGGCCGACACCGGCAAATGGTTGCGCTGCATGACCTCCACCGCATAGGCATCCGCCGCGCGCTCGTGGTCGCGCGAATAGCGCAGCGTCAGGATGGCGGCCGGCACCCCTGCCAGCACACTGGAATAATCGCCGAAGAAATAAGCGGCCAGCGCGCCCACCGCCGAGGCCTGCAGTATCTGCTGCAAGCCATGGCGCTGGGCCACATGCCCCGCCTCGTGGGCCAGCACACCCATCAGGCCGGGGCCGGACCCGGCCAGCTTCACCAGCTCGTCGGTGACCACGATGGTGCCGCCCGGCAACGCCAGCGCGTTGGCCCCGAGGCGGCCGCCCTGGCGGAACAGGATGAGGTAGCGGTGACCCGGATCGGGCGGGCGCGCCAGTGCCGCGAAGTCGGCGCGAATGCGCTCCTGCTGCGCCCGCGGCAGCGCCGAGGGCTGGAGCAGGCCATTGTCGAGACTGCTCAAGGTGGCGTCGCCAAGCCGTGCCTCCAGCGCCGGCGGCACGCTGCGCGCCACCATGCCGGCGCCCCACGGCAGCACCACGAAGTACCCCAGCACCAGCACCGCGACCAGGCCCAGCACCGACAGCGCCGCCAGGCGCCAGCTGTTCTGCGCCCGCACCACCCAGCCCTCGCGGTGGCCGCCGGCGGCCAGCAGCCCGGCAAAGCCGGCGTGATCGCTCACCTCGCAGAAGGCGCCGTCGGCAAAGGTCACCAGGCGCGGCGCGCGCTTGACCCGCTCGGAGACGCGCAGCGACGCCAGCGGCGCGCGGCGCAGCACCCCGCCGTTGGCTTCGCGCAGCACCGCGTCGCGGCCTTCGATGGACAGCTTGACGGCGTGGGCACGCGACGAGCGGCCGTCGAAATAAGTGGCGGCGACCGCGGCGGGATGGGCTGGGACGGCTTCGGGAAGATCCTGCATCAGGGCCTCGATATGGAAGTGACCGGCACGCTCAGAGTGCGATATCGATGTCGTACCAGTCCACCGCGGCATCGCCGAGCGCACCGACCTGTTGCGTTTCGCCAGCCACGAAGGCATCCAGCGGCGCCGCAACCAGCATGGTCATGGATTCGATGCGGTAACGCATCGAGCGCACCCGCGCGAACGGCAGGAACAGTCCCAGCGTCAGCACATTGGCGATCATATTGGTCACGAAGATGAAAAGCAGGCGGCTCGCCTTGACCTCGCTGCGAAAGGCGTGCGGTGCCAGCGTGGTGTGGTTCCACACCAGGTTCTGCAGCCTTGCCATGAAGAAGGGGCCGACCGCCAGCAGCGCGATATAGAAGCCGATCACGGCGGCAACGGCAGAGACTGCGGACGGCGAGGCGACACCCGCGCTCATCTGTGCCCCCAGCAGGCTGCCGGCCAGCGCCGTCAATGCCACCACCGCCACCATCATGCCGAAGGCGCGCAGGTAGACGCCGTAGAAGCCGCCCGCAGTCGCACTGATGCCGAACGGCGCGGTGCCGAAACGGGTGTTGTCATGCTGGTACTGCTTGAAGCGCTGGTGCGCCAGCGGCGCCAGCGCATACAGCGTGAGCACCGTCAGCACCGGCCACAGCAGGAACACCTTGTAGGCCTGGGCATCGCCGCCCGTGAAGGCGAAGCGCAAGCCACGGTAGCTCGAGTTGGCCATGCGGAAACGCAGCGAGCGCACCAGCAATAGCGGAAACACTGCCGCGAGGGCCAGCCCCAGGGCGAGCGCCAGCAACAGCGAGACATGGCTGCTGAGCTGGAACAGCATGGCCATGCCGAAGACAATGGCGCGCCCCTTGAGGATGGCCGTAGCCCGGCCGTGGTAGTCGAAGCTGGCACCGTCCAAGCGGGTGTTGCGATAGAAGTACTGCATCGTGCGCACCTTGGCCCACGCAGAGTAAATGCCCAGCGTGACGATAGTCAGCAGCGCATTGACGATCCAGATGCGGAAATACTCCGAACCCGAACCGATGAACTCGAAACGCATCGGACGCGGCGACGCGGCAGCGGCCGGCACCGCAGGCGTTGCGAGCGGTGGCGCCAGGAAGGTGTTGTTATCTTCTTGTTGCATTGTGTTTATCCCCTGAAGACTGCAATTTGGCGGCGTTCCCGCTCGACCGATGATCAGTGCAATGCGCGACGATATCGCTTTCGCTCCACTTCCGCGAGCAATGTATCAAAAATGCAAGCAAATCGATCGTAGGCGGCGGCATTTTAAGAAAGTTCTGGCCCCATCCAACAAGCCGAGCCTCCTCCAGCCCAATGTGAACCAGCCAACATCCGCCCCTTCAGGACTTGTGGACCAAGAAGCTGGAACAATCGGGCAAAACGCTCGCAAGACGTGGGCTACCCGAGGAAGGCTGGGAAGCCGCCCCGCTTCGGACCCGCTTCATGCATGCTGCGTGATCGTGGCGGAGCAACGCGCCGCACGGGGAGAACGCGGCAAGGGCCGGGCCGGGCGGAACAATACCGATTGGGTAGAATCCATGCAGACCAACGCGCCCCCGCGCAGGCGGCGCAGACCGCATGGAGACATCCGATGAAGCTTCGCATCCTCAGTGACCTGCACCTCGAGCACCACATGCCGGCATCGTTGCCGGCATGCGCCGCCGATCTGGTGGTGCTGGCCGGCGATATCGCCAACGGCCGCGCCGGCGTGGACTGGGCTGCGCGCAACTTTCCCGGGCCGGTGGTCTACGTGCCCGGCAACCATGAGTACTACGAAAGCTCCTTCGAGCAGGTCGATGCGCTGATGACGGAAGCAGCACGGGCTGCGCCTAACGTGCACGTCCTGAACGGAGCCGTCGCGCATTTTGACAATCCGGCCGGCGAACCGGTACGCGTGATCGGCACCACCTGGTGGACGGACTATGCTCTCTTCGGCGCCGACCGGCGCGAGGCATCGATGCTCGCCTGCGCCGGTGTCATGATCGACCATCGCCTGATCGAGATCGCGGACGGAGACGGCCGCAAGCGCCGGTTCACCACAGCCGACGCGCTGGCGCGGCACCAGGCGGCCAGTGACTGGCTGGCGGCGCAGCTCGCCACGCCCTTCGCCGGCAAGACGGTGGTGGTGACCCACCACGCCCCCGATCTTGGCAGCCTGGACCCGCGCTTCTCCCACGACCTGGTCTCGAGCGGCTTTATCTCGCGCCGACCCGATCTGGTCGCGCAGGCCGACCTTTGGATCCATGGCCACACCCACACCGGCTTCGACTATCGGCTCGACAACGCGCGCGTGGTTTGCAACCCGCGAGGATATGTGCATCGCAAGAGCGGCGAACTGGAAAACCCCGCCTTCGACTGGCGCTACACGGTAGAACTCTGAGCCAGGCCCTGCCAGGCACGGATACGGATAGGAAAACAAAAACCCCCGCCGGCTCGCGCCAGCGGGGGTTTTTGCTACTACGGGTGATGCGGGTGATGCGGGTATGGCAGGCCGCCTGACCGGCGGCCCGGCAGATTTACATCATGCCGTCCATACCGCCCATGCCGCCCATGCCGCCCGGCATTGCCGGAGCCGATTCGTCCTTCGGCAGTTCTGCCACGGCGCAATCCGTGGTCAGCATCAGCGAAGCGACCGATGCAGCGTTCTGCAGCGCGGTGCGGGTCACCTTGGTCGGGTCCAGCACGCCCATTTCCACCAGGTCACCGTACTCGCCGCTGGCGGCGTTGTAGCCGAAGTTGCCCTTGCCGTCGATGACCTTGGCCACCACGACCGAAGCTTCTTCACCAGCGTTCAGCACGATCTGGCGCAGCGGCTCTTCCATGGCGCGCAGCACGATCTTGATGCCCGCGTTCTGGTCGGCGTTGTCGCCGGTCAGGCCAGCGATGGCAGCGCGAGCGCGCAGCAGGGCCACACCGCCGCCGGGGACGATACCTTCTTCCACGGCTGCACGGGTTGCGTGGAGTGCATCTTCCACACGTGCCTTCTTTTCCTTCATTTCGACTTCGGTGGCAGCGCCAACCTTGATCACTGCAACGCCGCCGGCCAGCTTGGCCACGCGTTCCTGCAGCTTTTCACGGTCGTAGTCCGAGGTCGCTTCTTCGATCTGGGCACGGATTTGCTTCACGCGTGCTTCGATCGAGGCTGCGTCGCCGGCGCCGTCGATGATGATGGTGTTTTCCTTGCCGATTTCGATGCGCTTGGCTTGACCCAGTTCCTGCAGGGTTGCCTTTTCCAGCGTCAGGCCGATTTCTTCGGCGATCACTGCACCGCCGGTCAGGATGGCGATGTCTTCCAGCATGGCCTTGCGGCGGTCGCCGAAGCCCGGAGCCTTGACGGCGGCGGTCTTCAGGATGCCACGGATGTTGTTCACCACCAGGGTCGCCAGGGCTTCGCCTTCGACGTCTTCAGCGATGATCAGCAGCGGGCGGCCCGACTTGGCCACTTGTTCCAGCACCGGCAGCAGATCGCGGATGTTCGAGATCTTCTTGTCGAACAGCAGGACGAACGGGTTCTCCAGGGCAACAACCTGCTTTTCCTGGTTGTTGATGAAGTACGGCGACAGGTAGCCGCGGTCGAACTGCATGCCTTCCACGACTTCCAGCTCGTCGGCCAGCGACTTGCCGTCTTCCACGGTGATCACGCCTTCCTTGCCGACCTTGTCCATCGCTTCGGCGATCAGCTTGCCGATCACTTCGTCGCTGTTGGCGGAGATCGAGCCGACCTGGGCGATTTCCTTGCTGGTGGTGGTGGTCTTGGTCAGCTTCTTCAGCTCTTCGACCGCATTCACCACAGCCTTGTCGATGCCACGCTTCAGGTCCATCGGGTTCATGCCGGCGGCAACGTACTTCATGCCTTCGCGCACGATCGACTGGGCCAGCACGGTTGCGGTGGTGGTACCGTCACCGGCGTTGTCGCTGGTCTTGGAAGCCACTTCCTTGACCATTTGCGCGCCCATGTTCTGCAGCTTGTCCTTCAGCTCGATTTCCTTGGCCACGGACACACCGTCCTTGGTCACGGTCGGGCCGCCGAAGCTGCGCTCCAGCACGACGTTGCGACCCTTCGGGCCCAGGGTAACCTTCACTGCGTTGGCGAGAATGTTCACGCCTTCGACCATCTTGGCGCGGGCGGCGTCGCCGAATACTACGTCTTTAGCTGCCATGTTCTGAATCTCCTAAATCTGTACGAGTCGGGGTGCGTGGATTACTTGTTCACCACGGCCATGATGTCTTCTTCGCGCATGACCAGCAGTTCCTGGCCATCCACCTTCACGGCCTGGCCGGCATACTTGCCGAACAGCACGCGGTCACCCACCTTGACGTCGAGCGCGATCGAAGCACCCTTGTCATCCTTCTTGCCGGGGCCCACGGCCAGCACTTCACCTTGATCAGGCTTTTCGGCAGCGTTGTCGGGAATCACGATGCCGGAAGCGGTCTTGGTTTCATTGTCCAGACGCTTCACGATCACGCGGTCGTGCAAAGGACGCAGATTCATACGGACTCCTTGGTACAAAAAAGTGATTTTAGGTTCACAAAATTGGCCGCCAGCACTGACGGCCAGCAGAATTAGTACGCTAGGCGAGGTCTGTTAGCACTCATGCCCAACGAGTGCTAATTATAGGGACGGGGGTTTACGTTTTCAAGTCGGCAACTTGATACGTGTTTACCCTCTAACATCGATATTCGTTGCCAGCACCGGGCCCGACGGTGGCTTCGGAGCACCCCGGATGTCGAAATAACGGGGCGGCGCGAGAAGGAAAATGCCGGTGCAGGCAGGGAAAGAGACCCCTTCCCGCTGCGGCCCTATCACGAGGGCAGCACCGGCCTGCCGGCACCTGCAGCCGGGCACCAGCGGCGCAACGGCGGCGTGCTCCCCTTGGCACTTGGGTGTCTTCCGCGCGAAACAATACGCGGATAAAGTCAGCCTCGCACCGGGATCGGGCTGATAAGTCTGGAATGCCAATGCCCACGCCGCCCTGCAAGGGGTAGGCGTGACGGGATCCCGAGGGGCCGCTTGCAGACCCTGCCTATCCCATGCGCATCTGAGAATGCCAGGGTTGGGATCTGCTGCCGGCGCTGGATCGCGGGGATAGGAGCCATCATGCTGATGGCTCTTTTTGTTTGGCCTGGCGCTGTCAGGTATCCGGTATCCCGCGCCCCGATGTCACGCCGGGAACGCGCCATCCCCCAGCACCCAGAAATCTGGCATATCCCGGCCGGGGCTTTGCAGCACCAGCATGTGGCCGCACTTCCTGCACTGGTAGGCGTGCGCGGTTGCGCCTTCACGCGGGGACAGGTCCGGCGCTTTTTCAAGATCCGGGTGGGGCGGCAGGTGTCCTGGCCTGCCGGCTTGGCCTTTGCATCGATCGCACGGCAACATTTGCGCACCTCATCATGATTGCTGGACGCAGCCATGATTCTTTGAATGATCAGGATGGATGGCTGCCTGATGGGCCTCGACGGGAATTCACCAGGACCCTGGATACAGCAGCAATATCCACTCGGGCCCGCGGGCGCATGGCCATGATCCTGCGCACCATGGCGAGCTTGCCCGTCGTCCCTGGCAAGCCAAGCTTTCCGAGTCTCACATCGACTGCTGCGTCGCACAATTAATTATATGCGCCATACCGCATCTTGAGCCAGGAAGGCTAAAATCCGGAAATCATGCAGCGCGGCATGAACGCCCTCCCGCCCCGCACTCCCGAACCTCGGAGAGACTCAGGCGAGCACGCCGGCTCAGCCGGATAGCGGGGCGGACTTGCCTGCCACGATGCCGGTTCCCTGGCGCGCGGTCGTGATCTCATAGGACGGCGGCAACGGCGCCCCGCCCGGGGCCGCTTCCCGCGGGGATTCGGCAACGGGTACCGTAACGATGGCGAATACCGATAACGGGCACCAGAAAAGCGACCTGAAGAGGCTCATACAGCGATTGACGATGCCGCCGGCAAGATTCGGTGGAAACACTCGGCAGCGGACGGCTGTGCGTCGCGGAAGACACCTTCCGGTGCGTGTGCCTCGCCGTGCTCAAGCCATCCGCGTCAAGATGAAGATTGCGTAGCCATCTTAACGACCGCCCGAGGCCAATGGTTGAGACTGTCATCAACTATTCACGAAGCGCGCGAGCGGGATGCTGCCGCGAATCGCGTGCAGGGCTTATACAATCGCGCTCGCCCAACATGCTCTCGCCCTCCTGCTCATGCCCATGTCCAAAAACCTCGTATTCGCCACCCTGGTGTTGACCGGCTGCTTCGCCGGCGGTGCCTCGGCCGACATCCTTGGCGCCGGTTCGACCGCCGCAGCGCCGGTCTATCGCGTATGGGCCGCAGCCTACAAGAACGCCACCGGCGCAGCCATCAAGTACGATGCAGTGGGCTCGGGCGAAGGCATCAGGCGCATTCGCGAGGGACAGGTCGATTTCGGCGCATCGGATGTGCCCATGCCCGAGCCAGAAGCGAAAAAGGCGGGCCTGGTCTTTGTCCCGTCCGTGGTGACGGCGGCGGTGCCGGTAGTCAACCTCCCCGCGCTCCCGCCGGGGAGGCTGAAACTGACCGGCGAGCTGCTGGCAGGCATTTTCCAGGGGAAACTGGAATACTGGGATGCGCCCGAGATCCGCGCGCTGAATCCGGGCGTCACGCTTCCGAAGCTGCCGATCAGGCCGGTGGTGCGCGCCGACGGCTCCGGCACGACCTATCACTTCAGCGACTACCTGAGCGCAGTCAGCGGCGAATGGAAGACCGCCTTTGGTGCGCGGTCCACCCTGCCCTGGCCTGCGGGCTTCACCGCCGTGCGGGGCAGCGCGGAAGTGGTCAAGGCGGTACAGAACGTGGCCGGCGCAATCGGCTATGTGGATTACAACTATGTACTGGAAGGCAACCTGAACGCCGTCCAGCTGCGCAATGCCGCGGGGCGATTCGTATCGGCGCAGGTCGGCGGATTCCGCGAGGCGGTCCTCCACAGCGACTGGAACCGGAAGGGCGACTTCACCGCCAGCCTGATCAACCAGCCCGGCGCTGACACCTGGCCTATCACCATGGGCACTTTCATCGCGATCCCGGTGGTGAGCAAGACCGGCACGCGCACGCTTGAGGCATTGAAATTCATCACCTGGGGCTACCTCCACGGCGACGATCTCGCCCGCGACGCAAAGTTTGTCCCGCTCCCGGAGCGGGTCCAGGCCAACGCCTATCGCGAACTGGCGCGCATCACCGATGTCCATGGCGCGGCCATCGGCTTGCAGAGCATCGGCGCACAGGCTCCCCGGCAATAGCAGTCCGGGCGCCCGGCGAAAGGACCGGCAGCAGCGGGGCCCGCCCGGCCGCCCCATGCGGCAAGGGTCGGTCCGGCACCGGCGCTATTGCTATTGCGCGGGACTGGCTTCGCGCGCTTTGCGCTTCGACGGGCGTCCGGTCTTCACGGTTTCGACTCCACCCACGGCCGCCAGCAGCTTCTTTTCGGGCAGGGCTTCCAGCAGCTTGAGGCCGGCCCTGAGCAACTCGCTCTTCTTCACATGCGCTCCGCCGTCCAGGCACCGGCGCTTGAGTTCCGCCAGCTTTCGATAATCCCATTCGGGCATGGTGAAGCTGTCGCGCACCACTTTCTTCTTGCCACCCCCTTGGCCGCCGTTGTCCGCGCCGTTCTCCCGCGGCGCCTTCCCCGGCTTCGCGGCGGCGCCTTTCGTTGCCCCGCTCGAGGCTTTCGACTTCACAGCGGGACCGCCGGCCTTGTCAGCCGCTTCAGGCTTCCGGGCCCTCTCGGCCTTCGCGGCTTTCGCCGGCTTCGTCGTCTTCACCACCGTGGTCGCCGGCGCGCCAGCTTCGCCGTTTGCCGCGACCGGGGCGGCAGTGCGTGCCTTCCGATTTGAACCCGTTGCCATATATCCTCCGCGGAGCATTGTTTTCAGGCAAATACAGTATATATCGTTTATTCCGCGCAACTGGCAGCACGCCAGCGAGGCCGGGAGGCGGTCAACGAGGCGATGGCCGCAGCGGCAGGCGGCGCGCCTTTCGCTGCCGCACGGCGCGCACTACCATGCAAGAGAGCAGCCGCCTGGCACGCAAAGGGAAAGCCGAAGGGCGGGCCGGCAGATACCGGTGTCCATGCTGGGGCAAATGCCGGTAGATCCTCCATCCCGCGCGCGACACCAGCCCGAGCCCTCCCGTTCACGGTCACGAAGGAGCGTCCCATGACCACCCCCGATACCGCAGCCCTGCCCAGCGCCATTGACGAGTTGCGCAATGCTGTTGCGCACGTCCTGGTCGATTGCACCCTCGCCGCCACCTATTGCCCGCTCAAGACCGCGCATGGGCGCACCTCCTTCGTCGACCTGATGAATGGTGTCGCACTGGAGTACCGGAGGGAGGGCATGGAGCAGGAAGCCTTGCTTGCCGAAGCCGTCGTCGCCGACTTCCTTGCCGACGCGCCAACACGTCGCGACGCGGTTTTCCCGCCGGCCCGGGCGTGAACCCGGCCCGTCATCCGCATGCCACGCCAGGCCAGCGCGAGCAGGCCCACCGGCGCCGGTATCATCCGGAACGGATCTGAAACGCCCCGAGGCAGCGCCTAGGCCGGATCGGTGCGGAACCAGCCGGTCAGCGCCCAGCGGGTCCGTCGGCAAGGCAGCACTTCATGCGGGATCAGGTCGCTGCGAAACACTGCCAGCCGCGCGCATTGCGGCAGCACCTGGCGCAATGCGCTAGCCTGGCCATCCGGCGGATACAGCACAAGTTCGCCGCCATCGTGCTGCTCCCACTCCGGGTTCAGATATAGCACCAGCGAGATTTTGCGGTGCTCGGTCGCCCGGTGCTGGTCCAGGTGCTTCTTGTAGGCGGTGCCCACCGGATAGTGCGAGAAGTGAAACTCCTCGCGCTTCAGGCCAAGATAATACCGGGCATTCAAGGCCTGCCGGAACCCGGCCGCCCAGGCCTGGAAGTCCTGCGTGGCCCCGGCGACAGGCGCATCGTCCAGCCACAGGATCGAATCGCCGCGGATGTCCGGATCGCGGGCGGCTTCCTGGCCCCGGCCTATCCGGGCCTGATGAAACAAGCCGCCCTCCCAGGCAGCACGGCTGTCGCGATATAGCCGCGCCACCAGGGCGGGGTCGACAAGTTCGTCGGAGACAGCCCAGCCCTGCTCTTCCAGGGCGGCAAACAAGGTTTCCAAAGCAGACATTGATACCTGATTTCAATACGGGACAACAAACAACAGGACAAGAGGCAAAGAGCGTGGCGATCGCGCGAAGCGAATGCCGGGCAATGGCATGGCATGACATGGCATCCACATGGCGCAGGGAGCGCGCGCCGGGGGCCAGGAATGTGCGCCTGTCGAGACGCGGCGTCCCAGCGCATGGCCGTGCCCGCAAGATAGCGCAAGAGCCCGGCGTGCAGCCAGCGACCGGCTACATTCCGCCGCCGTCGAGATACGCCAGCGCCAGGCTCACGGCGCGGCGGGCCTTGAGCACGTAGATCACCTGCCGGTCCCGGATGCTGAGCGACAGCACATCCGCCTGCATCAGCTCCTTGAAATAATGGCTGGCACGCGGCAGGCTCAGTCCGGCAATGGCG
>NZ_JARJLM010000033.1 GCF_029335485.1 Cupriavidus basilensis
ACCTGAATCAGGTCCCTAAATATATTCTAAATAACAAAAAAACCTGATTTTTTAAAGCCAAGCAGCCAAAAAACACTAAACCACAATCTCCCGAGGCATCTGCGGCCGACGCACCAGCAACTCCGCCAGCTTCTTCAACGCAGCGGCAAGATGCCCCCGCTCCTCAACCCCTCCCAGCGAAATGCGAATCGCATTGGGCGGCGTCGGCCCCGAATAGAACGCATCGGAGGAAGTCACCCGCAGATCCTCCGCGCGAGCGGCCTGTGTCAGCGCCATGGAAGTCCAGTAGCTCGGCAACCTGTGCCAGACATGGATGCCGCTGGGCGGCGCCTGGTCCACGCTCGACAGGAGTTGCCGCGCCAGTTCCCTGCGCGCGAGCGCTTCCGTGCGGATCCCGGCCAGCAGCCGGGCTGCCGAGCCATCGTGGATCCACTGCGTGACCAGGGCGGTCGACAGCGGCGTCGACATCAGCGCAAAGGAGCGCAGCGCGGCAAGCACGCCGGCCTGGCTGCGTGCGTCGGGCAGGCGGATGTAGGCGGTCCGCAGCCCGGGGCTCAGGCATTTCGACAGCGTTGCGATGTAGTAGACCTGGCCCGGCGCAAAATGCGCCACCGGCGGGGGCGCGTTGCTGTTCAGCAGCCAGTAGGGATCGTCCTCGATGATCCAGGCGCCGCATTTCTGCGCGGCCAGCGCAATATCGCGGCGCCGGTGCGCGGGCATGGTCAGCGTGGTCGGGTTCTGGATGGTCGGGTTCAGGTAGACCACGCGTGCGCCATGCTCGCGGCAGGCGGCCTCCAGCGCATCGGGCTGCATCCCTTCGTCATCCGCGGCCACGGTCACCACGCGCCGCCCAAGCTGCTCGGCCGCCGCGCGCAAGCCGGGATAGGTCAGCGGCTCCGCGACAATCGCCTCGCCAGGCTGCGTAAGCGTGAGGATCAGCGCCGCCAGCGCGGCCTGGGCGCCGGGGCAGGCAATCAACTGCTGCGGGCTGACCGACTCGAGCATCGGCTTCAGCCACATCGCCCCGGCGGCCCGGTCGGCCTTGCTGCCGCCACCAAGCTGGTAGGTCATGAGCAGGTGCGCATCCGCCCTCAGCAGCACCTGCGACAAGCCCTGCTGCAACAGGTCGTGGAAGTCGACCCCGGCGGGAGGCGGCGGCACGTTCATGCTCAGGTCGACCATCTGCGCCAGTTCCACCTTCGGCGCTGCAACGAAGGTGCCCAGCGCCCCGCGCGCTTCGATCAGGTTACGCCGCTTGGCCTCGGTGAACGCTCGCGTCACGGTGGTGAGATCCACCCCCAGTTGCCTGGCCAGGTTGCGCTGGGGCGGCAGGCGGTCTCCCGGGTTCAGGCTTCCTTCCCCCACCGCGCGCTCGATGAAGGCAACGATCTGCTGGTAGCGCGCCCCCTCGCCACGGATAAAGGCGGCGTTCCAGTCAGGCCCGGTGTTGTCGCCTTGTATGGATTCGATTTGACTCATTTTCCTTGATGTATGGCCTTTGTCTTACATTATCATGCGGCGCAGCATCACACAAATCCATACATTAAACGCTTTGTATGCGTTTCCCGCCAATCCGGCGGATCTCCCTCTCTCGCAATGTATTCCAGCGTGCCGTGGCAGGCGGTCTCGACGCGTGCGCCGGTTATGTGATGCATAACTAAGGTGTGTCTTATGCGTAACTTAATGGCCGGCGCAAGCCATGCAGTCCGGCGAGATTCCAGCGATTGGCTGAAGGCGTGCCAGGGAACGCTCCGCTATGCGGGGCTGTTCCTGGGTGGCGGAGCCATGCTCCTTCTCAGTGGCTGCCAACTGGAGCTGCTCTCCCCGAAGGGCGACATCGGGCACCAGGAAAAGACCCTGATCCTGGTCTCGATGTTCCTGATGCTGATGGTCGTCATTCCCGTCATCCTGCTGACGCTCTATTTCGGCTGGCGCTATCGCGCCTCCAACACCAAGGCAACCTACGCACCCAAGTGGGCGCACTCCACCCGGATCGAAGTGGTCATCTGGACCATTCCGTGCGTGATCGTGGCCTTCCTCGGGATCCTGATCTGGAAGACCACCCATTCGCTGGATCCGTACCGGCCGCTCGAGTCCACCGTCAAGCCCGTGCGTGTCGAAGCCGTGGCGCTGAACTGGAAATGGCTGTTCATCTACCCGGACTACGGCATCGCCTCGGTCAACCGGCTGCCGATCCCGGTCGATACGCCGATCAATTTCAGCATCACCTCGGAATCGATGATGAACTCCCTGTTCATCCCGCAGCTCGGCAGCCAGGTCTATGCCATGGCCGGCATGGAAACCAAGCTGCATCTGATCGCCGACACGCCGGGCATCTACGCGGGACTGTCCGCGGCCTATAGCGGCCCCGGATTCTCCGACATGCATTTCGACACCGTGGCCACCTCGCGCGAGGAATTCGATGCCTGGGTCCGGCAAGCCAAGAATTCGAATCTGACGCTGGACCAGAAGGCCTACCAGACACTGGAGCGCCCGAGCACCAAAGAGCCGGCGACGCTCTATGCGGGCGTTGCGCCCGGCCTGTTCCAGAGCATCGTCAACAAATACATGCATAGCAATAGCAATAGCAATGCGCGTGGCGACGTATGTACTGCCCAAAGCCCCCCGCTGGCCGTCAACCAATGAAGCCAATGATTTTGCAATACACGCAACACATGCAACACCACCACGCCGCGGCCACGGAGCACTGAGCCATGTTCGGAAAATTAAACATCGATGCGATTCCGTACCATGAACCCATCATCATGGGTACGCTGGTCGCCGTCATCCTGCTCGGTACCGCGCTGATCGGCGCCGTTACCTATTTCGGCAAATGGAAGTACCTGTGGACCGAGTGGATCTGCTCGGTCGACCACAAGCGCATCGGCGTGATGTACATCATCATGGCGCTGGTCATGCTGCTGCGCGGCTTCGCCGACGCCATCATGATGCGCGCGCAGCAGGCGATCGCCGTGGGCGATGCGGCCGGCTACCTGCCCCCGCACCACTATGACCAGATCTTCACCGCCCATGGCGTGATCATGATCTTCTTCGTGGCGACGCCGTTCATCCTCGGCCTGATGAATGTCATCGTGCCGCTGCAGATCGGCGCCCGCGACGTGGCCTATCCGTTCGTCAACTCGCTCAGCTTCTGGCTGGCGGTGGCGGGCGCCGTGCTGGTGATGATGTCGATGTTCGTCGGCGATTTTGCCGCTACGGGCTGGGTGGCCTATCCACCGTTATCCGAGCTGGGATACAGCCCGACGGTAGGGGTGGACTACTACATATGGTCATTGCAGATATCCGGGTTGGGGACAACGCTCACCGGCATCAACTTCATCGTCACCATCCTGCGCATGCGCGCACCGGGCCTGACGCTGATGAAGATGCCGGTGTTCACGTGGACCGCGCTGATCACCAACATCCTGATCGTTGCCGTATTCCCCGTCCTGACCGCCACGCTAGCCCTGCTTACCGCCGACCGGTACCTGGGCATGCATTTCTTCACCAACGAGCTTGGCGGCAACGCCATGATGTACGTCAACCTGATCTGGGTCTGGGGACACCCCGAGGTCTACATCCTGATCCTGCCGTGCTTCGGGGCTTTCTCCGAGATCATCTCCACCTTCTCCGGCAAGCCGCTGTTCGGCTACAAGTCGATGGTGTACGCCACCTCGTCGATCGGCATCCTGTCGTTCTTCGTCTGGCTGCATCACTTCTTCACGATGGGCTCGGGCGCGAACGTCAACGCCTTCTTCGGGATCATGACCTCCATCATCTCGATCCCGACCGGGGTGAAGCTGTTCAACTGGCTGTTCACGATGTACCGCGGCCGCATCCGCTACCACTCGTCGACGCTGTGGACGATCGGCTTCATGGTCACCTTTGCCATCGGCGGCATGACGGGCGTGCTGCTGGCCGTGCCCGGCGCCGATTTCGTGCTGCATAACAGCCTGTTCCTGGTGGCTCACTTCCACAACGTGATCATCGGCGGCGTCATCTTCGGCTGCCTGGCCGCGATGAGCTTCTGGTTCCCCAAGGTGTTCGGCTTCACCCTGAACGAGTTCTGGGGCAAGGTGTCCTTCTGGTGCTGGCTGGTGGGCTTCTACCTGGCCTTCATGCCGCTCTACGTGCTCGGCTTCAAGGGTATGACCCGCCGCATGAACCACTACCCGCACGCCGACTGGCAGCCTTACCTGATCGTCGCGCTGATCGGCGCCGTCATCATCGGCGCCGGCATCGTCGCCCTGCTCATCCAGCTGGCCGTCAGCGTGCGCGACCGCAAGAACAACCGCGACCTCACCGGCGACCCCTGGGACGGCCGCAGCCTGGAATGGGCCACCGCCTCGCCGGCGCCCTTCTACAACTTCGCCCATGTGCCGCATATCGATTCGCTGGAACAGCACTGGGACGACAAGGAAGCGGGACGCGCCTATGTCCGCCCGGGCCACTACGAAGACATCCATATGCCCCGCAATACCAGCGCGGGCGTGATCGTCTCCTTGTTCGGCCTGGTGCTCTGCTTCGCCCTGGTCTGGCATATGTGGGCGTTCGCCGTGGTTGGCCTGCTGGGCGTCATCGGCACCTTCATCGCACGGACCTACAACCGCGATGTGGACTACTACGTCCCGGCGGCCGAAGTCGAACGCATCGAAAACACGCGCTATGCGCAGCTACGCAAGGCGGCTTGACCCATGAGCTACACAGTCATTCACAATGCGCACGAACATGTCGAACACGACGACGGATCCAAGACCACGCTAGGTTTCTGGATCTACCTGATGAGCGACTGCCTGATCTTCGCCGTGCTGTTCGCTACCTTCGGGGTGCTCGCCGCCAACACGGCGGGCGGCCCGAGCGGCCGGGACCTGTTCGAGCTGCCGTTCGTGCTCGGCGAAACGATGCTGCTGCTGGTCAGCAGCTTCACCTTCGGCGTGGCCATGCTGAACATGCAGCCCGGGCGGGAACGCCAGGTCATCCAGTGGCTGGGCGTCACGTTCCTGCTCGGCGCGGCCTTCATCGCCATGGAACTGTATGAATTCGCCGAGCTGCTGCATGCCGGCGCGGGGCCGGGCGTCAGCGCTTTCCTGTCTTCCTACTTTTCCCTGGTGGGCACCCACGGCCTGCATGTCAGCTGCGGCCTGCTGTGGATCCTGATCATGATGCACCAGATCAAGTGCTTCGGCCTGGACGGCGTGACCCGCCGCAGGCTGGCCTGTCTGAGCCTGTTCTGGCACTTCCTGGACCTGGTCTGGATCTGCGTGTTCACCTTTGTCTATCTGCGAGAGTTCGTATGAAAACCGCCCACCTTCACACCGCATCCGCAGCGCACGCCGCGCACGGCAGCATGAAAGGCTATGTGATCGGCTTTGTGCTGTCGCTGGTGCTCACCCTCGCGTCGTTCGGCGCGGTGATGGAAGGGCTCGTGCCGAAGGGCATGGGCCTGGCCGCCATCGTGGTGCTCTGCGTCGCCCAGCTGGTGGTGCAGCTGGTGTTCTTCCTGCATATCGGCACGTCGCCCGACCAGCGGGCAAACACGGCGATCTTCATCTGCACCGGGGCGCTCATCGCCATCATCGTAGCGGGATCGTTGTGGGTCATGCACAACGCCAACGTCAACATGATGCCGATGCAGATGTCGCCGGAAAACGCGCG
>NZ_JARJLM010000340.1 GCF_029335485.1 Cupriavidus basilensis
CTGCGCTCAGCGCGGCTGCCGCGTTGGTCAGGTCAACGGAAACCGGGGTGGTACCGGCAGCAGCGGCCACCGTGGTGATGGCGGAGCTGGTGCTCAGGGCGTTCTTGGCGACCGTGAAGCCGGTCATGCCCAGGGTCTTCGAGCTGATTTCCTGCAGGCTGATCGAGATGGTCTGGCCGTCTTGCGCGCCAACCTGCACGTTCAGCGGGGTAGCTGCCGACGACAGCACCTTGACCCCGTTGAAGTCGGTCTGTTGCGAGGTACGGTCGATTTCGGCCAGGCGCTGGGTGATTTCGTCCTGGATCGATTTCAGGTCGCTTCCCGAGTTGCTGCCCGTGGCGGCTTGCACGGCCAGGGTACGGATGGCCTGCAGGTTGTTGTTGACTTCGTTCAGCGCGCCTTCCGTGGTCTGCGCCAGCGAGATGCCATCGTTAGCGTTGCGCTGAGCCTGGCTCAGGCCGTTGATGTTGGCGGTGAAGCGGTTGGCGATGGCCTGGCCGGCTGCGTCGTCCTTGGCGCTGTTGATACGCAGGCCCGAGGACAGGCGCTGGATCGCCGTGTTCAGCGACGATTGCGACGAGCTCAGGTTGTTCTGAGTCATCAGGGACAGCGTATTGGTATTGATGGTCATTGACATGGTGAAACTCCTATTTTCTTACTAGGTTTTTGAACACGGAAGTATTCGAAACGTTAGCGACTCGTCTTGCCGCACGAACAATGCCAACGCTTCCCAGGTTATCGGAGTGATCAAACTTAAATTTATAGCCAGATTCCAAAAAAATTCTTGAATCTGATGAACCAGGCCAATCAAATTACGAATCTCCGTGACCACCTATATCGATTGAATTATCGATTTACTTTAACGTTACGCAGTAACGGATGCCAGCCTTGACTGATGCGTCTCCCTGCCTACAAACTAGAAGCAGTGAAGCTAGATTTCCATTGGTATTGGCGTCACTAAACATCGACTTCACCCCCCTCTACCAAGAGGGGGGCTTTTTATGCCGGAATGCTGCCGCAGCAGGTGCCCGATGGAACGGGGCCGTGTTGAAATGGCATGGTGAAGCCGACAGGAATCCGGAGATCGCAAAGGTCCTCCTGCAGCAGCCCAAGCGCGCCATCCTCGCGCCGCCCGGTACCAAAGGCGCCACCGGGAACGATACGCGCCAGCGCGCATCCAGCCAACTTCGCAGTGTCAGGGATTTCCGGGATGCGTTGCCGGCCCGGCGCAAGCCCGCACTTCGTGCCCGCGCCCGGCATCGCTATCGCACGGCGGCAGGACACCGTCCATGCCCGCCTTGGCACGGGAAAACCGGCGTGTTTCCGAGGGCAGCTCGCCGAATGCATCGCGATACGCCTTGGCAAACAAGCCGAGGTGAGTAAAACGCCAGCGCGCCGCCACTTCGGCAATCGTCGCATTGCCGGCACGGATGAGTTCGTCGCGCGCGCCTTCCAGTCGGACCTGCTTCAAGTACGCCATGGGCGTCACGCCCCTGAACGATGCAAATCCGGTTTGCAGCGTGCGCACGCTGGCATGTGCCGCGCTGGCGATCTCCTCGACGCAGATGCTCTCCTGCGCATGGTCATGGATGAACTCGATGGCCGACCTGATATGGCGCGGCAATGGTCCCGGCGCCTTGCATTGCACCCGCTCGGTGTAGTTGTGCCGGAACATCTCGAGGAATACCGCCACGGCAACGTCGCGTACGCTCCCGGCGGTGGCCATCGCCATCGACGGCAGCACGCCGGCACCGGGGAGAGAACGCATGAACCGCATCACCGAAAGCGCCATCATGGCCCCCTCGGAAGTCGGCGATGCATCCGCCCCGAACACCACCGGGTACGCCACCGGCGCACCCAGCAAGGACGAGAGCCGCCTCCTCACATCGTGCCCGCCGATCGTCAGCAATTCGTAGCTGCCTGCATGCCATTGTCCGTTGCCAATGTCTTCCGGATTCAGGATGGCACAGGAAGGGGCCCGCCAGATTCGTTCCGATCGCCCGGTTCCGGCCCGGATCTCTCCCTCGTGAAGCATGACGAAGACGTACCCGTCTATCTTGTCCTCGGAACGAAATGCGGCGCCCGTGACGGTCCGGATCTGATGCGTCGCCGCGCCGCCGACCACGATCGAATCAATGCTGACGTCGATGCGCCCGCCGGCCCCAGGTCCGACGGCAACATTGCCGCAGACCGGCCGCAGCAGTTCGGCGAGCACGGCGGGATTGGTTACCGTAGCCCTTTGAGCATGCATCGCGGAATCTCGATCATGCAGAGAAGCACCAAGCTGCGGGGCTGCATTGCGTGCACTGTGACAGCCATCCTTGCTCGCCCGGTTCATCATCTATTTCACGAAAAAAATATCATTGAGACGCAGTTACTTTTTCGCGAGATCCTGCTTTTCATGCAATCCGGTCGATACTCCCGGCAGGGCAGCATTGATGGCTGTCAACGGCAGTTTCAACACTGGACACCATCATGCCACTCTCAAATTCCGAAAGACAAAGGAAGTACCGTATCTCGCGAATAGGCCCGGGAGGGGAATATGAGAGGCTAAGCTGCCTCCTGCCGATCCCGGCCAAGAGGGACCTGGAGAGAATCTCCGGGTACATGGGACTCTCTTTTTCGGAAACGGTCCGTTGCCTGGTTTCGCAGAAAAAAGATGAATTGCTTGAAAAAATGGATGGGATAGAGAAAGAAAAATTCTATCAATGCATCGGACCCGGAACCGGTCAGCCATAGTACATAGCGTTCCCTTGCCAGCATGGTTTCAATGCCATCGGCAAGGTTGAGGCGCACATTCATCCCCGGCGATACGAGAGCACTCTCGAAAGCCAGGGTCTGGCGAGCCAGAAAGGCAGCCGGCGCGCCGATGCAACACCGGCCCGGTTACCGCCCGCCTCTCTTCGCGGCAGGACGGCATGCTGGCTCTCGGCACGGCCGATCCGCCGGGGCTTTCGCCCGCTTCCGGCGGCTGGTTGGCAAAGGGCCCGCGGCACGGTTGGCTGCCCCGCAAAGCGAGGCGAGACATAGAGCCCGAAGCCCTGAAAGAAGCCCCTGCCATGGAGGCCATACGGCCGCTGGAGGCCGGTCGCTGGTGCTTTCACGTTGAACTTCCCTGTCGCACAAGACGGCGTAACCGGTCTCCGGCCTTGCCACCGTATTTCCTTATCCGTGACTTGCGGTCCGCCGGTCCCTGACCCGGGTGCGGCATGGCGGCTACAAGCCCGGCTGTAGCCGGGTAGACTCTGGCTCAGCCTGTAACATTCTGTAATGTTTAGTAATGCATTGTAATATGAGAGTGACAAAACATCTACATATGGGAGTGATTGTATCGATTTTGTGACATTACGTGACTAAACACCCGCATTAAGGGCGACATAATTTCGCCGCTCGAACTGCCGAGCGGCTCGGTGCCGATAGCCTGCGTGCGCTGGGCAAAGTCGGGCTGGCGGATCACCTTGACCATCCCGGCATTGAGCCGGTTGACGATCTTCTTCGGCGTGGCGGCGGGCGCCGGTACACGCCAAACCAGCTGCCGATATCGAACCCTTTCAGCCCCGCTTGCCTACGGCGTGTGGCGGCTGATTTCGGTTGCCTTTGCGCGCTTCGGGCGAGTGCGCGGCAGAGACTTGCCGACGCGGAGCGCCGCAGGCATCTTCTTGTCGATGCCCCTTTCAGCCCGGCACCGGATGCAGTGCCGCGCTCTCGACCTCCGCCAGCCACAAGACCAGTTGCCACCAGTCCGCCGCAACGCTTGCGCCCGGCCCGCCGCCGAGCCCGGCAAGGGCGGCTTCCATGCGCTGCGCGGTCCCTTCCAGCCCGGCACGCGCCAGCGCGGCGGATAGTTCGCGAGCTCGCTCGGCCGCCGTCGGACGCTGGTTGCGCAAACCCTCGCGCAGCCATTGCGCCAGCAACGCCAGCGCGTTGCCGGCCAGCGCCGCATGGGGAGCCGGAGGCGGCGCGATGCCAGCCGGTAGTGTCGTGGCGTTGGCGGCTTGCGCCGCCAGCACCACGGCCCGAGCCTGCGTCATCACGGCCAGCGGCTCCATTTCCAGTGCGCCGCCGAGCACGCGCACGGTACCCGCCACGCGCAGCACAGGATCGCCGCCCGCCTCGGCGGACCGCAACAGCCCTGCCAGCGCATCCACCGCACCCGGCATGCCGCTGCTGTGGCGGCAACGCAAAAGGCAGCACTGGCCTTCGGCGTCCATCAGATTGGCGTGCAGGGTCTGCGCCGCGGCGTCCCAGCCCCAGTGCGCGACGTCCGCCACCGACAGCACGTGCAGGTGCTGGATGGCCTGGCGCGGCAACAGGCAGGACGGCGCGGCTTGCGCCAGGTGGCGGCGCAACGACGCCACCGTGGCGAAGGCCAGCGGCGGCCGCAGGTCGTTCCAGGCCTGCGGCGACAGCGGCAGCACATTGGTCTGGCGCGTGCCGCTGCCGATCTCCAGCAAACCGTTGGCGCGACGCCGCGCCGCACGCGTGACCACCTGGCTGGCGGCCAGCTTGCCCAGCGGGTTGCCCACGATGCGCCGCTGCGCGAGCGGCACCGCAGGCGCGGCAGCCTCCGCCTTGGGCCAGCTGCGCTCCAGCGCGACCACGCCCATGGTGTCGGGATCCGCGAAGGCGATGGCGGCCCCGCAGGCGGCGCCGGGATGGCCGCCGTCGGCCCACATCGCCGCGCCCAGGGAAACCAGCTTCAGGTGGTCGAGCGTAACTTCGCCCTTGATGCCGAGGCCGAGGATCTGCCGCGCGGGCAACAACGGCTGGGGCTGGCGCGCGGTGCCGGTGCCGTCGGCCACGTCGGCCGCCCATAGCGCGGCGGCCAGCCGGCCTTGCAGGCCCGCCAGCGCATCGAGCAGCCGGCGCGGATCGTAGCGGGCGCTGCGGCTGTCCTGGTCGCGCAGCTGCGCCGCCAGCGCGTCGACGTCGGCGCTGACCCAGGCCGCGCCGAGATCGGCGGCCAGGCTGCGCACCAGCCCCAGGCGCGGGGCCAGCGCCAGCGGCGCCTGGGCGGAGCCCTCGGCCCATAGTTGTCCGGCCAGCGCATCCACCGCTGCGGCCAGGGCACGCAATACCTGCGCATCGGCCAGGCGTGCGGCGGCGTCTATGCCGTCCGGCTCCGGCGGCACGATCTCCACCGTGGCATCGGTCTGGCCGGGCTGGCGCGCAGCCGCCGCGCGGAACGCCCAGACCGCCAGCGCCACGTGGGCGCAGCCGCCGCCCTCCTGGCAATCGCAGCGGGCATGGCCAAGGCTGTGGCGCGAGAAAAACCGCACCGTGCACATCGGCAGATGGGCGGTGGGCGCTGGCGCCTGCGCGCGCCAGCCGGCCAGCTTCGCCACCGGCCGTGCGCGGGCCAGCTCCACGGCCTGGCGCAGGGTGGCCGGACGCAGCGCCGCCTGCAGCGCCGCATCGTCGAAGTCCGCCGGCGACCATGGGCCGCCTGCCGGCGTCCCGGCCTCGGCAACGGTGTCGCTGCTCGGGGCCGGCTGGCGGTCCGCGTTGCCACCCGGGCTGTCGCTGGTGCTTTCGTCCAGGCCGGCGCGCGCGCCCTCGCCCGCAACGGCGGCGGTATCGTGCGCCGGCTGAGCGGCACCGGCGCCATCGCGACAAGACTGCTGGTAGGCCAGCACCAGCAGGATGCGGTGGCGGCACAGGCCCGAGGCGATACAGCTGCAGGCCGCATCGCGCAGCGAGCGGCCCGCGGCAAGGCTGGTCCGGGTGCCATCGGCATAGGTGGCGTGCAAGGTGCCGTCGGCATCCTGCGCGAGCGCGGGGGCCTTGCCTTCAGCCATCTCCTTCTGCGCGCGCTTGACGAAGCCGGCGTTGGCCAGCGCCACCAGCGCCTCGGGCGTCAATTCAAGCAGGTCGGCGCGATCCGCCTTCATGACGCGCCCCTCGATACGTTCTTCGACATGTTCTTTCCTGCGCACGCCCGCGGCGTCGTCTTCATGCGGCCAGCCCCCCGGGCACCTGCCCGCCCGCCTTGCCGGCCACCTTCTCGGCCAGCCAGGCCGCCAGCTCGCCGGGCGTCATCGCCGCCACGTGAGCGCCTTCGCGCACCAGGCGCGCCGCCAGCGCGCGGTTGTACACCGGCTCGGCGCGCGCATCCAGCGCCGCCAGTCCAAGCACGGTCGCGCCCGCGCCGACCAGCGCCTTGACCGGCGCACCAGTTCGTACTCGCTGCCGCCCTCGTAAAAGTCGCTGATCAGCACCACGATGCTGCGCGACGGGGACGATATCTGCCCCTGGGCATAGGCCACGGCACGCGCGATATCGGTGCCGCCGCCGAGCTGCACGCGCATCAGCAGCTCCACCGGGTCGGCCACGTCGGCGGTAAGATCCACCACCGCGGTATCGAACGCCACCAGCCGCGTGCGCATGCCCGGCAGGTGCCACAGGCAGGCGGCCATCACCGCGGCATGGATCACCGAATCCACCATCGAGCCGCTCTGGTCGACCAGCAGGATGATGTCCCATTTCTCGGCGTGGCTGCGCACGCGGCTGAAGAAGGCCGGCGCCTCGACGAACAGCTTGCCGCGCTGCGGATCCCAGCGGTGCAGGTTCTCGCGCAGCGTGCGGCGAAAATCGAAATTGCGGGCGATGCGCACGCGCGAGCGGCGGCGGCGGTCGCGCGTGCCGGAGAAGGCCTGGCGCACTTCGGTGGCGAGCTTCTCCATGATGCGCCGCACTACCTCCGCCACCAGCTTGCGCGCCGCGGCCAGCACCTCGGGATTCATCAGGTGCTTGGTGTGCAGCACCGCGCGCAGCAGCGCCGCGGACGGCTCGATGCGCTCCAGTACTTCGAGGTTGGTCACCACTTCGTCGATGCCGTAGCGCTCCACCGCATCCTGCTCCAGCCGCTCGATCACCTCGCGCGGGAACAGGCGGTGAATCTCGTTGATCCAGTCCGGCGTGTTCAATTGCGACGCGCCGCCGCCGCCGCGGCGCTCGCCGCGCTGTGCAAGCTCCGGGTCGCGGCCGTAGAGCCAGTCGAGCGCGGCATCGGCCGCGGCGGCATCGGCATCGAGTTCGCCCAGCGCGGGCTGGGCAGCCTCGCCCAGCAGCAGGCGCCAGCGTTGCAGGGGATCGGGCAGGTGCAGGCTCATGGCGCGGCGGATTCCGGATTGAGATCGGCAGGCGTACCGACAGGCACGCCCCAGTAACGCAGGCGTGCCGCCACGGCAGCCTCCAACAGGCGCGCGGCGGCGAGGTCCACCGCGTCGTGCGCGCCCAGCGGCGCGGTGAGCGCCCGCTCGCCGTAGGCTTCGGCGCCGCGCAATGCCAGCACCTGGCGCGCCAGCGCGCCGCGCTCGGCCGGCGGCAGCCAGGCAAAGGCCATGCGCATGGCTGGCAGCGCCTGCACGAAGGCCTCGTCGTCAAGCTGTTGCAAGAGGCCATCGAGCCCGCCGACAAATACGCCAGCGTGGGCCAGCACATCGCGCGCCAGCGCCAGCAGGCCGGCCAGCGCATCGCCGATGCTGGCCGGCGGCAAACCCGCCAACAGGCGCAGCGCGCCGTTGCTGCTGTCGCCGGCGGCATCCTGCAAAGCCGCCTCGCCATGCGCCGGCTCATCCAGGCTGGCCAGGGCGCCCAGCGCCGCGCCACGGCTAGCGGGCGCGGCCTGCGGATCGCGCGCCTTGCGCCGCCAGACGGCCAGGGCGCGCTGCGGATCGAGCAGGGGCGGCTGGCCCGCAGCCTGCCCGTGCCCGGGGCTCTCGTCGAACGCGCCGTTGCGCGCATCGCGCACCACGTCGCGCACCGCGCGGAAGGTCATCAGATGCGCCTGCTGCTCGGCGGATGCCACCTGCCCCGGCAAGTCGAGCAGCCACAGCGCCCGCTCCACCGCTGCCGCCACCGCCGTGCGCAACACCGGCGCACCGGCCATGCCGAGCATCTGGCCGTGGCGAAGCAAGGCATGGAGCAGCGCCAGCGCCTCGCCCAGTTCCTCGAAGCGCGAAGCCGCGGCCACCGCCTCGCCCAGCTCTGCGAGCGAGGCGGCGCCGGCTTCCGGCAGCCCGGCGAAGGCCGCATCGTTAAGCAGCACCGCCAGCGCCGCCAGCTTGCCGGCTGCGCCGCGCAGGCCCTCTTCCAGCCGGGTGCGGGCGGCATCGTGCAGCGTGGCGCCATAGGCGCCGGCCTCGATCAGCGCGGCGCGCTGCTCCAGCGAACCGAGCAGGCGCCAGTGCTCCTCGCGCTCGCCGGATAGTGCTAGCGGCGCGCCCCGCTCGCGGCTGACGCCGGGCAGCGCCAGGATGCGCAGCCGGTGCAGCACGCGGCTGCGCTGGCGGTCGGCAGCTTGCAGCAGGTCCAGCCTGAGCTGCAGCGGACGGCCTGGCTCCAGCACGATGCCATGCGCCGCCAGCTCGGCCTCGACGGACGCCACCAGCGGCGGCTGCGGCGTGCCGGCGGCGAGCAGGCCCACCTGGTCGCCGGCCAGCACGTCCATCAGCTCGACCAGCACCGGATCGGTTCCGCGTAGCAGCGGGCCGCGATAGGTCCAGGGCAGCGGCGCGTCGAGCGCGTCCTTGATCAGGGTGGCGGCGCTGGCGTCCAGCCAGTCGCAGCGCAAGGGCTGCGCATGCCCGCGCAGCAGCGCCAGGCCGTGGGCATGGCTATGCAGCGCCTTCAGATCGGCGGTGGACGCGGGCAGTTTCTTCTCGCGCAGGCGATGCAGGGTCTGAGCCAGCGCCAGCTTGCCGGCCTCGGCGCTGCCGTGCCGCCACACCCATGACTGGTACATCGGCGAAGGCATGCCCGAGGCATAGCCAGCGAAGGCGTCGAGACGCTTGCTGGTGTAGGGCACCAGGTAGCTGCCGCAGCGCACCGGCAGCGCGTCCTCCGCTGCCGCCTCGTCCGCCGCATCCTCCGCATCCACCTCCGGCATCGGCACCGCGGGCGGTTCGCCACCCGCCGCATCGGCGTGCCCGCGCCACAGCGCCCGCAGTGCCGGCGCGTGGTAGCCGCCGCACACCACCAGCACCGGCGCGCCCCG
Organism: Cupriavidus basilensis; assembly: GCF_029335485.1. Taxonomy (GTDB): domain Bacteria; phylum Pseudomonadota; class Gammaproteobacteria; order Burkholderiales; family Burkholderiaceae; genus Cupriavidus; species Cupriavidus basilensis_E. The sequence goes on from NZ_JARJLM010000340.1 coordinate 8,999, forward strand.
GGCCTGGCCCATGGCCCAGGCGATCCAGCGCGCCATCATGGTCTCGCGCTCGGCGTTGGCGACCGAGCCGGGGTCGTCGCCGCGCAGCTGGCTGAAGTGCGTATCCAGCGCTTCGGCCAATGCCGGCAGCGGCATCCCGCCCTCGAACAGGTGCTCCCACAGCGCATCCCGGCCATCGATGGCGAGTGCCTCGCACAGTGCCGCCTCGTAGGCGGCGGCGCGCTCGGCATGGTGATGGTCGTCCGCGTCGGCATAGCGGTTGCTGAGATCGGACAGCGCGTCGTGCCAGGCCGGCAGGTCGATAAAGCAAGCCTGCGCACCGGCCTTCGCGGCGCCCTGCAGCGCCACCCATTCCGGCGAGTACTCGCAGAACGGTGTCCACGAGCCACGCTGCGCGCGCGGCGCGGACAAATAGCTGAAGATCGCCACCGGCAGCCGGTGCGGCAGGCGCAGCTCGTCCAGCCGCCCGTTGAAATCCGCCGGCCCTTCGATCAGCACGAAGCGGGGCCGCAGCGCCTCGATGCGCTCGGCCACCAGCCGCGCGCAGGCGGGGCTGTGGTGGCGCACGCCGATCACGTACGGCTCGGCATGCGGCGGCGCCGGCAGCATGGTGTCCGGCGCTGTCATCGGCTTGGGCATGCGTGCGGCATCAAGGCAGCCGGTCGCGCGCGGCGAAGTAGGCCTGCCAGTGCGTGCCGGCCCGCCGCGACACTTTCTGCTCGAAATAGCGGCGCAGCTTGGCACGGTCGTCGGCGTTGTCCTTGACCACGGTGCCGCCGATGCAGTCGACCAGGTCGGCGGGGCTGCCGTCGCGCTGCTCCAGGAACCAGGCGCGCACGCCCACCGCGTGCGCCACGTTGACGGCCTCGGCGGTGGACATGACCGCGCTCATGCGCTCGGTGCCGCCCTCGGCCTCGCCGCCGCGGCGCGGCTGCGTGCCCTGCCCGCGCAGGTCGCGGAAGGTGGTGACCAGCAGCTCCAGCACCGGCTCCGGCACCCGCCGGGGAATGCCGCTGCGGGCCAGCAGCTGCGCCGAGGCTTCCTCCACCAGCGCCAGTTCGCGCTGGAAATCCAGGATCGGGAATACCGTCTCGAAATCGAAGCGGCGCTTGAGCGCGGCGCTCATCTCGTTGACGCCGCGGTCGCGCGTGTTGGCGGTGGCGATGATGTTGAAGCCTTCGCGGGCGTAGAGCATGCCGGCCTCGCCTCCCAGCTCCGGCACCGCCATCACCCGGTCCGACAGCATCGCCAGCAGGCAATCCTGCACCTCCAGCGGGGTGCGGGTGATCTCCTCGAAGCGCACGATGCGGCCCTGCTGCATGCCCACGTAGAGCGGCGCCGGCACCAGCGCGCGCTGGCTCGGGCCTTCGTTGATCAGCAGCGCGTAGTTCCAGCCGTATTTGATCTGGTCCTCGGTGACGGAGGCTCCCCCCTGGATGGTCAGCGTGGAGGTGCCGCTGACCGCCGCCGCCAGCAGCTCCGACAGCAAGGACTTGGCGGTGCCGGGCTCGCCCACCAGCATCAGCCCGCGCCCGGTGGCAAGCGTGACCAGGGCCCGCTCGATCATGGCAGCGGGCGCCACCAGCTTGGCGGCGATGTCCTGCCCTGCGTCGCCCAGAATGAAGCGCCGCGCGGCGGTCAGCGACAGCGCCCAGCCGGGCGGGCGCGGGGTGTCGTCGGCCGCGGCCAGGCGCGCGAGTTCATCGGCGTAGAGCAGTTCGGCGGGCGGCCGCTGGAGCGCGGGGCCGGTCTTGTCAACCATGGTGGTCTTCCGTTGATGCGAGCAGCGAGACTCGGGAGGTGGGACGGTATGGGCTCATGCGCGCAGGCTCTCCATATCGCGGATCAGCTCGCTGGCGGCGATCGGGTCGAGCCCGGCAAACTTCTTGCCGCCGCCGTTGGCGATGCCCCAGCCGTGCCCGTCGACGCCGTACTGCAGGCCTTGCAGGGTCTGCTCGGGATACTCTTCGGGCATGCCCACGATCATGCCGGGATCGAAGGTCAGTTCGATCACCCGGCTGCCGTCAACCTGCTTGGTGTAGTACCAGATGCCACCGCCGTCCTGCGCGGCGCCGCGGCGCCAGCCGCGATTGGCCAGGCCGAACAGCTTGCCGGTGGGGATCACCACGCCCTTCCAGCGCTCCAGAACGACGGCCTGCTGCTCGGCCTCGGTCAGCGCATAGGTATCGCGCCCGATCTGCGGGAACGGCTGCAGCAGCTCGTAGTCGGCGAACAGCTGGCCGAAGGCTGCCGCATCGGCAGCCGGCAGCTCCAGCGCATGGGGAATGCCCACGCGGATATCATCGCCTTCCGGCAGGGCGCAGCCATCGTCCCCGGCCGTGGTGTAGCTGCCATCCTCGGCCACGCGGAAGCAGGCCAGCAGTTCGCCGCCGCTGTTGCCGCCATCCGTCACGCGGTACACGCCCCAGGCCAGCCGCTGCACCAGATGGCGCACCAGCGGATGCTGCGCCAGGAAGGGCTCGAACACCGCGGCGCTCCAACGCCGGCGCGCGCACATGGCCAGCTCCAGCCGCAGCACCTGCTGGCTGGCGATGGTGCGGGCGTCTTTCTTGAGCGCCTTGAAGCGATCCACCGCTTCCTTGGAGAGCGCGGCATCGTCGGTCTTCTTGGGCTTGGGCAGGTCGGCCAGCCGCGCGCCGTCGGCATCGCGCACGAACGGCTTGAGCGCCTCGTCGAAGCCAACCCGGAACTGGCGCGGCCCGAAATCGAGCAACAGCGTGCCATGCTCGTCCAGTCCCAGGTCGGGGGCGAGACGGTCTTCCAGCTCTTCCAGCGTAAGCCCGCGCGCCTCGGCGATCTCGTCGATCTTCTCGCGGGCGCGATCCTGCAGGCCCTTGAACTTGATCTTCTGCGCAATGCCGTTGAGGTGCATCAGCGCGACGTCGCTGCCCACCATGGCCAGCACATCGAGCCCGGCCACGGCGCGCGCATGCGCGGCCTCGCCGGGCCAGGCGCGGAGATACGGGGTGAGGCGGCGCGCGGTATCGTCGTTGCCGAGCACGCCCAGCGCGCTCAGGGCCCAGTTCTCCTTGGCGGGCGCGTTGACCAGCAGCCAGGCCGCGAAATTGTCCCAGGCAAAGTCCGCCAGCGACTCTGGCGTGCAGGCGGTCTTGACCATGTCCAGGCCGGGATAGCGGCCTTCGGCAGCAGGGAAGGCCAGCATGGTGCCCAGGTGCTGCAAGGCCGCGTCGGGCAGCGGCTTGCCAGCCCCGGGGCCGGCCGCCAGCACCGGGCGGCGGAAGCTGCCGGGCTGGAAGAAATCAGGCAGCTTGGGCAGCCTGGCAGGGAAGCGCTGCAACGGGTCCTCGTCCAGCACCGCACGCACGGCGGCAGC
>NZ_JARJLM010000341.1 GCF_029335485.1 Cupriavidus basilensis
CTGCGTGCGCTCGGCCACCACGCTGTACAGCGACAGGGTCTGGCAGCGCGAGGCCGTGTAGTAGGCCGCCGCCGCGCCGATCATGCCGGGCAGCAGCAATGCCGGCGCCAGCGTCATCTCGAACACCATCAGCACCGACATCAGCGGCGCCTGGCTGGTGGCGGCCAGGAACGCGCACATGCCCACCAGCGGCAGCAGCGGCGCGCCGCTGCCGCCCGGCACGGCCGGCGCCAGCAACTGTCCCAGCGCGGCGCCGATGAACAGGGAGGGCGTGAACACACCGCCCACCGCGCCCGAACCCATGCTGAGCACGGTGGCCAGCAGCTTGGCCAGCAGCACGCCCACCAGCGGCACGCTCAGCGGATGCGCCATCAGGATCGACTGGATGGTGTAGTAACCGTTGCCAACCACTTCCGGCACCCAGACCGCCAGCACGCCGACCAGGGTGCCGCCCAGCGCCAGGCGCGGCACCAGGCCGCCCGGCAGGCGGGCAAAGGCGCCCTTGGCCAGGCTCGAGGCGCGCATGAAGAGCGCGCCCGCCACGCCGGCCAGCACGCCCAGCAAGACGGCGGCCAGCAGCATCGGCGGGTGCAGCAGGTCGGACGGCACGGTCAGGCCGGGGTAGAGCGGCTGCAGGCCGCCGTGCAGCTGGCTGACCACGGTGCCCGCCACCGATGCCAGGAACAGCGGCATCAGCCGCTGCACCGCCACTGCGCCGAACACCACTTCGGCCACGAACACGGCGGCCGACAGCGGCGTGTGATAGACCGAGGCCAGCCCGGCCGCGGCCGCGCAGGCGGTGAGCATGCGGCGCAGATTGGTGTCGCCATCGGGCCCCGCGCCGGCGCGCGCCGACGGGAATACCGATCCGCACAGCGCCGCCAGCTGGATCATCGCGCCTTCCTTGCCGACCGAGCTGCCGGTGACGATGGAGCAGAACGAGGACAGCGCGCGCAGCAGGGTGATGCGTACCGGCAGCCGCCCGGTGCCGCTGGCGACCGCTTCCATATAGTCGGAAACCCCGGGCTTGGCCGCGTTCAGCCGGGCCGCGGCGGTCAGCAGCAGGCCGGCGATCATGCCGCCGAGCGTCGGGATCACCACCCGCCATGCCAGCGCCAGTCCCGCGAAGACGGTGACGATGTCCGCATGCGTGCCAAACATCACATAGCCGCTGGCGTCCAGTGCTTCCTTGAACAGCGTGGTGACGATGGCGGCGGCGATCCCTACCGGGATGGCCGTAAAGAGGGTGACTTCCTGGTC
>NZ_JARJLM010000342.1 GCF_029335485.1 Cupriavidus basilensis
CTGGAGCCTGCGCCGGTACCCCGGTCCTGGCGAAGTCACCTGACCCAGCTTCAACCTTCTGGAGTATGCAATGACGTTGATGAATATTGCCGGATTGTCGGACGAGCAGCGCATGATGCGCGAAGGCGTGCTCGACCTGCTTTCGCGCCACCTTCCATGGGACAAGATCCGCAAAATGGACGAAGCGCGTGAGTTCCCGCACGAAGCCTTCAATGCGCTGGCCGAAGCAGGCTATCTTGGGATTTTTTATCCCGAATCGCTCGGGGGCATGGGCGGCAGTTTCAAGGACATCGCCGTTTTCCTGGAGACGCTCGGCTACTACTACACCGGCATTGCCCAGGCCGTGACCACCACGGCAATCTATGCCGGCATGCATATCGCCAAGTTCGGTTCGCCGGAACTTCAGCAGGCTATCGTGCCTGGCATCATCGCTGGCAGGACCAAGCTGGCGCTGGCCATGTCCGAGCCGGGCACCGGCTCGGACGTGGCCGGCATCAAGACCAGCGCCCGCCGCGAAGGTGATGAGTTCGTACTCAATGGCAACAAGGTCTGGATCACCTGTGCCCACGTTGCGGACTACCTCGTCGTGATCACCAAGACCGACACCGGGGCAGATCGCCACCAGGGCATCAGCACGTTGCTGGTCGACGCCAAGGCTCCGGGGGTGACCATCAAGCCCTTGTCGATGCTCGGCCGGCGGACCTCGCATGCCAATGAGGTGTTCTTCGATAATGTCCATGTGCCTGCCAGCAACCTGATCGGCGGCGAAGGCATGGCATGGAAGAACATCATGAAGTGCCTGGGCCTTGAGCGCCTGGCGCTTGCGGCAATTTCGTCCGGTCATTGCTTCAAGATCACAGAGTACGCGCGCGATTACGCCAAGGACAGAATCCAGTTCGGCCAGCCGATCTCGAAGTTCCAGGTCATCCAGCACAAGCTTGCCGACATGCTCATCATGTCGGAGACGGCACGCCAGGCTACCTATCGTGTCGCGGAACTGCTCGACGGAGGCCATCCCGCCTTGCAGGAAACCTCCATCGCCAAGATCGTCGCCACCGATAACAACTTCAAGTGCGCTGACATCGGCCTGCAGGTTCTCGGTGGCGCAGGCTATTCGATGGAATACGACATGCAGATGTTCTTCCGTGACTCGCGCGTGGGGCCCATCGGGGGCGGCAGCAATGAGATTCAGCGCAACGTGCTGGCCAAGCTCATGGATCTGTGATGACAGCGCGTGGCGGAACTGGCCGCATGCGGCAGGCGACGTCACGGGGCATTGAGGAGGAATCAAGATGAAGACACAGGTCGCGATCATCGGCGCCGGGCCATCGGGCCTGCTGCTAGGGCAGTTGCTGACCCGCGCGGGCATCGACAACATCATCCTGGAACGCCAGGCGCCCGAGTACGTGCTTGGCCGCATCCGCGCCGGCGTACTGGAGCAAGGTACCGTCGACCTGATGCGCGAGGCCGGCGTGAGCGAACGCATGGACGCGGAAGGGCTCGTGCATGAAGGCATCGAGCTGACGTATGGGGGACGACGCGACCGCGTGGACCTCAAGACGCTGACTGGTGGCAGCACAGTACTGGTCTACGGGCAGACAGAAGTGACTCGCGACCTGATGGAAGCCCGCAGGGCAGCCGGCGCCACCACGATCTATCAGGCTGCCAACGTCCGCCCCCATGGCGTGAAGGACGAGCAGCCTTATGTCACGTTCGAGCGGGACGGCGAAACGGCCCGCCTGGACTGCGATTACATCGCCGGCTGCGACGGCTTCCACGGTGTCTCGCGGCAGACCATCCCGGCGGAGGTTCAGAAGCACTACGAGCGCGTCTACCCCTTCGGCTGGCTGGGCCTGCTATCCGACACGCCGCCGGTCAGTCACGAACTGATCTATGCGCATCACGACCGAGGCTTCGCGCTTTGCAGCCAGCGTTCCCACACACGCAGCCGCTACTATCTGCAAGTGCCATTGACGGAGCGAGTCGAGGATTGGTCCGACGAACGTTTCTGGGAAGAGTTGAAGCGGCGCCTGCCGGAAGCGGTGGCCGACAAGCTTGTGACCGGCCCGTCGATGGAGAAGAGCATCGCGCCGCTGCGCAGCTATGTGGTCGAGCCCATGCAGTATGGAAAACTGTTCCTTGTCGGCGATGCCGCGCACATCGTCCCCCCGACCGGCGCAAAGGGCCTGAACCTTGCGGCCAGCGATGTCAGTACGCTCTACCGCATCCTGCGGCTGGTCTATCAGAAAGGCCGGACAGAGCTGCTCGACAAGTACTCGGATATCGCGCTGCGGCGCGTCTGGAAAGCCGAGCGCTTTTCCTGGTTCATGACCAACTTGCTGCATGAATTTCCGGAGAACGAGCCATTCGACAAGCGCATGCAGCGGACCGACTACGACTACTTCACAAGCTCGGAGGCCGGGCTGAAGAGCATTGCCGAGAACTACGTCGGGTTGCCCTACGAGCCGGTCGAGTAAGCCGCCATGGTAGCCGGCGTCTACCGTTTAGCCGCGGTGCGCCGGCTAAACGGCATGGCCGGCACGCATCGCGTTCAGCGTAATCGCCGCGCCAGCCGGGCTGCGGGCGTGACGTATACGACGCGCATCGGCCATCGTGGCATTGTGATCAAGCGGCACGGATTCACACAGTGCGTGTTGCGTAGAACGAGACAGGTCCACTCGATCAGCCAGGCACGCGCGATCCATGGTGTGCCAGCTTCGTCCCGGAGGAGGGGGATTGCCACCGCAGCTACTCGTCCACCCAGCTGGCGACGTCCGGCAATTCCGCTCGCGTGGTACGGAAGCCATTTGCCGCATGTGCGTGGTCTGGGAAGCCAAATGAGACCCCGCAGACGATCAACCGGTCCGCCGACAGACCAAAGTGACGACGGACCAAGGCCGGCCGGGATGCCAACGCGGCCTGCGCCACGCAGGCGACGCCAAGGCCATGGGCAGCAAGCATGAAGTTGTTGACATAGCCGCCGCAGTCGATCGCGCCGTAGACGCCGAGCGCCTCATCCGTCGTGACAATGGCTACGTGTGGAGCGCCGAACAGCCGGAAATTCTCTGCTGCCTGTCTGGATGAGGCTTCCCTGTCGCCTTTTGCAACTCCTACGCTCGCATATAAGGCCAGCCCGCATTCCCGCCTGCGCTCCTGGTATATCCCCTGGTACTCGCGTGGCCACGGAAAATCCGGAGCAGCAGGCTCCCGCGCCACCCCATCAAGCATCGCCTCACGGAACCGGTCCGCGGCAACGCCACTCGCAATGACCATCTTCCAGGGTTGAGAATTACACCAGGATGCCGCTCGTTGTGCCAGGCGAAGGATTCGCTCAATCGTTTCGCGCGGCACCTGGTGCGGCAAGAATGCCCGGCAGCTGAAGCGGCCTGCGTGCAGGCGCTCAAGCGAGCTGAAATCTCCTTCCTGGACCGCGTTCTCCAGGCGTGAATCCGATGACATCGGTACCCTCCTCATTATGGCCAACCGCTCTACACTTGGGCGTCCGGAAAAAAACGTGGCACTGTGTGCAACACAGTGCCACGAACCCTTGCACCATGAAGGGAGATCAACAGTCACGAGCGCTCCATCCGGTCGAGCGCCGCGTATGAACCTATGAGACTTCGGTGCCGATCCTGCGAAGTCTCACGACATTGAAAAGTGCTCAGAATTTGTGGCGCAAGCCGATCGTCGTACCGAATTGGTTCATGCCCGGATCGGTATTCCCAAAGCCTGCGGCGCCGGCGCCCAGGCCGAGGGCAGACGTACCTCTGTTCTTCGTATAGCCTACCGAAAGATACACATCGGTACGCTTTGAGAAGGCATAGTTGGCAAAGCCAACAAACAGCCATGGATCCGCATTCGTATTCTTGAAATCCTGATAGTAGGCGGCGCCCGCCAGGGAAATTGCCGGCGTTGCCTGCCATCTCAGGCCTAGCCACCAAAGATTGGAACCCTGATTCGCGGCGCCAGGTACTGCGCCGGGAAGCAACGCGCCATCATATGCCTTCGCCCATCGGTAGCCGGCGTAGGTCGCGACCGTGCCAGTGGCGTAGGTTGCGGCAAATGTCGCGCGCCGGGTCTTGGCGTTGGGATTGACGGTCAAGGTGCCGGTATTGATCTCGTCATAGACACCACCGAAGCTGAACGGGCCCGTCGAGTAATCCAGGCGGATGCCATATTCCCGTCCCAGCTTGGGGTTGCCGGGAACTTCGCTACCCTCCGCAATCCCACTATCCGCGCCGAAGCTGTACATGGCCGCCGCGTTCAATCCGCCGAACGTGCCCACATACTTGACCGTATTGTCCGCACGCCCGACGAACCCGAGATCCTGGGTGAAGATGGAGTACCTTGGGGCCAAAACCATGGGGTCGAAATTGGCGATAAAGTCGAACAGCAGGTTTTGCTGCCGCCCTAGCAGAATGCTGCCCCATCCCCCCTGCAAGCCCACATATGCCATGCGGCCGAACAGCCGGTTGCCCTGGCCCGATTTTCCGGTGTCCGGATCAAAGCCGCTTTCCAGAACAAAGACGCCTTTGAGGCCGGCACCGAGATCTTCCGAGCCCCGGAGGCCCCATCGCGAACCGGAAATATTGCCTGCGGTTTCCCGAACGACGTCGTGCCCGCCGCCCGCCTGGTGATTGGCATATTCCACACCCACGTCAACGACACCATAGAGCGTCACGCTCGATTGCGCGTGGGCAGCCATCGAGAACAGCCCGCCAACGGCCGCAATGCATACTCTGGACTTCATTGCATCTCCTCCAATTGGGAATAGTCGATCCCATTTCGTTTTTTGTGTCTCCCATAGACCGCACTGGCGCCGACTTGCCACCGGGCGAAGACAGCCAACAGGAGTTGCATTCGAATCAACCTAGATTTTGTCGTTGGTTGAACCAATGAATTATAGAATTTACACGACGATGAGTTCTGCCGTCAAATGGGCGCGGTGAGTGTTGCTCACAGCCGACTTGCTGGTGCGAAGTAGAAAAGGGGTCTTGCGCCAAGGAGTTCGGGTGCCTGCACGAGGATTGGAACCATGGCAACCGTGGCCGCAGTGTCGAGTGTGGTGCCTGACAGTCTGAAGGCGGACCAATGTGTTGCACCCGAATCCAACTGGGCACGCTGAATACCGCGGTGACCGCCCATGCGGGTCAATCAAACTCAAACACCAGGACGAATCCAGGCATGGGCCGCTTGATGCGCTTGATTGCCCGATGGTCCTGCTCGGCGACGTTGTTCAGGTACTTGACCTGGCGAGAGACGATTGGGGTTTCCCGTTCGACGTTGATGGGGAGTGGCCAAAAGCAGGGGGGAAACCGTGGGGTCTATTGTCTACTCAGACTACCGCAGCTTCCCATGCGCATCTCGATCCAAGCATGCGTTGAAGGGAAGGGTGTACAGCCCTCCGAGGTGATCACAGTCGGAGCGATCGAGCGCGCAGCCGGTGGTGCGCCGGCATCCGGGCTGGGCTCGTACATTGGCGAGTCGCAAGAACTGCTGCGACAGCTTCAGGCCGTGGGCTTGACGGAGCTGGTCGACCAGTTCATCCGCGTGGTCGGTCGTTGTCAAAGGTTTTACTGTACTACCTGCAGGCCGCATAGCATGCCGCCCGCTCACTTGCCACAGCTCGCATGCGTCGCGTCTTCGCTGGGCGCAGCCCTGCATGCGCCCAGCTTATCTGTTTTAGAATTTATGACGTATGCCTGCCATGGCACCGAGGCGCGTGGTGTTGCCGAACATATTGCCGCTGTTGTTGAAGTTGGGCGAACCGTTCAGCGCGATCCAGGCACCGCGCAATTGCGTGTAATCCACTGCCACATACACATCGGTGCGCTTGCTGAAGTTGTAGTCCAGCATGGCCGCGGTGGTCAGGCGCTTGCCGCTGTTGCCGGCATGCTTGAGCCAGTCGTACTGTACGGTGCCGATCAGGCTGAGCGCATCGGTGATGTTCACGCGGGTGCCGACATAACCCACGTTGTTGCGGTAGTCGGCGACATCGAGGCGGTTGTTGGTGTAGCCGAGGTAATACTGTGCGCGGGCCGTCTTCCAGGTGCCGCCCAGCCCCCACACGGTCTGCTTGCTGGCCTGCGCTGCCGGCACGGCGCCGAAGAAGGCGGAGGAAACGTCATGCGTGACCTGGTAGACGGCGCCGACTTCGATCGGACCGGTGCTGTAGACCAGCGAGCCGGCGGTGGCGTTGCTGGCGGTGAAATTTCCGGCGACCTCGCCGAAGGTATAGGCGGCGGCGGCCTGCAGGCCGCCGAAGGACTTGATGTACTTGATGGTGTTGTCGTAGCGCAGGCCGGTGTAGTTGCCGCCCTGGTAGCCGACGATGGAGTTGTTGGCGAAAGCCATGGCCTCGTAGGAAGACAGGATCTCATGCGCGAGGGTGTACTGTCGGCCCAGCGCGAGCTTGCCGAAGTCGCCATCCAGGCCGATCACGGCGGTGCGACCGAACAGGCGGCCGCCTTGCAGGCTGGCGCCGCTATCTGGACTGAAGCCCGATTCGAGGATGTAGAAGGCCTTCAGGCTGTTGCCGAGGTCTTCGGTGCCACGCAGGCCCCAGCGGCTGCCGGTGAGTTCGCCATCGGTCATCTCCCACTTGTTGTTGCCGGCGGCGTTCGCGTGGGTGGTGAAACGGATGGTGGTGTCGATCAGCCCGTACAGGGTGACATTGGATTGCGCAAACGCAGGCTGAGCGAGTGCGCCCAGCGCCGCGAGCGGCACTAGCATTTTCTTCATGGAAATCTCCGTCCTCTTTTGTTGTTGCCATTTGCACGGGCTGTTTGAAGCAGCTCTGTGCCGGTGCCGGCATTCACCGGGATCATGAATCCCGCCGGCTCAGCGGGATTCGTGCGAGGGGGCCCGGCCGGCGTGCCGGGCGTTGCTTATGCCTGGCTCGGGCTCGCGCTAGCTGCTGCGGCCGAGCGCGGTGCCATGAAGTACAGCCAGGCCAGCGCGATGAAGTAGGCGCACGGGATCATGCTGAACAGCACCGAGTAGTTGTCATGGGTCCTGGTCAGGACGTAGCCGACGAGCTGCGTCATGAACATGCCGCCGATGGCGCCGATCATGCCGCCGAAGCCGAATACGGAGCTGACCACTTCCTTGGGCGTGTAGTCCATCACCATGCTCCAGATATTGGCGGTCCAGGCCTGGTGCGCGGCGATCGCGATCGAGATGGCGGCCACCGCCATCCACAGGCTGCTGGCGCCGGCGGCGAGCACGATCGTGGTGATGCAGATGGCAAAGACCAGCATCGACAGCAGCCGTGCCTTCACGGGCGCCATGCCGCGGCTGATCAGGAGCGACGACAGCGCGCCGCCGCCAATGCTGCCCACGTCCGCCATCAGGTAGATCACGATCAGCGGAATGCCCATCTGCGTCACGCTGATGCCGAGGTTGTATTGCTGGTTGAGGAAGGGCGGCAGCCAGTAAAGATAGAACCAGAACACCGGCGCGGTGATGGTGTAGGCGAGGGCGAAGGCCCAGGTGCCGCGCATGCGCAGGATGCGCGAATACGGCACCTTCTGCGGCGCCGGTTCCACGCCTTGCTGCACGTATTGCATCTCGCGCTGGCCGACGCGCGGATGTTGCTCGGGATCGTAGTAGTTGCGCACCCAGAACACCGCCCAGACGATGCCCAGCGCGCCAATGCAGTAGAAAGCCGCCTGCCAGCCCCAGGCCGCCAGGATCAGCGGCAGCATCACCGGCGCGACCAGTGCGCCGACATTGGTGCCGGCGTTGAAGATGCCGGTGGCCATGGCGCGCTCGCCGGCCGGAAACCACAGCCGCGTGGTCTTGACGCAGGCGGGGTAGTTGGCGGCTTCGGTCAGGCCAAGGAAGAAGCGGCAGACCATGAAGCCGGCGGCCGAGACCGCGAGCCCGTGCGCGCCGGCCGCGACGCTCCACAGCAGCACCGCAAGCAGGAAGGCACGCTTCACGCCCACTTTGTCGATCAGGCGGCCCTGCGCGGCAAAGCCGACGGCGTAGCCGACCTGGAACCAGAAATTGATGTTGGCGTAGTCCTGGGCGGTCCAGTTCATGGCCTTGGCCAGCACCGGCTGCAACACGCCCAGCGCGGCGCGGTCGATGTAGTTGAGCGTGGTGGCGAAGAACACCAGGGCCAGCATGCCCCAGCGGACCCTGCCTACGGCGAAGGCATTGCGCAGCTTTTGGCCGAAGGTGTTGGCAGGCGCGCCAGTCGCATGCGAGGCGAGGCGGGAATGGATCATGGGTTGTCTCCTGAAGGCGGCGATGCCGCGTTCCGGTTTGGGGAGGTGGAAGCCGGCAGTCTTGTCGCCACCGGTCAGTCGAGGTCTGGCGCGTCCGCTATCGGAGGCACTCGTGCATGTTGCGTGGTTCGCGTGAGAGTGGAGCGGGGTTGCCGGGAGCCGGAGTGGGGGCGCGCGCCTCATCGCCCGATGCACCATGAGCGCGTGAAACGGCATGCCGGGCGGCCAGATAGGCAAAGGTCAGGCCCGGGCCGATGGTGATGCCGGGGCCGGGATAGGCGCCGCCCATGATGGAGTGCATATCGTTGCCGCAGGCATACAGGCCTGGAATGGGCTTCCCGGCGGCGTCGAGCGTGCGTGCGTCGGCATCGGTCAGCAGGCCGGTTGCCGCGCCGATGTCGCCAGGGTAGAGGCGGATGGCATAGAACGGACCTGTCGCAAGCGGGCCGAGGCAGGGATTGAGGCCGCCCTGGCTGGCGTCGCCGTTGGCGCGCTGATAGTCCGTGCTGCCGCGCCGG
>NZ_JARJLM010000343.1 GCF_029335485.1 Cupriavidus basilensis
CTGGCCCGCCTCGGCAGCCCCAAGGCCATGGCGGCGCGTCAGGCCCAGGTGCGGGAGGCGGCCCGCGAAGCCGGCCTCGAGCTGGCGCTGGAGCGCATCGAAGTCCTGCCCAACACGCTGCTGGCGCACCGGCTGATCCAGTACGCCGCGCAAGCGCATGGTGCGCCAGCGGCCGCGGCGCTCATTGACGGACTGTTCACGCGCTATTTCGTCGAGGCGCAGGACATCGGCGATCCCGCCGTGCTGCGCGACGCCATCCTGGCCTGCGGCATCGTCCCCCCCGGACCGTCGCATGCGCCCGTGCAAGGCAGCGAGCCGTGGCTGCCGTGGTTGAGCGTGCCGCCGCCGCCGCTGCGCGCCGGCCAAGGCGTGCCCCAGTTCGTCTTCGCCGGCAGGCACTGCATCACCGGCGCGCGCACGGCCCCGGTGCTGTTCGGCGCCATGCAGCAGGCACTGGCGACGACGCCTCGCGTCGCCGTTTCCACCGGCGCCTGAGCGGCCGTACCGGCACGGGGTCCCGCATTCCCCGTCGGCCGGATCTCCCCCGGGAAGCGCACCGGCACGCATACCGGTCCGCGCGCGGACCAGCGCCACAACACAGGCACAAACAAACCACCATGACGATGGCTGTCTCGCTCTCTCCCCCAACCCCTTGTATGTTTAATCTGTTCTGGAGGCTTCAGATCGATTAACCAAAGCCCTGGGCGCAAGCCCAAGTTCGTGGGAAAGCGAGGATCGGGGCTTCCATTTTTAATAGCGTTCAGGCTGTTTTATGGGAATGATTTAGGTTTTCAGTGCATAAAGGCGGAGTGATATCGGGCTCAAGAGCCTGAAAACACTCCGCCTTTAATCCCTGCAACCCTAAATAAGTTCATTAAAAAAAGAGACAGCAAAGACAACCGCATCGCTTAATTCTGAAACAGCCATTAAACCAAAGCGGTTGGATGGAAAGACGCCGAATGGATATCAAGGTTGAAGGAATCGACATTGGCAAGAACACGCTGGATCTGAACGATTTTCCTGACCGCGCAAGCCGCCAGTTCACCAATGTCGAGCCAGGAATCGCCACGCTGTTGGCGTACATGGCTGGGCATAACGCTCAAGGTCAGATCGATCGCCAGCGCCGGTTGCCGTGTCATGGCAATACACCGCTCAGAACGGCTTGCCGCCGATGATGCCCGCCCGTTCCATCTTGCGGTGGCATGGCGGATAGTCCATCACCGCGTAGTGCTGGGTCGCGCTGTTGTCCCAGATCGCCACGCTGTCGGGTTCCCAGCGCCAGCGCACCTGGTATTCCGGGATATAGGCCTGGCTGATCAGGTAGCGCAGCAGGTCGGCGGCGCCCGGATTGGCGTCCTGGCCGAAGCGCACCCGCGCGGGCGTGTGGTAGTTGGTGAAGTGGGTGGTGAAGCCGTTGACGTACAGGATCTTCTCGCCGGTCTGCGGGTGCGTGCGCACCACCGGATGCTCGGCGTCGGGATACTGCGCCTTCAGCGCCAGCCGCTTCTCGATTGGCATCGCCGCGCCGAAGCTGGCCTCGATGCCGTGGCGTGCGCGCAGGTCGGCGATCTGCGCCTTGACGTGCACGGGCAGGTTCTCGTAGGCCAGCACCATATTGGCCCACATGGTATCGCCGCCCACCGGCGGGCACTCAACACAGCGCAGCACCGCGCCGAACTGCGGCGCCTCGCGCCAGGTGGTGTCGGAGTGCCAGGCGTTCTCGTAGCGGTCGTTGGGCTGGTCTGGCGTCTTGTAGATGCGTACCAGGCCGGGGTGCTCCGGATCGCTGCCGGCGACCGGATGGTCCTCCAGCTCGCCGAAACGGCGCGCGAAGGCCACATGCCCGGCACGGCTGAGTTCCTGCTTGCGCAGGAACAGGACGCGGTGGCGTAGCAGCAGTGCGCGGATCTCGGCGAACAAGCCGTCGTCGCGGACCGCGTCGGCGAGCTGGACACCGCTCAGTTCGGCGCCGAGCGCACAAGTGAGTTGGCGGACTTGCATGGCGAGCCTCCTCAGATGACGAAGATCGAGGAACCCGTGGTCTTGCGCGCCTCCAGGTCCCTGTGCGCCTGCACGGCATCTTCCAGCGCGTAGTGCTGGTGGATCTCGATGCGGATGCGGCCCGCGCCGACGTGGTCGAACAGCTCGCCCGCCAGCGCTGCCTTCTCGGCCGGATCGGCGACGTAGTCGGCCAGCGCGGGGCGGGTCAGGAACAGCGAGCCCTTCATGGCGAGCAGCACGGGATCGAAGGGCGGGATCGGGCCCGAGGCGGTGCCGACGCAGACCATGGTGCCGCGCCGCTTGAGCGAGTCCAGCGAGGCCATGAACGTGTTCTTTCCCACGCTGTCAAACACTACCGACACGCCCACGCCGCCGGTCAGCTCGCGCACGCGCTTGGCCACGTCTTCGTGGCTGTAGTTGATCACATGGTCGCAGCCATGGGCGCGCGCCACCTCGGCCTTGGCCTCGGTCGACACCGTACCGATCACGGTCAGGCCGAGCAGCTTGGCCCACTGCGAGACGATGAGGCCGACGCCGCCGGCAGCGGCATGCAGCAGGATGGTGTCGCCCGCCTGGAAGGCGTGGATGCGGCGCAGCAGGTAGGCCGAGGTCAGGCCGCGCATGGTCATCGCGGCGGCCGTCTCGAAGCCGATGCTCTCGGGCAGGCGGATCAGCGGTGCCGCCGGCACCAGACGCTCGGTGCTGTAGGCGCCCAGCGTGTTGAGAAAGCCGGTATAGGTGACGCGGTCGGCGACCGCCACATTGGTCACCCCCGGTCCCACGGCCAGCACGATGCCGGACGCTTCCACGCCCATGCCGCCAGGCAGCGGCACCGGATAGATGCCGGTACGGAAATAGGTATCGGCGTAGTTCAGGCCGACCGCCACGTGGCGGATGCGCACCTCGCCCGGGCCGGGTTGGCCCACCTCCACTTCCTCGCAGCGCAGCACTTCCGGGCCGCCCGTTTCATACATCCGGATAACCTTGGCCATCTGTCGTCTCCTTTTTTCGTCGCGGCGCAGACGTGCGCCGTGCATGACCCACACTGTAGGAGGCCGCGCGGCGGCACGCTTTGCAATCCGCACCAGCGACTTTGCATTTCATGCCACTCGCGTCTATGATCTCGCTGCGAGCACGCCGCGACACACGACGGCGCGCCAATACAACGATCAGGAGACAAGACTGGCGTGGAGACGCAGATACGTGCCGCGGCACTGGCCCATTTCTTCGAGGTCGCGCAAAGCCTTGGCCTCAACCCGCAGCCGCTGCTGCGCCAGGCCAGCCTGAGCCGCGCCATGCTGCAGGACCCGGACCAGCGCGTGCCGGCCAGCGCCGTGGTGGCGCTGCTGGAGGCCGCGGCGCAGGCCAGCGGCTGCCCCACCTTCGGCCTGCGCATGGCCGAGTCCCGCCAGCTTTCCGACTTCGGCGCGATGAGCCTGCTGATCAGCCAGCAGCCCACGCTGCGCGCGGCGCTGGCCACCTTGATCCGCTACCGCCACCTGATCAACGATTCGATCGCCCTGCTGCTGGAGGACGTCGGCAAGGCGGTCGTGATCCGCCAGGAACTGGTGTCGGCGGCGGGCTCGCGCCAGGCCACCGAACTCGCCATCGGCGTGCTGGCGCGCATGGGCAGCGCGCTGCTGGGCGCGCGCTGGCAGCCGGTCAGCGTCAATTTCACGCACGCGGCGCCGGCGGACCTGCGCGTGCATCGCAGGCTGTTCGCCTGCCCGCTGGCGTTCAACAGCGAATTCAATGGCATCGTCTGCCTGGCCGCCGACCTGGACGCGCCCAACCCTGGTGCCGACCCGGCCATGGCCCGCTACGCGCAGCGCTTCGTCGATGCGCTGCCCCACCCCGGTGGCGGCGCGATCGGCCACGAGGTACGCAGCGCCATCTATCTTCTGCTGCCGATGGGCCGGGCCACCAGCGCCGCGGTGGCCCAGGGGCTGGGCTTGAGCCTGCGCACGATGCAGCGCCAGCTCGACGAAGCGGGCGAGACCTTCAGCGGCATCCTCAACGAGGTGCGGCGCGAGCTGGCCCAGCGCTACGTGGAGAACCCGCAGTACTCCCTGACACGCGTATCCGGGCTGCTCGGCTACGCTTCGCCGGCCGCCTTCTCGCGCTGGTTCTCCGCCCAGTTCGGCATGGCACCGGTGGCACGGCGGCAGGACAGTGGCCGTCGGGCCGGCTGAGCGGTGCCGCCCGCAGTCGAGTCGCTCCCTGCCGGTGCATGAATGGTTCCCGCCGCAATCAGGCAGGTGTACGCCATTTCCGGACCTTGAAGTCCGGCATGTTCAGCCAACCGCCGGTGTCAGCGGCGCCGTGCCCAGCGCGGGCATGCTCTCGACCCGCAGCGTTTGCGGTACCGACAGCGAGATCTCCGCCGCGCGCAGTCGCTTCAGGATTTCAAACAATAGCTCGCTCTTGGTCGTGGTGGCGATGCGCGGGCTGCCCACATAGCCTGTCACGCTCAGCGTGATGCCGTTCGGCGCGAGCTGGCTGAAGGTGACCGACGGCGCGGGTATGTCAAGAATCGCCTCGTTCTCGCGATAGGCATCGAGCAGCAGGTCACGTACCTGCTCGGGATCGGTGTTCAGCGGGAAGGTCAGCAGCAGTGTCGCTACGCCCTGGGTGCTGTTGCTCATCGTCACGTTGCGCAGGTTTTGCGAGATGAGCTGCGAGTTCGGCACGATCACGGTGGAGCGGTCGCCCAGCTGGATCTCCGTCGCGCGCACATTGATGCGGCGGATATCGCCTTCCACGCCGCCGATGCTGACCATGTCGCCGACCTTGACCGGCCGCTCGGTCAGGAGGATCAGCCCTGACACGAAGTTCTTCACGATCTCCTGCAGGCCGAAGCCGATGCCCACCGATAGCGCGCTGACGATCCATGCCAGGTTTTCCCATCTGACGCCCAGCAGCGACAGGGTCAGCAGAACCAGCAGCACATAGCCGACATTGCTGAACAGCGTGATCAGCGAGACGCGCAGGCCGGGCTCCATGCAGACCTTGGGCAGCAGTTCGGCGTCGAGCCAGCGCCGCACCGAGCGCAGCAGCCAGATGCCGACCGTCAGCGCGATCACCGCATTCATGATGCGTTCGGGCATGATGTTGAGGCTGCGCAGCTTGTCGCCGCCAAGCACCCTCAACAAGCTGTTCAGCAGGTCAACCGGCGTGGTGCCGAAGCCGCCGGTCAGCAGGGCAATCACGGCCACCAGGAGTAGCAGGCTCGCGCCCATCCCCGACAGCACCGTGGCGGCCTGCTCCAGGTGGCTGTCGCCAACGCCGAACAGCTGTTTGATCACGCGGCCACTGGCGTGATGTGCCGAGAACAGGCTTTCGCATACGTCGCGGGTCAGCTGCGTCAGCAGGTACAGGCTGCATAGCACGATGTCGAACCAGACCAGCTCGTAGGTCAGGAAGCGCGCAAAGCTGATGTAGCCAACCAGCAAGGCACCGAGCGATGCGATGATCGTGATCGTCACGCCGGCGTGGATCATGCCGGCCAGCGTGGCACGTGCTTCGGGCCGCTCGCCGGCTGCCGCCAGCACGGTGCGCACGCGGTTGGCGCGCAGCAGCGCCGCACCGATGGTCAGGACCACCACCAGCGAGACCAGGCCCCGGCCCAGCAGCGTGACCTGCACGCTGGTGTCGGCAATCCGGTTCAGTTGTTCCAGCGTGCCGGCCAATAGCAGCAGGCCGGCCAGCACGGTCGGGAATGGCTTCATCGCCAGCGCCACCGGATCTGCCAACGCGGGCAGGCGCCATGACGGGTGGCGGGTGCACAGCAGCGCCCGGCCCAGGCCCGCGATCAGCGCGCTGGTCAACATCAGCTTTGCCAGTTCGCCGAGCAGATCCTGCAGTTCGGGTGGCAGATCGTAGCGGCGGGTGAACGCGGTGTAGGCAATCTGGACCGCCAAGGCCGTTGTCGCCACCGTGCTCAGCGCCGTCGCCAGCGCCAAGGCGCTGCGCCGCAGCCTGGTCTCCGGCAGCCGCGTCAGGCAGACCCACGCCAAGGCTCGCTCGATCAGCCGCCGGCCAAGTGACCAGACAGCGAGTGCGAGCACGAGGAGCAAAGCGGTGGTGCCCCGCTGCCCGGGCTGCCACGCCAATTGCAGCATCGGCACGACCTGGTCCTTGAATGCGCCCAGCCGCTCCTGGTCCTCCGCTGGCGGCTTGAACAACGGCGCCCAGAACTGCGGGCTCAGGATGCTTTCCGAGCGCAAGGCAAGCTGGTTCTTCATCCGGCTGCGCTGCAGCCTGGCGAGCTGGACCTTCAGGTTGGCGATATTCTCCTTGCCCTCCGCCGTCTGCTTCAGCTCGCCGTCCAGTTGCGCCCTGCGTGCATTGAGGTCAGCCCGTTGCTGGGCTACGGCGGGCGCCTCCGGCGTCGTGCCGGCTGCAGGCGGCGGACCGAGCACATCAAGCTGCGCCTGCAATTGCGCGCGCTGGGGCGTCAACGCCGCAGCCAGCTTGTCGACGTCGGTCGCCAGTTGCTGGATGGTGTCGTCGAGCCCGTCTAGCTTTGTGCTGCTGGTGGCACCCGATGCCAGTTGCTTGATGCGATCCTGCTCGGTCTGCAATCGCTTCAGCTCAGCGACCGCCTCGGCGTGCGTCAAGGCTGCCGGCTGCAGCGCGGCTGCATCGGACGCCGCGTCGGCGGCAATGGCAGCCGGCAATGCCGCCGGCGTCAGGAAGGACAAGGCAACCAGCACAAGGCTCAGCGCGAGCCTGGAAAGTCTGCTCATAGCGGAAACACGTGATGGATGGTCCGGCTGGGCCGGCGTTCAAGCAGTGGCTTGCCGTCTGCCACTGCGCCGCCGGGCGGCGGAGCGCGGGAAACGACAAGCGAGGTGCTGGACGGCCGGGTGCCGGAGAAGAACACAAGGAAGGGATTGCCGCGTGATTAGCGATCCACTTCCGCGAGGGTTGGTCAGCGGCGCGGGCGGTGTTACCGCCGTCAAGGCCTGCACCGGGCCTGGTTGGCGCGGGGCTTGCTGACAGGGTTCAGGCGATCGGTTGGCTAGCTAGCGACTCGACCGCGGAAGCCTGGATTATACCCAAGCGTTCAGGTCACACGGCGCAGTACCGGCAGCACCCAGCCGCAATCGCCTTCATCGCAAAGGCAACTTCGAGGGCGCCTGCCGACGAGAAGATGCGAGCGCGAATACGCGCGAAACGGCATCGGCGCTAGCGCAGCTCGCAGCGCATGCAGAGTGCGGACGTGCGCACGGCATGCTGAAACTCCGACGAGGCCCTGACTTCAGCCGGCGCCTTGTCCGCGGGGATCAGCGAAAAGCCCCAGCGAGCGAAGTAGGCCGGTGCCGAAGCCGACAAGAGAAAGCCATGGCGGGCTTGCGTACCGCGCGCCCGCATCAACAGGACTTCGACCAGACGGCTGGCGATGCCTCTATCGCGATATGCGGGCTCAACCGCTACCGAGCGGACCAGGACGGATTGCCCGTGATGCTCGGTCGCTGCGCAGCCAACGATACGGCCATCGCAAAGGGCGACATGGAAGTTCTCGATTGCTTCGGCAGTACCAGCGCTGGACAGACCGCAGAGCTCAAGCAATGCGGCGACCTGCCGCCAATCCGGGTGCGAGGCCAAACGTAGAAGAACATCGGTCAGCATGAAGGTGTGTCTCCAAGGCCGGCTGGCGCTTGCAGCGCGAGCGGCACATCTTGATAGTACCGAGGGCATATGCTTGCCCTCTTCTGTCATCTGCATCGAGGCGATCGCGTCATCGTGTGACATCCTTTGCACAAGCGGTCCCGCCGGGAATGCAAATCGTCCGATGTCAGGAGGATACCGCCGACTCCTGCTATCGAAATGGAAAGCCCTTGAGCATGCAAGGGCTTGTTGTGGGCTAGGGAATTCCATAGTGGCGGCGTTGAGTCCGCTATGTCATGGGCGAGACAGGTGCTGGCCATCGCGCCTGTCCCACCTCATCGGAGTCTTGCGAAAGCAACGGGCTACCAGTTCAGCTGCACACTCCGTTCACCCGCACGCAACGTGGTGTGTTTGTCTACACCGTTATAGGTTGCCACGACCTGATAAGTCGCCCTTGGCGCCTTGATGAGGCAGCGTGGCCCATTCGAGCGGAAGGAAGCGACATTCACGCCGTTGCGTGAAAGCGTGACCGCGACGTCGGATAGATACTCGCCACGCGCACCTTCGGTGAAGAGCAGGCCCATATCGAAGTCCTTCGCTTCCGACTGGAGTGCCTGTTGCTCGTCCTCGCCAACACCGCCGCAAACGTAGCTGATGGGGCCTATGGTCTGGCGCGCAAGATCGGCCGCATATGCGCCAGGGGCCGCGAGTACCGTAAGCGCGCCGGCCACAAGGGCACATAGGCTGGCGCTACAGGGCTTCCGGCTGCGCAGAGGCTGCCATATATGACGGATTGTTCGCATGAAAGATCTCCAGATCTGCCGATATAGATTGGATGTTTTCATGCTTAAATTGTTCTGAATTCATTGCTATATGAATCGTGAAAATATATTGAATTTTGTTTCCAATTTATAATTTATTTGAGATTTATTGTTGGAGGACAATTCATTGTTTCTATCATGTGATGATTATAGTGTGCCGCCATCACCGCATCCGCGGCGATCAGGTGATGCGGTCGGCAGCCATCCATGAATGAAGGGAATCCAATCCGGCCAGCATCAACCCTGATCTCAACTAGCGCACGGAAACAGATTGCAACAAATCTCCGAATGTTGCGACCGACAGCTACATGATCGACAACCCTGATTCGGGGCCCGCGCCAGCTGGATCGTGGCAAGATCCTTCTCAGTGGCAGGCTGACGGTTTCTGGCGTTACGGACCCCGCCGCCCTTGCTTTTGAGCGGGTATCGAGCGGGTTTTGAGCACGAGATTTTGACCACAAGAAACGGATGGCAACCATGACGCGGGTGCCTTTAGACTGGCAATCCTAAGTCAATCCAACAGGAGATTCTCAATAATGGGCCAGTTGTCAGGGAAAGTCGCCATCGTCACGGGAGCAAGCTCGGGGATCGGATACGCAGCAGCAAAGCTGTTTGCAAAGGAAGGAGCGAAAATCGTCGCGACGGCACGCCGTCAGGGTGAGTTGGACTCGCTCGTTGCGCAGATCGGACAGGATGGAGGCGAGGCGGTCGCCATTGCCGGGGATGTCAGGGACGAGCAGCTTGCTCTCGCCTTGGTGGAGACCGCGGTCGGTCGCTTTGGCGGCCTCGACATTGCCTTCAATAATGCAGGCTCGACAGGAGAGGCAGCACCGGTTCCCGAGATTCCAGTGGATGCCTGGCGCGAGATTCTCGACATCAACCTGACGAGCGCGTTCCTCGGCGCAAAACATCAGATTCCGGCGATGGTGGCGCGAGGCGGTGGCTCGATCATCTTTACCTCCACCTTTGTCGGGCACACCGCAGGTTTCCCCGGAATGGGGGCCTACGCGGCCAGCAAGGCCGGATTGATCGGCCTTATGCAAGTGATCGCCGCCGAGTTCGGCCCGAAAGGGATCCGGGCCAATGCCCTCCTGCCCGGAGGCACGGATACGCCCATGGGCCGCGCTGCCACCAGTACGCCCGAAGCGCGTGCCTTCGTCGAGGGGCTGCACGCGCTGAAGCGTCTTGCGCTACCGGAGGAGATTGCCCGCTCAGCCCTCTACCTTGCCTCCGATGCGTCGAGTTTCACGACGGGATCGGCGCTGATGGCGGATGGCGGCGTGTCCATCAACCGGGCCTGACAGTCGTCCCTTGCCCTCGGGGCCTAGGCCGGCAGCGACGCAGTTTCGCCCATCACAAAACGGTCCCGGCCGGCGCGCTTGGCTTCGTACATGGCTGCGTCGGCCCGTTCGAGCAATGCCTCCAGCAGCGGCGACGCCGGGATTTCGCATACCGCGCCAACGCTGATGGTGACGCACGGGTGCCCGGGCCAGCCGCCGTGGGGAAGCGCCATGGCGCGTACTGCCTTGAGCAGGCGCAGGCCGACTTCGCGTGTCTCGCCCGGCGTGACCGCCGGCAGCACCATCGCGAATTCTTCGCCGCCGACGCGGGCGCAAAAGTCGTCCGGGCCGTTGCGCATGGCTTGCGCAATCGCCTCCGCCACCCGGCGCAGGCAGGCGTCGCCATGCACATGGCCGTGGTGATCGTTGTACTGCTTGAAATAGTCGACGTCGATGATCAGCAGGCCGACCGCGATGCCTCGCGCGAACGCGCTGGCTAGCGCGGAGGTTGCCTCGCGCTGGAAGAACCGCCGGTTGAACGCGCCGGTCAGCGCGTCGCGGTAAAGATCCGCCTCGATGCGCGACAGCTTTTCCTCCGTTTCGCCCAGGCGCAGCGCAAGGCTGGAATTCTCGACGGTCAAGGCCTGTTCGCGGGAACGGAAACGGGTGACGTCCCGCAGGAATACAATGATCCCGACCGGCCGATTGTTCAGGTTGCATACCGATTCCACGGTGAGCTCGTAGTCGGCCTGCTCCTCCGAGATCAGGTGCGACGCATTACCGCCACGCGTGCCGGACCGGCTGGCAGCGACCGCGTCCCGCCATGCCGCCGGCAATGGGTCGCCACGTTTCGCCGTTGTCAGCAGGCGCAGGGCAGCCGGGTTGAAATCGACGATGACGTCGTCGGCATTGGCGATCACGCAACCCTCGTGCAGGGCATCGAACACTCTTAGCCGGGCGTAATGCCCTACATCGTCCAGGTGTCCGCGCAGCGCGCAGATCCACACCAGTACCGCGGTCACGGAGAAGGTGGCCGGAGTCAGGTCTCCGCCCAGCGGCCCCGTCCATCCGCGCAGGTACGCGACATTGGCGAGCAGCGGCAATGCCAGCCCGCCCGCCAGCACCGCCCTTCCCCCTCGGGTCAGGCTGCTGTTGGGCACCCTGGCGCTCAGCAGGAAGTAAAGGCTGGCCGCCAGGAGCAGATAGGTATAGACCGCGGCCGCGGCGTAGGCCGGGCCATGGGCAAAGACGGCTCCGGGCGCCGCGCCGCCCGGCACCAGCGTGATCGAGGTCCAGATCAGGTGGTGCCGTTCGTTGGTGAAAACCAGGCCCATCGTCACCAGGTTGATGACGATGGGCAGCGACAGCAGCGACCAAGGGATGACGAATCCTGGCCGGCTGAGCTGGATCATGGCGCAGAGCCAGCCGATCGGCACGGCGACAATGCCGATATATTGCAGCTTGGCCCACAGAATGCGGGTTTCCAGGTCGGCAGAGTTCAGCTCGAGCAGGCGGCCGCCGCTCCATAAGGCACTCCCGAGGGCCAGTGCCAGGAAGGCCTTGACGATGGGATCGTCCCGCCGTGTCCAGGCAGCCACGGCAACCGTAAGGCTGCCAGCAACCGCGAAGGCGAGGCAGAGGACAAGGGGATACGAAGGCATTCGGCCGGTTCCAGGAAACTTGGGCCTGCCGGTAGCGCCGCAGGCTGATTCGCCGGAGGATTATAAAGGCGGCCAGCGAGGGCAAGGTGCCACGCTGTACCGATGTCCCTTCGCCCTGCCTTAGGCAACCCTGCTGCAGGCTGCCGGTCGAGTCGCTGGCGCAGCCATGTGAACGTCTTTCCCTCTTGTCCGATCTTCCGTCAAGGACGCCGCACGTATCCGGCATGCAGACCAGGCGGCCGCGTGGCCGCGGATCAGAATCCCAGTTGCCGGGCCGCCAGATCCTTCATGATTTCCTCCGATCCGCCGCCGATCATCATGACTTTCACCTCCCGGTAGACGCGCTCGCTGAGCGTGCCGCGCATGAATCCCATGCCGCCCAGGATCTGTACGGCCTGGTCGGCGCAGAACTGCATCGCCTGGGTGGCCTGGATCTTGGCCATGCAGGTGCGCGCCACCAGTTGCGCAGGA
Source organism: Cupriavidus basilensis (assembly GCF_029335485.1). Lineage (GTDB taxonomy): Bacteria > Pseudomonadota > Gammaproteobacteria > Burkholderiales > Burkholderiaceae > Cupriavidus > Cupriavidus basilensis_E. Next base: position 11,848 of record NZ_JARJLM010000343.1, read on the forward strand.
TCGCCGGCCTGATGCTGGACCCGATAAGCAAGGTCGTAGACCAGGTTGCGCGCGGCTTCGACGCGTAGCGCCATATCGACCAGCTTGTGGCGGATCACCTGCCGCTCCACCAGCGGCCGGCCGAAGGTGCTGCGCTGCCGTGCCCAATCGAGCGCCTCTTGCAGGCAGGCTTCGGCATAGCCATAGGCGCTTGCGCTCATGCCCAGCCGCTCGGCATTGAAATTGCGCATGATGACCTGGAAGCCGCGGTTTTCCTCGCCGATCAGGTTGGCCGCCGGGATCCGGCAGTTGTCGAAGTGCAGATGCGCGGTATCGGAGGCAAGCCAGCCCATTTTCTTGAGCCCGGTACGGGTCAGGCCGGGCGGATTGCCCTCGATCAGCAGCAGGGAGATGCCGCCCGCGCCCTTGTTGGCGGGGTCGGTCCGCACCGCCGTGGTGATGAAATCGGCGCGCATGCCCGAGGTGATGAACGTCTTCTCGCCGTTGACGATGTAGTGGTCGCCGTCGCGCACGGCGGTGGTCCTGAGGCTGGCAACGTCGGAGCCGCCGCCGGGTTCCGTAATGGCCAGTGCGGCGATCTTGTCGCCGGCGATGACCGCCGGCAGCACGCGTTCCTGCAGTGCTTCGCTGCCCGCGGCAACGATCGGCGGCACACCGATGGAGTGGGAGTGCAGTGAGGCATTGACGCCGCCCGAGCCGCTGCGGGCGAACTCTTCCGCCTGGATCAGGTGGTAGAAGATATCGCCGGGCGTGCCGCCGAAGCGCTCCGGATAGCCCAGGCCCAGCAAGCCAATTTCGGCTGCGCGGCGGTACAGCGAGCGGGGAAAGGTCCCGGCCTCGTCCCATTCGTTCGCGTACGGCGAGATCTCGCGCGCGACGAAATCGCGCAGCGTGCTGCGAAACTGTTCGTGCTCGGATGTGAAATAGTGGGCGAGCGGCGGCAGAGTGGAGAGGCTCATCGTGGGGTCCTGTCGGTGGGCAGGCAGCCGGCGCGTGTCGGCGTGGCGGCCTTTGGGTCGGGTTTGCCTCGACCATAGGCCGCGCCGTGCCCTTCGTCTTGCGCTTAGTGGTCGGCGCCCCGCCGATGGCCCCGATGTGCCCCGATGCGGCCCGATGTGCCTACCCGGGCGGCATGCTTTCAAGCTGGCGGGCGGAAGCCTCCAGCCCCTGCAGGATGGCGTCGGCCACCTTCTGCGGGAAGCCTTGCGGCAAGGCGGCATTTGCCTTCTCTAGCACGGCCGGTGTCCGCGCGATCAGCCGCTGGATGATGCTTTCGGCATCCGGGCCGTGAAAACACTTGGGCGCCATGGCGTTGAAATGCCGGCGCTGCACGTCCTTGAACAGGTAGTGGCGGTTCTTGCCGGCCACCGCCATGGCCAGCTTGGCCTTGTGCCACGACCACTGGTTGGCGCCGTTGCCGACCACCGGCCAGATCGACATCACGTCGTAGAGGGGTGTCATCCTGTAGCGGCCGCCAGGCAGCAGGCGGATGCTGAAATTCTTGGCGTGCCCATCGGGTGCCGCCAGCATCCAGAACAGGAACTGCGTGGCGAGGAACGTCTCCAGGTCCTCGTCGGCGTTGACCGACTGCCGCAGGATACGGGCGATTTCGCGCATGCCCGGGCCGCCGTCCGCTTCGTACTTCAGGTGTGGCGGCACGCCGAGCGCCTGGCAGAAGTCTTCCTGCGGCAGGCGCAGGATCCAGTTTCCGGACGAATGCATCTGCCGGTCGAAGCGTTGCACGCTCAGCACCTTCTGGCTTCCGAAGACCTTGATCTCGCTGTGCGCGACAGGCAGCCCGTAGGCGGCAAGGATGGTCAGGCAGAGCCACTCGTTCTCGACCGAGGTACTGAGGTCGGCCCGCTTGTTGCCGACCAGTCCGAGCGGGAGCTTGAGGATGTGGGTGGTGGGCGTGGCGCCGTGGGGCTTCATCCACTGGTTGCCATGCCATAACAGGGCCGTCTTCTCCTGCGCGCCGGCCAGGGATATGCGGAAGTCGTCGTCATCCTGCGCGCCCAGGCCGGCCGGGCTGACCGTCTGGCGCAGCAGTGTTTCGATATCGGCATCGGACTGGGGCGTGCCGTCGATGCGGTCAAACCCCGCCGGCTGTTCGTTTTCTCCGAGCAGTTGCACAGCGCCCACGCAATCGCGGCCGATGGCCTCGAGCAGGTCGAACGCTTCCGTGGTCGCCGTCTTGAAACGGGTGGCGAGGCGCTTGCGGATGGTGTCGCTGTCGGGCAGCAGGTTGTCGAAATAGTTGCGGACCCTGTCGCCCTTCAGCGGCGAAGCGTCGACGCCGAAGGGAAGCGACAGCGACAAGGGGCGGCCGGCCGGCGACGCCATCCAGGCCGGGTCGTATTGCATCTCCATGTCGCCCCGCGCCGGGATGCGCCAGGTCCCTACCCGCTCGCCATTGGCCCATACCGAAAGCGCCCGCGCATGCGATCTGCGGCCCATGGCTACCACTCCACGGCCGGGGAGCCTGCGCTCGCCCCGCCCTTGTCCTGGACCACGAGTTCCAGGCCAAGGATGCTGATCAACGCCAGCAACTGGTCGGCGCTGATGCTGCCCGGGTTCAGTTCCATATGCGAGATCCGGCTCTGGCTGACGGCCAGGCGCGCGGCCAGGTCCGTCTGGGACAGCCTGGCTGCGTGCCGTGCCGACTGCAGCACCTGGCCTAGCTGTGAGGCGGTGGATAGCACTTGTTTCATGTGGCCTTACCCATGGTATGCGTATCCCTACTTTACAAATAATATGGGTAATTTGCAAATACCAATGACATGGGTAATCCGCGAATACCCATATAGTTGGTAGAAAGCGATCGCGAGCAACGCGACCGGTATCTGCCGGTATCCGCTTCCTGGCGCCGCTGCCAGCCACTTTCCGCAAGCCTTCCCGCGCGCTCCTTGGCTACGCTTGCCGCTCAAACCTGCCCGGGCATGGCATCGTGCCGCGCGCCAGGTTCACGCATCCGTCAACGCCAGGAGAATCGCATGACCACCAACCCGCCGCCCGCCACCATCGGTGCCGCCCTGCGCCAGGCCAGCCGGCAATGGGGCCAGCGCGCCGCATACCTGTGCGGGCAGCAGGCGCACAGGTATGCCGAGGTCGAGGCTGCCTCCGCGCAACTGGCCTGCGGCCTGCTCGGCCTGGGGCTCAAGCGTGGCGACCGCATTGGCGTGATCGGCCTGAACCAGATCGAGTGGCTGCAGTTGTTCTACGCGGCGACCCGTATCGGGGTCGCGGTGGTGGGCCTGAGTGTGCGCTACCGGGACAACGAGATCGAGCATATGCTCAATGACAGTGCCGCCAAAGCCGTCTTCACGGTGCCGGAATCCGACGGCTTCGACTTCCTCGCCATGCTGGAGCGGCTGGCGCCGCGCACGCCGGGCCTGCGGCATGTCGTGCGGATCGACGCGCCGCTGCCGCCGGACATGTCGTCGCCCGCCACTGGCCTGCCGCGGTTTTCCGCGCTGGCGGCCACTGCTCGGGAAACCAAGGCGCTGGATGCCGCCGAAGCCATGGTCGGGCCGGATGACCTCGCCATGGTGATCTACACCTCGGGCACGACCGGACGGCCCAAGGGCGCCGGCCTGACTCACCGCAGCATGCTGGCTTCCGCCTTGGCCCAGTCGCGCCATGTGCGCACCACCGGCGCCGATCATATCCAGCTCGCCCTGCCCTTCAACCACGTGGGCGGGATCACCTGCGGGGTGCTTAACTTCCTGCTGGGCGGCGGTACCTGCGAACTGGTGCCGGCCTTCAAGGCAGACCTGGTGCTCGCCATGATGCGCCGGCACCCGCCTACCATCTTTTCGGGCGTGCCGACCATGGCCACGCTCTTGCTGATGCACCCGGATTCCGCCCGGGTGGATTTTTCCTCGGTCCGGCTGGTGATCGTGGGCGGCGCCACGGGGGACGCCGCCCTGCTTGAGCAACTGCAGGCGCGTATGCCGCAGGCCACGGTGATGAACCTGTACGGCCTGTCCGAATCGTCGGGGGCCATTGTGATGACGCCCTGGGGGGCCGAACGGCAGGACCTGATGCAATCGATCGGCCGCGTGCTGGATGGCGCCGCCGTGCGCGTGGTCACGCCTGCCGGCGAGAGCGCCGCAGCAGGCGAGATCGGCGAGCTCTGGTTCCGCGGCGCCGGCGTTTGCCCGGGCTATGTCGGGGGCGCGGCTGGCGCTGACGGTTTCGACGCGCAGGGCTGGCTGCATTCCGGCGATCTCGGCTACGTCGACGAGCGCGGCTATATCCACCTGAAAGGCCGCAAGAAGGATATGTATATCCAGGGCGGCTTCAACGTCTATCCGGCGGAGATCGAAGGGGTGATCGCCCGCCATCCCGCCGTCATGATGGTCGCGGGCATTGGCGTGCCCGACCCCGTGATGGGCGAGATCGGGCGCTACTACATCGTACCCAAGCCGGGCAGCCAGGTGACGGAGCCGGAGATCCGCGCCTATTGCGCCGCTCGCCTGGCCGACTACAAGGTGCCGCGCCAGGTGGTGCTGCGAGACGCGCTGCCGCTGACGCCGGCAGGCAAGATCCACAAGGCGGCCTTGCGGGCGGAGAGCGAAGCCAGCCCGTCCCGCTAGCCAGTTGCCCCGGTGGGCTGGCTAGCCAGGCATGCCGCCGCCCACCGCCATCCGCTCGCCGATCAGGGCGAGCTTGCGCGAGCCGGCGAAGATATCGCTGGGCTTGAGCCCGTAGACCTGGCGGATGGAGTGGCTGAAATGCGTGGAGTCGGGGTATCCGGTGTCCAGCGCCACGTGGGCCAGGTTGGAGTCCTGGGTCACGTAGTGCAACAGGCTGCGCGCCCGCTTCCAGGTGCGGAAGCTGCGGAACGGCGTGCCGACTTCCTCCTTGAACAGGTGCAGGAAGCGCGAAAACGAGAGATGGGCCGAGGCGGCGCAGGATTCCGCCGTGGCGGTGGCCGAAGGCGCATCGCGGATGCGCTGCACCACCGCTTCGATGCGGGGATCCAACTGGCGCCGCGCCAGGGCCTGGCCGAAGAAGATGTCGTCGAAGCTGTCCGCCCGCAGGTCCAGGTCCCGGCCGCGCTCGCTCAGGTAGGCATGCGCGTGGCGCACGTGGCGTACGAAGCCGGCATCGTCCACCGGTCCGGCCCGGCCGCGGATCACCGCGGGCAGGCGCGCCAGGTCGACGCTTTCCGCCTCCAGCGCCAGGTCGCAGATCATCCGGTCGTCGCAGGCGACCGAGTGCGGCATATAGGCCGGCACCACCGCCAGGTCGGTGGATTCCCAGGGGCCAGCGTCGAAGCGGATGCGGATAGGTGCACGCAAGGCCACATAGATCAGTAACCCGCCCATATTGCGTATCGAGGGCGAGCCCAGCAGGCCGGCATAGAACAGCCGCTCGGGCGTGATCCACATCACCCGGCCGGCGCCGTCCCTGGCGCCGGGCGCCATGGTCGTAGCCGGCGGGCACGCAATGCCTGGTGCTTGCATCCGCATGTCCTTGGTCTCCTGCCAGGCGCTGTCCGTGCACCGTGCGGTGCGCCGTCAGGCCAGCTAGTTGTAGGGTCGCGCTGCCGGGTCCTGAGCCGCACCACCGTGGTGCCCTGGCGGTCCCACAGGCAACGCCAGGGCCAGCGTAGCCCCAGGGCGCCGGCCGCGTCTTGCGTCAGGTGGCTATGCCCGGCGATCGCCAGGCATGGCATGGATCACTTTATGGCTCAGGCCGGCGATTCCGGCGCTTCATCGTAGTGCGCCCGATATCGCTGCCGCAACTCGAATTTCTGGATTTTCCCGGTCGAAGTGGCTGGCAAGGCCGCCAGCAGCACCACATCCTTGGGCACCTCGAAGCCGCCGAGATGGGCCTTGCAGTGCGCGCCCAGTTCCCCCTGCCCCACTGCCGCACCCGGTTTGAGGGTAACGAAGGCCGTCACGGCCTCGCCCCAGCGCGCATGCGGCAGCCCCACCACGGCCGCATTGGCCACGGCGGCGTGGCGCAGCAGCACTTCCTCGACCTTGATCGACGGCACATTCTCGCCGCCGCTCTTGATCATGTCCTTGATGCGGTCGAGGAACAGCAGCTGGCCATCCTCGTCCAGCATGCCGAGATCGCCGGAGTGATGCCAGCCAAAGCGCTGCACGCGGGCGGTGGCCTCCGGATCCTTGTAGTAGCCCAGCATCACATTGGGGCCGCGAAACACGATTTCGCCCGGCTCGCCGGGACCGAGCAGCCTGCCGTCGTCGGCCATCACCGCCACTTCGTTGACCACGGTGCCCACGCCCCAGTAAGCGCCAAAGCGCTTGCGCTGCTCTTCCACCTCGAAGATGGTGGCCGCTGGGTACATCTCGGTCTGGCCCGAGCACAGGATGAAATTGGGACAGAAGGCATCGAGCAGGCGCAGCAGCAGGTTCTTGGGCAGCGGCGCCATGCCGTAGATGCACAGCCGCAAGCCGGACAGATCGGTGCCGGCGAAGCGGGGGTGTTCCAGCATGGCCCGGTACATCATCGGCAGCGCCACGACGATGGTGACCCGGTGCCGGGCCAGGTCGGCCAGCACCCTGGCAGGGTCGAAGCCGCGCCCCACCACCACGGTATGGCCGCCCAGCAGCGCGCTCATGGTATTGCCGTGCTGGGCGCAGTGGAACATCGGCAGGAGGCAGGTAAAGACTTCCCGTGCCGTGCCGCAGCCGGTGTCGACCAGGTTGGCGGCCAGCACCGAGTGCACCGAGGCGTGCGAGTGCATGACGCCTTTCTGCGGCCCGGTGGTGCCGCTGGTGTACATGATCTGCGCCAGCTGGCTGCTGGCGATGTCCACGTCGGGCAGCGTAGCCGGCTGGCCGGCCAGCGCGCCGGCATATCGGGTCGCGGCGATCCCCGCCATATTGCCCGCCGCCTCGCCCGCCGGCTCCAGCAGCACGACGGGCAGGCGCAGCGCCGCCACCAGTTCGCCGACGCCGGGCCGCGCCAGCACGGACGCGTCCGCCACCAGCCGCGTCACCTCGGCATGTTCCAGGATGTACTGGATCGCATCCGGCGCTAGGGCCGTATTGATCGGCACCCACACCATGCCCGCCTTCTGGATGCCCAGCAGCGCCACGATCATGCCGATCGAGTTGTTGCACAGCATGCCGACGCGCTCGGCGCTGCGCATGCCCTGGCCGAGCAGGTAATGGGCGAACTGGTTGGTGGCGGCGTCCAGCGCCGCGTAGCTAAGGCTGTGCTCGCCCTCGATCAGCGCTGTCCGGGCGCCGAAGCGCCGGGCGGAGCGGTGCACCACGTCGCCCAGGGCGATGCGGCCGATACGCTCGCGCGCCTGTTCCGTTGCCGTACTCATGTCTCTCTCCGATGTTCCGTTGCACGT
>NZ_JARJLM010000344.1 GCF_029335485.1 Cupriavidus basilensis
CTGGCCCGGCGGGAAACCGGCCGACTGTGCATGGGCCGTGGCCCCGCCTGCTGCTACATTGGCCGGATCCGAAAGCGCCAGTGCGTACAGGGAAGGTCAAATGAAAACGATCGGACTGATCGGCGGCATGAGCTGGGAATCCTCGGCCGAGTACTACCGCCTGATCAACCAGGACATGAAAGCGCGGCTTGGCGGGCACCGCAACGCGCGCAGCGTGATGGTCACGGTGAGCTTCGAGCAGGTCAAGGCGCTGCAGCACGCGCAGCGCTGGGACGAACTCGGCGAATGCATGCAGCAGGCCGCCTTGCAGGTACAGGCGGCTGGGGCGGATTTCGTGCTGCTCTGTACCAACACCATGCACCGGGTGGCGCCCGCGCTGGAAGCGGCGCTCGACATTCCCTTCCTTCACATCGTCGATCCCACCGCGCAGGCGTTGCGGGACGCCGGCATCGCGCGCGTGGGCCTGCTCGGCACGGCCTTCACCATGGAGCAGGCGTTCTATCGCGGCCGTATGCAGGACATGCACGGCATCGAGGTGGTGGTGCCCGACGCCGCGGACCGCGCGCTGGTGCACCGGATCATCTACGACGAACTCTGCCACGGCATCGTGCGCGACGGATCGCGCGATGCCTACCGGCGCATTATCGGCGGCATGCAGGCGCAGGGCGTGGGCGGCGTGATCCTCGGCTGCACCGAGATCGCGCTGCTGATCGGGCAGGACGACGTGGCGCTGCCGGTGTTCGATACGACTGCGCTGCATGCGCGCGCGGCGGTGAGCCGCGCGCTGGAGGGGGTGGTGGTTGGGGGCTAGCTCAGGCGCTGCCGATACAACCTGTAGTTCTCGTCGTCGAAGCAGACGAAGCTCACCTGCTCGATGCCGGGTGCCTTGGCCAACGCCTTGCGCACTGCATTGATGGCGATATCGACGGCGCGCTCGCGTGGAAAGCCGTAGATGCCGGTGCTGATATTGGGAAAGGCGAGGGTGCGCAGCTTGTGCTGCGCGGCCAGCGCCACGCTCGCCTCATAGGCACTGGCAAGCAGGGCGTCTTCGTTGTGGTTGCCGCCTTCCCACACGGGGCCGACCGCATGGATGACATAGGGCGCGGGCAGCAGGCCGCCGGTGGTGATCACCGCCTGTCCGGTGGGGCATCCGCCCTTGGTTTCGCGGATGCCGCGGCAGGCGGCCATGATGGCGGGACCGCCGGCGCCATGGATGGCGCCATCGACACCGCCGCCACCGAGCAGGCCGCTATTGGCAGCATTGACGATGGCGTCGACTTCCATGCGGGTAATGTCTCCGTGCAAGACCTGCAGGTGTTCCCCTGTCATGACCTCTTCTCCGTGCTGGTTGGATAAAGCTGGATCGCCCCGGCTGTTCCGCGCACCTGTGCTGCCGGCCCGCCGCGGCACTTACATGGATTCCGCCAGCATACGCCGATAATCCTCGGCGCTGGCCTCTTTTGGGTTGGTCTTGTGGCAGTGGTCCACCAGCGCACCGGCGATCACCTTGTCGAACATGGCTTCGGTGACGCCCATCTGCCGCAGGCCGGTGGGCAGCCCGAGGCGCGCGGTCATGTCGTGCACGGCCTGGGCCAGGTCGGCATCCTTCGGCAAGCCCATGGCGTGGCGCAGGCGGGCGTAGCGGTTGTCGCGCACCACGCTGGGCGCATCGGCGTTGAAGCGAAGTACAGCCGGCATCACCACCGCGTTCAGGGTGCCGTGGTGCAGGCCGGTCTTGCCGTCGATCTTGAGGCCGCCGAGCGGGTGCGACAGCGAGTGCACGCAGCCCAGCCCCTTCTGGAAGGCCATGGCGCCCTGCATGGAGGCGCTCATCATGTTCAGCCGCGCCTCGCGGTCCTGGCCGTCGCGCGTGGCGCGTTCGATATGAGCCCAGCCGCGCTCCAGCCCGTCCAGCGCGATGCCGTCGGCGGGCGGGTTGAAGGCGGGTGCGAGGAAGGTCTCGACGCAATGCGCGATCGCGTCCATGCCGGTGGCGGCGGTCAGGCCGGCGG
>NZ_JARJLM010000345.1 GCF_029335485.1 Cupriavidus basilensis
CTGGCCGCGCTCCCGCGCCCCATCGTCTTCACCAACGGCGTCTTCGACATCCTCCACCGCGGTCACGCCAGCTACCTCGCGCAAGCCAGGGCGCTGGGCGCCAGCCTGGTGGTGGGCGTCAACAGCGACGCCTCCGTGCGCATGCTCGGCAAAGGCGACGACCGTCCCCTCAACCACGAGACTGACCGCATGGCGCTGATCGCGGCGCTGGCGTCGGTGGACCTGGTGGCGATGTTCCGCGAGAAGACACCGGTCGAGCTGATCCGCCTGGTGCGTCCGGACATCTACGTCAAGGGCGGCGATTACGATATCGATACGCTGGAAGAAACGCGCCTGGTGCGCAGCTGGGGCGGCCAGGCCCACGCCATCGCCTTCCTGCACGACCGTTCCACCACCAAGCTGCTGAACAAGGTCCGCCAGGGCGCCTGAGCTTGAACCGGCAGCGCTTCCGCCCGGGAAGCGCAGGCCGCGCATGCGGCATCGAAGGTGTGAATGCGCCGGCTATCAGGCGCAGCTCAGCATATCCTGCACGCCGTAGCGCCGGCGCATCTCGTCCAGCCGGGTGCGCAGCGCCTGGTCGGCATTGCGCACGCGCAGCCACTGGCGCGTCAGCGCATGCGGCGTATCGCTCAGCACCGCGGTGCGCACGCCATGTTCGCGCAGGTTGTCCAGGAAATGCTCGGCATGCTCGCGCTCCTCGAACAAGCCCAGCGAGACCGTATAGGTTTCAGGCGTCCCCGCGCTGACCACCGACACGTCGGTGATATTGCGCCGGCGCAGTTCGCCCAGCTTGCGCTGCAGGTTTTCGCGCGAGGGCTGCGGCGGCAGGTGGACCCACCAGCGCGCCTGCTCCCGCCGCTCGAACTGTTCCACGCGCCAGGCACCGGCCGGCGCGCCCGCCAGTTCATCCGCCACGCGGCGTACCAGTTCCCCGCTGAAGCCGCCGATCTCGACACAAGCCATGGCGGACGCCGCGGCCTGCGTTGCACTGGCGCCCTGAGCCGCCGCTGCGGCCTCGTCCGCCGGCGCTGCCGCCACGCGCTGGATGCGCGCCGCGCCGGACGGCGATGCCGGCCGGGCGCCCTCTTGCTGCTTCATCTGGCGGAAGCGCTCGGGGCGTGCCTGCTGCGTGGCGCGTTCGGGCTCCCGCTCGCTTTCCATCCAGCCGGCCAGCGGCTGTGGACCGAACGCGCCCAGCACGGCCGCCAGCAGCAGTGCGTTGAGCAGGACCAGCAGGATGAACAGGCTTCGTTGGAGCATGGGGGCGATGCGGGGGGGATCGTCGGGCTTGGGAACGGTTGCCGGAGGGCTTGCCGGAGAATCAGTCCGGGGTGCCGCTCCGGCTTTGCGAGGCCATCACATGGAGGCCCAGCAGCACGAGATTATCGTGCATCTCGAACGGCATGGAGAGCGCATTTGCCAGCACCTGGCGCGCGCCGCCGGACAGCAGGCAACGGACCGGGCCGCGTTCGCCCAGGGCACGCCAGGTGCGCTCCACCGCACCGGCCTGCGCCGCCAGGCAACCGGCGGCAATGGCATCGCGGGTGTTGTCGGCCCAGGGCGCGGCCAGCCCGGTATCGCCGACACCAAGCGCCGGCAACTGGGCTGTATTGCGCGCCAGCGCGCCCAGCATCAGGTCCAGCCCCGGCAGGATCAGCCCGCCTTCGAAACGGTCCTGCGCGCTCACCACGTCGAGCGTGGTGGCGGTGCCGGCGGTCACGATCAGCAGCGCCCCCTGCGGCCGGTAGCAACGCGCGCCGATGCTGCCGATCCAGCGGTCGACGCCGAGCTGGGCGGGATCGCGGTAGCCGTTGGTAAGTCCGCCGAAGCGCGGGCCCGAGCGTACCCAGTTCACCCCGGCGCCAGCGCCGAACACGGTGTCCAGCGTGGCCTGCAGGCTGGCGGCAATGGCCGCGCCGGCCACATTGCTGACCCACACCAGCGGCTGCGCGCCGCCGGGATCGGCAGCCCGCAGCGAGGCCCATTGCGCCACCAGCGCGGCCAGCTGGTCGTGCGCCACTGCGCCGCCGTGCTGCCACGGCGTGGGCAGCGGCGCCTCGCGCAGCACGGCGCCGCGCCGCGCATCCTCGCACCACGCCCATTTCAGGCGGGTGTTGCCGATATCGATCAGCAGTTGCGGCACGCGCGGCATGCCCGCTGAAGACGCGCTCATACACCCGCTCCCGCACCCGTGGCGTCGTCCGCGGGGCGCAGCGAGACTTCGCCGCTGGCGATGCGCTCCAGGCCCGCTGGCGTTTCCAGCAGCAGGTGGCCGTCGCCGTCCACGCCGCGCGCCAGGCCCTCGGCCTGCACGCGGCCATCGTGCAGCAGGCGCACCGGCTGGTCGCGGTACGCGTCGCGCGCCGACCAGCGGGCCGCCATCGGCGCGAAGCCCTGCGCCAGGAATGCCTCGCGCATCGCCGCCAGCCGGTTCAGCACGGCGGCCAGCAGCGCGGTGGGATCGCAGTCCGGCAGGAATTCGGTCACACCGGCCAGGCCGCGCCCGAGCGCGGCCTCCATTTGCGCGTCGCGCACCAGGTTCAGGCCGATGCCGATCACCGCCCAGACCCGCTGCGGGCCGGCCGGCACCGATTCGATCAGGATACCGGCCAGTTTGCGGCCGTCGATCTGCAGGTCATTCGGCCACTTCAGCCCCACGGCCGCGCCCAGCCGCGCATCGCAGGCGGCCAGCGCCTCGGCCAGCGCAAGCCCCACCGCCAGGCTCAGCCCGCTGAGCTGCGCCGGCGCCAGCGGCAAGGGCAGCGCCACCGAGAACGTCAGTCCGGCCTGGCCCTGCCAGGGACGGCCCTGGCGGCCGCGCCCGGCGGTCTGGCGGTAGGCCAGGCGCAGCTTGCCGGCCTCGGTCCAGGGCGCGCTGCGGCTGGCCAGCGTCAGGTCGGCATTGGTCGAGCCGGTTTCGTCGACCACCTCGAGGGACCAGCCGCGCGCGGCGCCGGTAAGCGCGGCGCGCAAGCGGTCGGGATCGATGCGCCAGGCCTGGGCTGGCGAGGCGGGCGGCGGCGGAGAATGGTCAGTGGACATGCGGATCGGATCGGCAGTGGGCAACGCAAAAGGCACTAGAAAGCGCGGAAGGCACGCAAGGCTACGGAAAGAGCCTGAAACAGCACGGACAACACGCGGCGGCGGCGCAGGCACGCAAGATCTCGCAACGTCTCGCCAGCGCGGCCGGAACGGGGCCAGGCCTGCGCTGCCAGCGCCCGCGCGGGAAATCCAGCCCGCATTGTAGCTGCGCGAATCCACCGCGGAGGCGGTGCCGGCGCCCGTTGACCCTGCGGGTGGCATAGAATCGGGACTTGCCCATCACATCCCCCCATCCTTTGGACAGCATTACCACGCCAGCCATTGAAGTGACGCGCCTGGACGGAGCGGCCACAGTGCGGTTGCGCGGCGACTGGACCGCGCTTGCCCTCTCCGACTGCCACCATGCCCGCGCGCTACGCGGTGAGTTGCACGCCATTGCAGCGGACTCGCGCTGGTCGCTTGCCGGCCTCGGCCGGCTCGATCATATCGGCGCGCAGCTGATGTGGCAGGCATGGGGCGGCAAGCTGCCCGAGCGGATCGAGGCCAACGAAGCCCAGCGCCGCGTCTTCTCCCGCATTGCCGGCCTGCGCCGGGAGAACTGGAAAAAGCACATGGTGGACCGGTTCAACCCGGTGACGCTGCTGGGTGCTTCCCTGCTGTCGATGTTCTCGCAGCTCGGCAATGGCGTGACCATGCTGGGCCAGCTGACCTTCGACCTGCTGCGCCTGGCGCGCGCGCCGCAGCGCGGCCCCTGGCGCGAGATCTCGGCCAATATCTACAACGTCGGCTACAAGGCGCTCGGCATCACCGCGCTGGTGGGGTTCCTGATCGGCATCGTGCTGTCCTACCTGTCGGCCAACCAGTTGCGCATCTTTGGCGCCAGCATCTTTATCGTCAACATTCTCGGCATGGCGGTGATCCGCGAGCTGGGCCCGGTGCTGGCGGCCATCCTGATCGCCGGCCGCTCGGGCTCGGCGATCACGGCGCAGATCGGCGTGATGCGGGTCACCGAGGAACTCGACGCCATGCGCGTGATGGGCATTTCGCACGGTTTCCGGCTGATCATGCCGCGCGTGATCGCGCTGGCCATCGCCATGCCGCTGCTGGTGGCCTGGACCGATGTGCTGGCGCTGGCCGGCGGCATGCTGGCGGCCCACTTCCAGCTGGATATCAGCGCTGCCTTCTTCCTGCGCGCGCTGCCCGATGCGGTGCCGGTCGCCAACCTGTGGCTGGGACTGGGCAAGGGGGTGGTATTCGGCATCCTGATCGCGCTCACCGCCTGCCACTTCGGCTTGCGCATCCAGCCCAATACGCGCAGCCTGGGCGAAGGCACCACTGCGTCGGTGGTGACCTCGATCACCGTGGTGATCGTGGCCGATGCGATCTTCGCCATCCTGTTCAAGGATATCGGCCTATGACAACCGCTATCGATGCCCCGGCTGCCGGCGCCCGGCCGCTGGCCGGACGGACCACCGTGATCGAGGTGCGCAACCTGGTCAAGCGCTTTGGCGAGGCGGTGGTGCACGACGACCTCAACCTCGAGGTCTACCGCGGCGAGGTCTTGTCCATCGTGGGCGGCTCGGGCACCGGCAAGACCGTGCTGCTACGCCAGATCGTGGGGCTGGACCGGCCCACCTCGGGCACCATCCGCGTGTTCGGCGAGGACCTGACGCGGCTCGACGCCGCCCGGCTGCAAGCCCTGCGCAACCGCTGGGGCCTGCAGTTCCAGCGCGGCGCGCTGTTTTCCGCGCTATCGGTGATCGACAATATCGCCCTGCCGCTGCGTGAACTTCGCAGCCTGCCCGACGATCTCATCTGCGCGGCTTCGCTGCTCAAGCTGCAACTGGTGGGGCTGTCGGCGCGCGACGCCGACAAGATGCCGTCCGACCTGTCCGGCGGCATGATCAAGCGCGTGGCGCTGGCGCGGGCCCTGGCCCTGGAACCCGAGCTGGTGTTCCTGGACGAACCTACCGCCGGGCTGGACCCGATGGCCTCGGACGACTATGTGGCGCTGATCCGCGAACTGCGCCGCGAGCTGGGCCTGACCGTGGTGATGGTGACCCATGACCTCGACACGCTGGTGGCGCTGTCGGACCGCGTCGCGGTGCTGGCCGACCGCAAGGTGCTGGCGGCGCTGCCGATCCGGGAGCTGGCCCGTATCGACCACCCGTTCATCCGCGAATATTTCCTGGGCGAGCGCGGGCAGCGTGCCATGCAGGCACTGCCCGCGGCGCCCATGGCGGCGCCCGCGGGCCCGCAATCTGGAGAAGCATGATGGAAAACAAGTCACACGCCTTCCTGGCCGGCGTGTTCACGATCGGCCTCGCCATCCTGGTGATGTTCGCGATCTTCTGGTTCAGCAGCGACCACGCCGTGCGCGTGCCCTACGACCTGATCACCCGCTCCACCGTCAACGGGCTGGGGCCGCAGGCCGACGTCAAATACCGTGGGCTGGACGTGGGCAAAGTCGTGTCGATCCGCTTCGATCCCGCCGTGCCCGGCCAGATCATCGTGCGCATCAGCGTCAACCAGGACACCCCCATTACCAGCACTACCTATGCCACGCTGGGCTTCCAGGGTGTGACCGGGATCGGCTACGTGCAGCTCGACGACACCACCGCGCAGGAAGGCGGCGGGGCGCCATCGCCACGCCTGCAGACTTCCGCCAAGTCGGTGGCCCGCATCGCCATGCGGGCAGGTTTCTTCGAGGAACTGGAAAAGCGCGGCGACTCGCTGCTGACGCAGCTGGAAACGATCATGGGCTCGCTCAACGATATGTTCCAGGCCGACAACCGGCGCGACCTGATGGACGCGATCCGCTCGGTGCACAAGACCGCGGACGACTACTCGCGCCTGGCCAGCGCGATCGACCCTGCCGTGCGCCAGTTGCCGCAGGTCGCCGATAACCTGAACGCCACGCTGGCCTCGACGCGCCGCCTGACCCAGGAGCTGGCCAGCCCGAGCGGCACCGTGATGCGCACCGTCGACCGCGTCGGCCGCGACCTCCAGGGCGCCGCCGATTCCGTGCAGTCCGCCGCCGGCGGCGTCACCCAGGACACGCTGCCGCAGGTCAACGGGCTCGCGCGCGACGCGCGCCAGACCATGCGCAGCATCGACCGCGCCGCCAGCCAGTTCAACGACAGCCCGCGCAGCGTGCTGTTTGGCGGCCCCGCGGCCACGCCGGGCCCGGGCGAGCCTGGCTTCCAGGCACCCTGAGCCGAAGCGGGAGCCACCATGCCGCACCCCCGCGCAATCGCTCCACGCCTGGCGCGCCAGGCTGGCGCGCCGCATCCTTCGAGCAATCCGAGCCCTACAGGCAAACCGAGGCAAGCCATGATGCATCACGTCCAACTCCGGCCGGACCTTTCCGGGACTGCCGGCCTGCCGCGCCGGCTGGCCGCCTGCATGGCACTGGCCGGCTTGCTGCTGGGCGGCTGCGCGCTCACGCCCTCCGCCCCCGTCATCACCTATGACCTGGGTCCGCCCGCCGGTGCAGCCCCCGGATCCACGCCGCTGCCCAAGATGCGCGTGGCGCAGACCGACGGCCCCGCCTGGCTGGACGGCAACTCGCTCTATTACCGCCTGCATTACACCCAGGCGGAGCGCCTGCAGCCCTATGCCACGCAGCGCTGGGTGATGTCGCCGGTACGCCTGTTCGACGATCGCCTGCGCGAGGCAGTGGCCTCGCGCGGCGCGCTGACCTGGTTCGGCGATACCGCCGCGCCCGCGCTCAAGATTGACATGCTGGAGTTCGAGCAGGTGTTCGACAGCGCCAGCGCCAGCCGCGGCGTGATCCGGGTGCGCGCGACCGTGTTCCGCAACGGGCTGATCGGGCAGAAGACCTTCGTGGTGGCACAGCCCGCGGCCACCGCCGACGGCGCCGGCGGCGTCAAGGCGCTGGCCGCCGGCAGCGATGCCGCGATCGCGGCGATCCTCGACTGGGTGGCCACGCTGCCGCTGCGGTAAGCCGGTTTCGCATGGCATCGGCTCCCACGCCGCCTCCCGTACCGCCGCCCCCGCCGCGCCATTCCCCGCTGGCGCGGGTAGGGCTGCTGTGCTTCACGCTGCTGGTGATCTACGGCAGCCTGCACCCGTTCACCGGCTGGACCGACAACGGCATCTCGCCGCTGGCGTTCCTCACCGCGCCCAAGCCGCGCTACCTGACCCAGTTCGACCTCATCACCAATGTGCTTGGCTATTGCCCCTTCGGCGCGCTGGTGGTGCTGGCCCTGCACCCGCGCGTCTCCGGCTGGCGCGCCACGCTGCTGGCACTGGTCGCAGGCACGCTGCTGTCGGGCACCATGGAAGCGCTGCAGACCTGGCTACCCAACCGCGTCTCGTCCAATATCGACCTGATGACCAATGCGCTGGGGGCCTTGCTGGGCGGCGCGGTGGTGGCACCCTTCGCCGCCGCGCTGATCGACCGCGGCTGGCTGCGCCAGCTGCGCCTGGCCTGGTTCGAGCCGCACGCCAGCTTTGCCATCATCCTGATCCTGTTGTGGCCGTTCGCGCAGATCTTCCCGCAGGACCACCTGTTCGGCATGGGCGCCATCGTGCGCGAGTGGCTGACCGACCCGGACTCCTGGCCCGTGCAGTGGCTGCAGAATGTGTTTCCGACGCTGCCCGACGTGATCGAGGGCATTGGCCTGCTGCGGCCCGACGACGTGCAGGGACAGCAGTTGCTGGAATCGCTGGTGACCGCTTGCGGATGGGTCGGCACCGGGCTGTTCGCCTCGATCGCCATGCGCCGCCATGCGCCGATGCTGCGCATCCTGGCCGCCCTGCTGGCCGGCACGCTGCTGCTCAAGGCCACCGTGGCCGAACTGCAGTTTCCCGACGACAATGCCTTCAACTGGCTGTCCGAGGGCGGGCGCTTCGCCCTGCTGACCGGCTCGCTGGCGCTGGTATTGCTGTTGCGGCTGCCACGCTGGCTGCGTGGCGCGATGGCGCTGGCCGTGCTACTGCTGCTGCTGGTGCTGGCCAACCTGCTGCCGGCCAACCCGTATTCGTGGATCTCCGAACAGGGCTGGCGGCTGGGCCGCTTCATCCACTTCAACAGCCTGTCGCAATGGCTGGGATGGATGTGGCCGTTCCTCGCGCTGTTCTACCTGATCTGGCGCTTCGAGCAATTCCAGCTGGACCGCCGCAGCCTGCGGCGCGCGCGGCGCAAGGCGCGACGGCAGGCGGCGGCGCAGGCTGCCGCCAACGACGACACGCCGCCGCCGCAGGCTTGAGCGCCTCAGTGCGTCTGGCCGCCCTGCTCGCGGATAT
>NZ_JARJLM010000346.1 GCF_029335485.1 Cupriavidus basilensis
CTGGCTGCTGCTTGCGCTGGCCATGCTCGC
Organism: Cupriavidus basilensis; assembly: GCF_029335485.1. Classification (GTDB taxonomy): domain Bacteria; phylum Pseudomonadota; class Gammaproteobacteria; order Burkholderiales; family Burkholderiaceae; genus Cupriavidus; species Cupriavidus basilensis_E. The sequence goes on from NZ_JARJLM010000346.1 coordinate 31, forward strand.
CTTGCAGGCGGCGGGACCTGCGCTCATGCAGGTCCTGCGCTTCGACCGCGAGGCCATCCTCGCGGGTGAAGCATGGCGCCTGCTGAGCTGCCATTTCGTGCATCTCGGCTGGGCGCATTGCCTGCTCAACGTGGCGGGCATCCTGATGCTGGCCGCATTCCTGCCGGCGCGCCTGCGCGCCTGGCAGGTCGTCCCGCCGCTGGCAGCGATGACAGGCATCCTGCTGCTGGCCGGCGAGCCCGGCCTGCAGCGCTATGCGGGATTCTCCGGCATCAACTATGGCCTTGCCGTGATCGCGCTGCTGCCGCTGGCATGGCGCCGCGACGGCCTCGCGGCGATCCTGCTGCTGGCGATCGTCGGCCGTGCCGGCTGGCAGATCCTGGCCGGGCCATCCACCGTGGCGGCCGCCTGGCTGGGCGGCCCGATAGTGGCCAGCGCGCATGGGTATGGCATCGCCAGCGGCTTGCTGCTGATCTGGCCTGGCGCGCGCGCGCTGGCCGCGCTGCGCCAGGGCCCGGTCCGCTGACCGCGGCAGGCGGGATTCAACCTCCCGCCAGCCGCCGCTCCATATCTTCGACCTCGCCCCGCTCCAGCCGCTGGCGCGCCAGCTTGCGCCAGCCCTCTGCCAGCGACGGCAGCGCCGCCATTGCGGCCAGCGCGCCGGCATCCAGCCGCTCCACATACAGCACGTGCAGCAGCCGCTGCAGGCTCCAGCCCGGGCAAGGCCGCTCGACCAGCACCAGGCTATCGCCACGGCTCAGTTCGCCCTCTTCCAGCACGCGGTAATACCAGCCGGTGCGCAGGCTTTGCTGGACCGCGCGCGCCATGCCGGCGTAGCCAAAGCGATGGTTCAGCTTCCAGCAGGGCTGGCGTGCCTGCGAGACTTCGACCAGGGCCCGTCCCAGGCGAAAACGATCGCCAATGCAGACGTTGGCTTCGGTCAGTCCCCCGCTGCTCACGTTCTCGCCGAATGCACCGGGCCGGGCGAGCACTTCGGCAGCCTGGCCGGAGAGCGTGCCCAGCTCCCGGCGCCAGGCCGGGTAGTGATCGAAGGCATAGTGATGAATGGCCTTTTCCGGGCCGCCATGGTGCCTCGGGTCACCCTGCCCGTCACCGGCCAGGCCCTGCGCAGTGACACGCACGGCGAATTCGACAGCCTGTTTGTCGATGCCGCTGGGTACGCCCTTGGGGCCGAAGGGGCGCACCTCGCCCAGCAGCACGCTCTCGATACGGGTGGCAAGCGGCGGCATCGCAGCCGCTGGCTCGCCGCTGCCGTTCGGCTGCGGGCGTGGTTGGTGCGGGGAAACGGAACGCGAGATGGAAGTCGGCATGGCGGCACGCATCCTGGTGGATCGATGCAAAGCGCCGATGTTAACGGCAAGCGGCCAGCCATGTACACCTTGTCCGCGCCAGGACCGGCCCGGAACCTGGAAAGCGGGCATGCCGGCGCAATGAATCACGCCGTGATGCATGCCCTTCCCTGCCCTGCGCCCGCCGCTATCGGCGCGTGCCAGCGGCCGGCTTCAGCACCAGGGTATCGAAGACCTCGTTGCCTGGCGCGCGGCGGCCCGGCGCCATGGTGATGTACTGCACGGCGGCCCATTTGTCGGTCCAGTCGCGGTAATGCGTGGACATCACGTTGCCCGACTGGCCAGTCGAGTCCATGAAGCGGGACTCGGACAGGTCGGACAGGTCGTAGATGGCACGCAGGCTGGCCGCGTGCACGCTCTCGAACGGGGCAGCCTCGTCGCGCAGGTTATGGCGCCCCGCGTTGATCGTGTAGGTGTCGCCGCCGCTGGGCACCTTGACGTTGAACAGCCCTGCCAGATAAGGCTGCTTGCCAAAGGGCTTGTGCTCCGAACGCGCGGCGTGGGCCGTACCCCAGCGCCAGCGCTCGGACTTGTCGCCGTAACGCCGGTCCAGGCCGGCGATGGCGTGGCGCCATGCGGTGCCGATGGCATCGTCGCAATCTTCCTGCGCGGGAGTCGTGCTGTCGTCGCACCAGAAAGCGCCGAGTCCGGTGGGATTGCGCAGCACATTCAGCATGGGCTGCTGCACGTTGCGCTGCTCCCACAGGCTGTTGAACAGGGCATCGCCCACCTTGTCCTGGAACAGCACGCGCGACAGTTCGCGCAGCCATGCGGTGGCGACCAGCGGCTCGGCCCGCTCGGGCAGCATATTGCCGTCCCATTTGCGCAGCGACTCGATCAGCGCGCGCTCGCGCGGAGCCAGCGCCGGGTCCCTGGTAAACGACGCTGACAGCAGCAACGGCAAGGCGTCTCGCACGGCCAGCGACAGCGTGTCTTTCTGGATCGCGCCGAAGCTGTCCATGGTGTGCTGCGCGGTGGCGTCCAGCAGTGTGCGGATGCGCTGGTAGCGATACGGCACGGTCCATTCGCTGGTGAGGAAGTAAGGGTAGTCGTCTTCGACGATCTTCTGGTTGGCGGTGGCGATCACGCCCTCGGGCGGATTGAAGCTGCGCGGAAGCTGGTCGAACGGGATAAAGCCGGTCCAGTCGTAGCGCGCATCCCAGCCAGGCGCCGGCGCCAGCCCCTTCAGGTCGTTGTCGGCGCGCCGCAGCGGAACGCGGCCGGGCGCGATAAAGCCAATATTGCCATCCACGTCGGCGTAGACGATATTCTGCTGGGGCGAATGAAAATCGCGCAGGGCTGCCAGGAAACTGGCCCAGTCGGTGGCGCGGTTCAGCGCCAGCCCGGCTTGCAGGGTATGGTCATCCGCGCGCAACGCGGTCCACTGGAAAGCGATGACGTATTGCGCCCCGAGTGGCGCCGCCGCGGTCGCCACGGGTTCCGCCGCGTCGGAGATCACCGGGCCGTGGCGTGACTCGCGCACGCTCAGGACCACGTCGGGTGCGCCCTTGACATGGATGGTCTCGCTGCGCGTGGTGAAATCGGCCCAGCCGTCCGGGGTCTGGTAACGCTGTGTGCTGCCCGGTTGCAGGCGTTCGATAAAGAGATCCTGCACATCGGGCGCGGTATTGGTGAAGCCCCAGGCGATGCGCTGGTTATGGCCCAGCACGACGACCGGGGTGCCGGGCAGCGTCGCCCCGCTGACGTCCAGTCCCGGTGCCTGCAATTGAGCGAAATACCATAGCGCAGGGGCCTGCAGCCCCAGGTGCGGGTCGTTGGCCAGCAGCGGCTTGCCCGAGCGGGTGTGCGCGCCCGACACTACCCAGTTGTTCGAGCCCATGCCCTCCACATAGCCAGCCGGCGCCCGTTCTTCGACACGGGCCATGGCGGTGGCCAGCGGCGCCAGGTGCCGGTACAGGCTGCCATAGTCCATGGTGTGAACCGGCCGGTCGCCGGGATACGGCGCCAGCAACTCGTTGATGCGCGACACCGGCAATACCTGCGCCAGGCGCATGCGCAGCGTCTCCTGCGTCCAGTTGCCGCCCAGGTCCCAGGCCATCATCGTCTGCCAGCCTAGCGTGTCGGCCGGCTCCCAGTGCTCGGGCTCCGTGCGCAGGATCAGGAATTCCGGCGGCAAGGGCCCCTTGCGGCTGTCGATATAGGCGTTCACGCCGTCGGCGTAGGCCTGCAGCGCGGCGCGCGTTTCGGGTGAGGACCGGGCAAGGATGGCTTCGGCATTGCGCCGCACGCCCAGGGTGCGCAGGAAGCGGTCGGAATCGAGCGCGGCCGGGCCCAGGATTTCGGCCAGGCGGCCGGCCACGATGCGCTTGTTCATCTGCAACTGCCACAAGCGGTCCTGCGCATGGACGAAACCGAGCGCGAAATAAGCATCCTGCGCACTGGCCGCCTTGATATGCGGTACGGCATGCCGGTCGCGGACGATCGATACGCTCTCGCGCAGCCCGGGCAGGTTGAGCGTGCCCGCAGTCTGGGGCTGCGATGCCTGCCGATACCAGACGTAGGCGCCAAGCGCGCCCGCCGCCGCCAGTACGGTCAACATCAATACCAGCCAGGCCAGCCGTTTGAACCAGCGCATCGATCCCTCTCCCCGCGTGGCGACATGGCGCGCCCGCGTGTTTGTTTATAGCTTTGTCCCGTGTCTCTTGCGTCGCGTCCCGCGCCCGCGGGTTCGCCGCACGGCTGTGGCTGGCGACGGGCGTCCGGAACCCGGGCATTATCGCCGAAGCCGCTGGCACGGGCTAT
>NZ_JARJLM010000347.1 GCF_029335485.1 Cupriavidus basilensis
CTGGCTGGATTACTTGCGGTGCGTGCGCTGGCGCATCGCGCCGGGCTCAGCCATCTTCGGGTCCTTGTGAGAAACCTCCTGCACCTCGCTCTCCTTGCTGTGCCGTTTCTCGATCCGGATATTCGGCGATGGGCGCTTCGAATTGGAGTGAGCGTTCCGACTCATCTGGGGCCTCCATTCTGGTCGACGTGGCGGTTGCCACTTACTCAATATAGTGCGGCCAGCGCGCGCGATTGCACGGCAGGCCAAAAATAGGCCCGCCACGCCTTGATGGCTTGCGACGGCGAACTCACCCGTTGCGGATGGATGCTCGGCGCGGTGACGCCGTAGCAGCTTTGTTCATCAGTGGGCTCCTCGCCTGCGCGGGTACCCCATGGATGGATGCGTGGTGGTTGTCTTCGCTAAGCATCGCCAGCGAATTGAACGTCCGTACGTTGTAGCGATGCTGGCGCATCACCAGTAGCATGCCGGTGCAGACGAACAGACCGAGGCCGACGATCACTATGCCGATTGGTGCATTGAGCTTAGTCAGCAGCGCGTACAGGGTTAACGTCAGCAGGACTGAGACATTCCCATTGAAGTTCTGCACGGCGATCGAGTGGCCTGCGGAGAGCGGCACGTGGCCGCGGTGCTGCAGCAGGGCGTTCATCGGCACCACGAAATAACCGGACATCCCGCCCACCACCGCCAGGAAGAGATAGGCGGTCGCCACATAGAGCGGCATGTGCAGCCCCAGCGCATCAAGCATGACGTCGGGTATGATGCCCTTGGTGCAGAAGGCCATCAGAGTGAGCACCGCGCTCGAAGGCCTCGACGAGACCAACCATCATCATTTGATGCCATGCCAGACTTTGGACAGAATTGCCTCGAGCGCCTGGCAATCTTCTTCGCTCAGCTCGCGGGTAAGATGAGCGCAAGCGCGCCAGAAGGTCGGCAAGGCCTGATTCAGCAGCATCCTGCCTTCATCGGTCAGTGCCAACTCAAGGCTGCGTCTATCGTCCTTGCGATGTTCGCGTGCAAGCAGGGCACGCGCCTCCAGCCAGTCCAGCAGACCGGTGGCCGAGGAACGGGTCACGCCAAAATAGTCCGCAATCACCGAGGGCGTGAGCGGCCCGACATCCAGCAGCCCGCGCTCGGCCAGCGAAAACAGTATCAACACGTCCAGCTTGTTCTCGGTGATGCCATGTTCGCGCAACTTTGCGTTGGCCACGCCCATCACGTCGTCGCTCAGCCAAAGCAACATCAGGCCAGCCGCAGCCTTCTTTCGGCTGGTGCCCCGCTCCGCGGTGGCAGCAAGCAGTTTCAAATGGGGTGCGATGGCTTGTTTGGCTTCGACGCGATGGGTGGTGTCGATCTCGTTCGTCATAGGGTTGGGCGGGCGGCCGCGTGCTGAGGAATCTGGTACGGGTGGCATATTGTGTGTTAATCGTATCAGACTCCGCATGGAAACTCCCATATCGGGCCGCCGGGCCTATGCTCCGTCCGCGAAGGCGTCTCGCCTATCGGCAATATGCCCATACGCGCAGGCGCTACCGACTCTGTCGATGCCCCTGGCGCCATCCGAAAATGGGTCGCGTGGGCGCGCTTCGGCCGAGTTGCTCGCGTAGGCCTTTGCAACGCAAGCGGCGTTGCCGGGCAGCTCAGCTGCGTACGCCGGCGTCATGGCATTCACGAACATGCCGGATATGCAGAGTGTCGCGCAAGCGCAAAGGTATCGATTGACATAAGATTTCACTTCTTTCTCCAAGTCTTGAAAACAGGGTGCAACGGAATGCGCTGCCGGCGCGGAACTGCTATGCGTGCCCGCCAGCGCTGGATTCGGGGCGGCTGGCCAAGCCCCCCATGCAGAGGTATTTGATCTCCAGGTAATCATCCAAGCCGTGACGGGAGCCTTCCCTTCCCTGTCCCGACTCCTTGATGCCACCAAATGGCGCAACTTCCGTCGAGATCGCGGTCTCGTTGATGCCGATCATTCCCGCTTCGATGGCGCCTGCGACCCGCCGCACCCGTCCCAGGTCGCGGGTAGCGGCGGCTGCCCGTGCAAAGGCGGCTTGCTTCCGAGTTCATCCCGTGCATGACGCCGTTGCCGGTTCACCGCGGAGATATTCCTCGGCTTTTCCGCTACGTTTGATGTCGTCCCACTGCTGCGAGCTCAACTGGGGCATCTGAAAAGCCGGGCCAGGACGGCAATACCAGCCGGGGTTGTGGAGCCGACTCAGCAAGTCCATACGAGGCGTATCGAGATAGAGCCGCTCGGCGTCCAGGACGGCCTCGTCAACCACGTGCATCGCCACGATGTCGGCGACCACTACGGTGCGCCCGCCGTCGATGTCGAGCAGGTTGCGCACGCTGCATTCAAATGAAGCCGGGCTCATGGTGACCCGCGGTGTTGAAATCCTGGTCCCGGGAACGAGAGCCAGGTCAGCCTCCACAGCTTCATTCACATGCGCCGGAAAATCGACCGCCGTGACGTTCATGCGACGGGCAAGCGCCGTCGACACCAGATTCACGGTGAACTCACCGCGCGCGCGAATGTTCCTGGCAGTGTCTTTCGGCATGCCATCGCGGATTCCGATGCCGACACAGAAGATGGGCGGGTCGCCCGACAACAGATTGAAGAATGAGAACGGCGCGACATTGATCGCCCCAGCCTCATCCATGGAGGAGATCCAGGCGATCGGCCTGGGCACGATGACAGTGGACAGCAACTTCTGCCGCGTAGCGCCGTCGAGTGCTTGCATGTCTATGTACATTGGGACTCAACCCTAAAGAGTGGGGTGCCGGGGAAAACTCAGGATTTCGTCGTTGGGGTAGCCCCGGCAGCGGCACGCGCGTCGGCGAATGCACGGTCGCTGCGCTTGCAGCGGCAGCGGCCAATCTGATGCAGCTCGATCAGATTGCCCACCGGATCCCGCAGGAACAGCTGTTTCAACTCTGGGGCCGCCACGTTGTCGAGTTTCCAGAAGTCCACATTCATGCGCAGCAACTCCGCCTCCGTCGCGAGGATATCGCGCACCGCCAGCGCAACGTGGTTTTCGACCGGATCCTTGCCAGGTCCCTGTGCATAGGGCGAAGGACCGTCGCTGCCGAGCAGGTGGATCTGGCAGTCATTACCCATGTCAAGAAAGTAGCCGGGAATGCCGGGAATGCTCCAGCGCCCGGCATCCGTGTCCAGACCGAGTACGCCACCATAGAAAGTGCCCATGGCTTCGACCTTGTCGATGGGCATACGTACCGCGTGATGATGAAGCTCGAGAATCTCAATAGCCATGTTTGGCTCCTCTGTCGAAAGTGAACTGGCAGGAATCGGCGCCACCTGACTTTGCATTCAGCGCCGCCTTCGATATATGATACGGCACACGTACTATCTGTCAAGCGAAGTATATTCCAGTTGTCGATGTCCACTGGCGTTGACGCAGCTCAAGGAGATTTCATGCGCACCTTTGATCCAAGCACCATCCAACATATCGCCGAACAACTCGAGATGGCCGAGGCGAGCCACCAGCAGATTCCGCAGCTCTCAGCGAGCTATCCAGGGATGACTGTTGATGACAGCTATGCGATACAGAGTGCCTGGATCGCGCTCAAGCGCGCCTCGGGCCGCCGGCCAATTGGCGCCAAGGTCGGCCTGACCTCTCGTGCGATGCAGGCGGCAGTTGGAATCGACGAACCGGATTTCGGCGTGTTATTGGATGACATGCTGCTGCCTGAAAACGCCGCGGTCCTTGCCAGCCGCTTCATCGAGCCGCGCGTGGAGGTCGAACTGGCGTTCGTGCTCGAGCGCGACCTTTGCGGCCCCGGCATCGGTGCCTGCCAGGTGCTGGACGCCACCGCCTATGTCATCCCGGCGCTCGAATTCATCGATGCGCGTATCCAGCGCGTCGACCCTGTCACCGGCAGAACACGCCGGGTCCGGGATACCATCGCCGACAACGCCGCCAATGCCGCCCTGATGCTCGGTGGCAATCCGATCCGACCAGGCTCCCTGGATCTCCGCTGGTGCGGGGCCTTGCTTAGCCGCAACGGGCTTATGGAGGAGACGGGAATTGCGGCGGGCGTGCTGAACCACCCTGCCAACGGGGTGGCGTGGCTGGCAAACCGTCTGGCCAGGGAAGGGCACAAACTGTCCGCGGGGGACATCGTCCTGTCGGGATCATTTACGCGCCCCTTGCTGCTCGCCGCAGGTGACGTCGTGCATGCCGATTTCGGCAGACTGGGAAGCTTGTCTTTCCACATGGCCTAGGCCCCGACTATTTTCGGTGGCTTGCGGCCGTGGCGTCATCGCACCCTTGCCACCTTCGCTGTGCGCGCCCGTGCGGTATCGATCCGCACTCCGACGCCAATCGGAGTGGGCGGGCGCAAGGCAAGGTTGGCGTACCGGCGAAAAGGATCCGGCGAGCCTGAAGCCTCCCCTGCCCAGGCCCGCCCGATGAAGGCGCAACCAGAATGAGGAGGCGAGCGTCATCCGGGGCCGGCGCTGAACGATGCCCCCGAGTTACGTCCCCGAGAAGCCGTTCGACAAGCCATTGCATTGGATTGCCCCAAAGCAAAAACCCCACGACTCCGTGGGAATCGTGGGGTTTTGCGTACTGCTGGCGGAGAGGGTGGGATTCGAACCCACGGTACCGTCGCCGGTACGCCTGATTTCGAGTCAGGTACATTCGACCACTCTGCCACCTCTCCGGTAACTGGGTCGCTTGTCGCGAAGAACAAGATTATAGAGGAAACCTTGATGCGACCGCAAGCCCCTTGATCGAAAATTTACGCCTCGGGCTCGAGCCGCGTCAGGCCGCCCAGATAAGGCTGCAGCGCGGCCGGCACCGTCAGCGAACCGTCTGCGTTCTGGTAGTTCTCGAGAATCGCCACCAGGGTGCGGCCCACGGCCAGGCCGGAGCCGTTGAGCGTGTGCAGCAGCTCGGGCTTGCCCTGTCCCGTGCGGAAGCGGGCCTGCATGCGGCGCGCCTGGAAGTCGCCCATGTTGGAGCAGGAACTGATCTCGCGGTAGGTGTTCTGCGCGGGAATCCACACCTCCAGGTCATAGGTCTTGGTGCTGCCGAAGCCCATGTCGCCGGTGCACAGCACGATGGTGCGGAACGGCAGGTCCAGCTTCTTCAGGATGGCTTCGGCGTGGCCGGTAAGCTGCTCCAGCGCGTCGAACGATTGCTCGGGCGGCACCACCTGCACGAGCTCGACCTTGTCGAACTGATGCTGGCGGATCATGCCGCGCGTGTCGCGGCCATAGGAGCCGGCTTCGGAACGGAAGCAAGGCGTATGGGCGACGAAACGCAGCGGCAGCTCGTCGCCGGCCACGATGGCGTCGCGCACGATATTGGTCAGCGGCACCTCGGCGGTGGGGATCAGGTAGAAATTCTCGGTGCGCTCGCCCTCTTCGCTGCCGACCTTGCGCGGCACCTTGAACAGGTCTTCCTCGAACTTGGGCAACTGGCCGGTGCCGCGCATCGACGCGGCATTGACGATATAGGGCACGTACATCTCGGTGTAGCCGTGCTCGAGCGTGTGGGTGTCGAGCATCAGCTGCACCAGCGCCCGGTGCATGCGCGCAATGCCGCCGCGCAGCATGGCGAAGCGCGAACCCGTGACCTTGCTCGCGGTGTCGAAATCCAGCCCGAGGCGTTCGCCCACGTCGACGTGATCCTTGACCTCGAAGTCGAAGCTGCGCGGCGTGCCGACGCGGCGCACTTCCACGTTCTCGTTTTCGTCGCGGCCCACCGGCACGCTTTCATGCGGCAGGTTGGGAATGGCCAGCATGGTCTCGGAGAGCTGGGCCTGGATCTCGTCCAGGCGAACGGCCGAGGCCTTGAGCGCATCGCCGATGCCGCCGACTTCGGCCATCACCGCCGAGGCGTCCTCGCCCTTGCCCTTGAGCATGCCGATCTGCTTCGAGAGGCTGTTGCGGCGCGCCTGCAGTTCCTCGGTCTGGGTCTGCAGTTGCTTGCGCTCGGCTTCGAGTGCCTGGAAGGCCGCTACGTCGAGTTGGAATCCGCGCGTGGCAAGGCGTTGCGCCACGGCGTCGATGTCTTTGCGGAACAGCTGGATGTCTAGCATGTTGCGTGTGAGGGGGAGGTGCATGGGCCGGCGAGATGCCGGCGGACCGGCCATTTTACTGCACCGGGCGGGATGGGCGCCGATAAGGCGGGTGAGGAACAGCGCAAT
>NZ_JARJLM010000348.1 GCF_029335485.1 Cupriavidus basilensis
CTGGGCGGCCCCGCGCGCTACCACGGCGAATGGGAAGACCGTCCGCCGCTGGGCGCGGGCCGCGCCCCCGGCGCCGCCGACGTGCAGGCCTGCCTGCGGCTGGTGCAGCGCACGCTCTGGCTCTGGCTGGCCATCGCCGCCGCCAGCGCCCCCCTCCTTCACTACGGCATCGCATGAGTACAACGATCCGCCACGGCGGCGACCTGCTCGCCGCCGTGCGCCGCTTTGAACGGCCCGCCGAAGACTGGCTCGACCTGTCCACCGGCATCAATCCCGACGGCTATCCGGTACCCGCGCTGCCCGCCGACGCCTGGCAACGGCTGCCGCAGGACGACGACGGTCTGGCCGGGCTGGCGGCGCAAGCCTATGGCGCGCCATCCGCATTGCCGGTGGCCGGCTCGCAGGCCGCCATCCGCAACCTGCCGCCATTGCTGAAGCCGGGCCGCGTCGGCGTGGCCACGCAGGGCTATAGCGAATACGCGCCGGCCTTCGCCCGCGCCGGGCATGAGATCGTGCCGCTGGCCGAACCGGATTTCGCCCGCGCCGATCTTGCCGCGCGGCTGGACCATCTGGTGGTGGTCAACCCCAACAACCCGACCGGCCGCACGCTGCCGCCAGGCACGCTGCTGGCCTGGCACGCAGAACTGGCCGCGCGCGGCGGTACGCTGGTGCTCGACGAAGCCTTCATGGACTGCACGCCGGCGCTCTCGCTGGCGGCCCTGGCGGAGCGCCCCGGCCTGGTGGTATTGCGCTCGCTGGGCAAGTTCTACGGCCTGGCCGGCGTGCGCTGCGGCTTCGTGCTGGCCGAACCCGCTTTGCTGGCGGCGCTGGCCGGGCAACTGGGACACTGGACCGTGGCCGGCCCGGCACGCGCGGTGGCGCGCCTGGCCCTGGCCGATCACGCCTGGCAGGCCGCCACGCGCGAACACCTGGCGCAGGCCGGCACGCGGCTCGAGGCGATGCTGCGGCAACATGGCCTGGCGCCGGTGGGCCGCCCCCTGTTCAGCTGGGTGCCGCATGCCGATGCCGTCCTGCTGCACGATGCGCTCGCGCGGCAGGGTGTATGGACACGGCTGTTCGACGCGCCGGCTGGTGGCCTGCCGAGCCTGAGGCTGGGTTTGCCACCGGCGCGGGAAGCGGCATGGCAACGGCTTGACGAGGCGCTGGCCCATGCCTGTGCCGCGATTTCCACGGGCGATCGCCGCCCCGCAACCCTGCCGGCAGGCAACCTTCCCGACTGAACCGATGACAACGCACACCCCGATGACTGCCCACACCCTGCTGGTCCTCGCCACGCTGGCGGGCGGCGCCGTTTGCGGCAACGCCGGCGCTGCCGTATCGGTGATTGATGACGCCGGGCAGACCGTCACGCTGGAGCAGCCCGCGCGCCGCGTGATCTCGCTGGCGCCGCACGTCACCGAGATCCTTTACGCCGCCGGCGGCGGCTCGCGCATCGTCGGCACGGTGAGTTACAGCGACTACCCGCCGCAGGCGCGCGACATTCCGCGCGTGGGCGACAACAAGGCGCTGGACCTGGAGCGCATCGCCGCGCTCAAGCCGGACCTGATCGTGGTGTGGCGCCATGGCAATGCGCAGAAGCAGACCGATCGCCTGCGCGCGCTCGGCCTGCCGCTGTTCTACAGCGAGCCGCGCAAGCTGGAAGGCATTCCCAGCAATATCGAGCGGCTGGGCGTGCTGCTCGGCACCGAGGCTACCGCCAACAGTGCCGCCGCCAGCTTCCGCCAGCAGGTCGACAAGCTGCGCCAGGCCTACGCCGGGCGCCCGCCGGTCACGGTGTTCTACCAGGTGTGGCAGCAACCGCTGATGACGCTCAGCGGCCAGCACCTGATCAGCGACGTGCTGGCGCTTTGCGGCGGACGCAACCTGTTCGCCAACGAGGCGCTGCTGGTGCCCACGGTATCGGTGGAGTCTGTTGTGGCCGGCAATCCGGAAGCGATGATGACGGCGAGCATGGGTGCGACCCGTTCCGACCGGCCGCTGCCCGACTTCAATATGTGGGAGCGCTGGAAGCAGGTCACGGCCGTGGCGCGCGGCAACCTGTACGCGATCGACGGCGACCTCGTCAACCGGGCCGGGCCGCGCATCGTCCGTGGCGCGGAGATCGTGTGCAAGGATCTGGAAAACGCGCGCAGCAAGCGGCCGGCGCAGTAGCGCCTGGCTGGCCCCGGTTCAGCGCGTCAAAGCCGGTTCCACCAGCGCAGGCGCGCCGTGGCGCCGCCGAGCGTGAAGCGGCAGCTCGCGCCCCAGGCGATGTCCCAGCCGAGCGTGGTCGCCAGCGGCACACCGAGCCAGTGGGCAGCCAGCATGCGTATCGGCCCGGCATGGGTGACCACCCACAGGCAATCGGGCGCTGCCGCCGGCAAGGCATCTGCCCATTGCGCCACGCGCGCCATCGCCTCGGCCGCGCTCTCGCCGCCGTGCGGGCGCGCATGCAGCAAGTCCGCCGCCCACGCATCCAGCTCGGCACGCGGCACCGCATCCCAGGCGCGCCCCTCCCAGTTGCCGAAATCGAGTTCGCGCAGCCGCGCGTCGGCTTCGGGTTCCAGGCCAGGCAGACCGTCCGCCAGCAGCGCGGCGGTGGCGCGGGCGCGGGCCATCGTGCTGCTGACGATGCGGCCGGGCGCCAGGCCCTGCAGCGCCGAGCGCATCTGCGCCGGCGCCGGCGAGACGGGCTGGGCCAGCGGCAGGTCGAGCGCGCCGTAGCAGATGCCCTCGGCCACCAGCGGCCGCGCGTGGCGGATCAGGACCAGGTCCATGCCGCCGCCGCCAGATAGACCGCCAGTTCGGCCAGTTGCTGCGCCATGCCGAGACAGTCGCCGGTATAACCGCCGATGCGGCGCACGAAATAGCGGCCAAGCAGCAGGCGCAGTACCAGCAGCACGGCCAGCACCACGGCCGCGAACCAGGGCGAAACCAGCAATAGCGGCAACGCGCCGCACAGCAGCGCAAACAACAGCCCGATGCCGGACAGGCGCTGCGCCACCGGCTTGGCCTTGCCCTCGGCGCGCACATAGTCGAGCGTGGCGAGGTAGCTCACCGCCATGGCGCGGCTTGCCGCATGCGCGGCCACCAGCACCAGCAACAGCTCGCCTATGCCGCTGCGCGCGGCGATCGCCACCAGCAGCTGCCACTTGAGCAGCAGCGCCACCACCAGAGCGATCGCGCCGAACGCGCCGATGCGCGAGTCGTGCATGATGCGCAGCACGTCCTCGGGGCGATAGCCGCCGCCGAAGGCATCGACGCAATCGGCCAGGCCGTCCTCGTGGAAAGCGCCGGTCACCAGCAAGGTCACGGCCATGCCCAGCAGCAAGGCCACGCCAGGCGGCCACCATTGCATCGCCCCCCAGCTCGCCAACGCGCCAAGCACGCCCACCAGCAAACCCACCAGCGGGAAATAGCGCGCCGCCGCGTTCAGGTAGTGCGGCGCGAAGCCGACCCAGCGCGGCACCGGCACCCGCGTGAAGTAGCCGACCGCGGTCAGGAAATAGCGAAGTTCATCGAGCATGGTCCATTGTGGCAGGATTGCCGCCGCGCGCTAGTGATTCAGGACACTGTCTAGGCCGCAGCCGTGCTGACGCCGGCGGCGTCGAAGGTGGCCATCTCGCGCAGGAAGGCCGCGGCCGAGGCCACCAGCGGATAGGCCAGCGCGGCGCCGGTGCCCTCGCCCAGGCGCAGGTCCAGCGCCAGCAGCGGTTGCGCACCGAAGTGGTCGAGCAAGCGGCGGTGGCCGTGCTCGTGCGAGCAATGCGAGAACACGCAGTACTGCAGCACCTCGGGCGCGAGGCGCTGCGCCACCAGCAGCGCGGCCGAGGCAATGAAGCCATCGACCAGGATCACCATGCGGCTGGCGGCGGCGGCCAGGAAGGCGCCGGTCATCATGGCGATCTCGAAGCCGCCGAAGGCAGCCAGCACGTCGAGCGGTGCCACCGCGTCGGCGTGCAGCGCCAGCGCCTGCGCCAGCACCGCGCGCTTGCGCGCCAGGCCGGCATCGTCCAGGCCGGTGCCGCGGCCGATGCACTCGTCGATCGGCGTATCGGTGAGACGGCTCACCAGGCAGGCCGCCGACGACGTATTGGCGATGCCCATCTCGCCGAAGCCGATCACATTGCTGCCCTGCTGGGCATGGCGCAACACGCGCGCCATACCTGCGGTGAGGGCCGCCTGCACCTGCTCCGCGCTCATCGCGCGCTCCTGCGCGAAGTTGCGCGTGCCCGCCGCGATACGGCAGTTGACCAGGCCCGGCGCGGACGGCAGCGGCGCGCGCACGCCCGCGTCCACCACTTCGAGCGCCAGCCCGTGCAGGCGCGAGAACACATTGATGGCGGCGCCGCCAGCCAGGAAATTGAGCACCATCTGCGCCGTCACCTCGGCCGGATAGGCACTCACGCCGGCATCGGCCACGCCGTGGTCGCCGGCAAAGACGATCACGGCCGGCCGCTTGAGCTCAGGCGCGGCGCTGCCGGTGATCAGGCCGATCTGCAGGGCCAGGTCCTCGAGGCGGCCGAGCGCGCCGAGCGGCTTGGTCTTGGCGTCGATGGCGGCTTGCAGCGTGGGGCGCAGGGTGGCGTCGAGCGGGGCGATGGTGGGTAACAGCATGGTGTTCGCAGCGACGAATCGCTGAAGCTAGAAGAGGAATGAATAGCCGTGATCTTACATTTCCACGCCGCGCTGGGCCTTGATGCCCTGCTGGAAGGCGTGCTTGACCGGCGTCATGTCGGTCACCGTGTCGGCCGCCTCGATCAGCGCCGGCGGCGCGCCGCGGCCGGTGATCACCACGTGTTGCATCGGCGGACGGGCGCGCAGGTCTTCGATGACGGTGTCGACATCGAGGTAATGCAGCTTGAGCGCGATATTGAGTTCGTCGAGCAGCACCAGGCCGATGGCGGGATCGCGCAGCAGCCCGCGCGCCACTTCCCAGGCGGCCTGCGCCTTGGCCACGTCGCGCGCACGGTCCTGGGTTTCCCAGGTGTAGCCCTCGCCCATCACGTGGAAGGCGCACTGCTCGGGAAAGCGGCGCAGGAACATTTCCTCGCCGCTGGGAAAGGCACCCTTGATGAACTGCACCACGCCGGCCTGCATGCCGTGGCCCAGCGCGCGCACCACCATGCCAAAGCCGGAACTGGACTTGCCCTTGCCGTTGCCGGTGGTGATCACGATCACGCCGCGCTCGTCCTGGGCCGCTGCGATCTTGGCATCCACCACGTCCTTCTTGCGCACCATGCGCGCCTTGTGGCGCTCGTCGCGGGCGGCGTCTTCGGATGAGGGGGAGGGATTGGCTTGGGGTTCGGTCATGATCTTGCTCGGTTCGATTCTGGTCTAGGTCCGGTCCGGTTCCGGTCGGGTATTCGGATAGCCGTCGGCAATCAGCGCGGTATGGAGGCCGTCGCTGACGCTGACAATCGGCGTGCGCAGCGCGTGCGAACAATGCGCGGGGGTCAGCACCTGCGCTGCCGGCCCGTGCAGGCAAAGCCCGTCCTCGGCCAGCAGCAGGGCATGGCTGGCGTAGCGCCGCGCGAGATTGAGGTCGTGCAGGATCACCACGATGGCGTGGCGGCCGG
>NZ_JARJLM010000349.1 GCF_029335485.1 Cupriavidus basilensis
CTGGGGCTTGGCAATGCATGTGACGGGTGGTTCTGGCGCAAACGCAGGCGTGCGCGCGACACCCGTTCCGGGCACCTCTGTTCTGGTGCCATCTAATTGTCATTCTAGCCGAGCCAGCAGTGGTAACGCGGCAATCACCTGACGCGGGGCAGGGGCGTTGAGCCGGCGAGCCTCCGCGGACGTGGCGCAGGCATGAAAAAAGGGACGGCATCGCCGTCCCTTTCCTGCTGCACGCGGGGTACCGCTTACTTCTGCGGCGCCGTTTCCGCGCTGTTGCCGGCGGTCTCGACCAGAATCATCGGACCTTCGGGCAGCGGCGGCAGGGGTTTGCGCTCACGCACGACGCGCGGTGCCGGCGGGATGCTGGCGGCAGCCTCCTGGGCGGCGCGCAGCTTGCTGCTGTCGGTGTTGATCCACTCGAGGCCGGCCGAAGCCAGCATCGGTTGCAGGGTTTCGATCGCCACCGGAGCGGCAGCCACCGGGGCTGGCACGGCGGCCGGGATGGCTGCGGGTGCGGCCACCGGCGCCTCGACGGCGGGGGCTTGCGCAGCCGGTGCCTGGGCGGCGGTTTCCGCCACCGCCGGGGCCGGCTGGTAAGCCGCCGGGCTGGCCGCAACCACGGTTTCGATCACCGGTTCAGCCACCGGTTCGGCGGCGGTCGCGGCGACAGGCGTTGCCGGCACGTGCACGGTTTCCACCGGCTGCATGGTCGGCTCGGGCGCTACCGCGGCCTCGACGGGCCGGGAAGCCGGTGCGCTGGGCGCCGTTTCGGCAACCACGGCGGCGGCTTCGGTCACGGCTTCGGTGGCGACGGCGGCAACAGCCGGTGCGGCACTTTCGCGGCCTTCTTCGGCATTTTCGCCTTCACCGCCTTCACCGCCTTCGCTGGCCTGGACGCCGTCGTCGCGTTCGCGGCGATAGCGATTGCGGCCACGGCGATTGCGGCGGCGGCGCTCTTCGCCTTCACCGTTCTCGGCGCCTTCCGGCGCTTCCGGGAACTCCGTGCGTGCGTTTTCGGCATCGTCGCGCGGCGCGGCCGGTGCGGCTACGGCCGGGGCGGCCACGGCAGCGCTCGCGGCGGCTGCGACGGCGGCGGTACCCACGGCTTCCGCGGCAAGGCCTTCGCCGGCTTCGCCTTCGCGCGGTGCTTCGCCGCGTTCACGCTGGCGATCGCGCTGGCGCTCGCGGCGTTCCTGGTTGCGGTCGCGGCGGCCTTCGCCACGGCCGTCGCTGCGCTCGGCACCTGCCACTTCGGGCTGGCGGGCCGGCTGGACTTCCAGTGCTGCCTGGCGCGGGGCGCGCCCGTTGCGCTCGCCACGTTCGCTGCGTTCTCCTCGCTCGCCACGGGCCTCGGCGCGTTCGCCGCGCTCAACGCGCGGTTCGCCACGCTCGCCACGTTCCTGGCGCTCGCCGCGCTGGCCACGGCCCTGGCGTTCTCCACGCTCGCCACCGCGTTCGCCGCGCTGGCCACGCTCGCCGCGGCCTTCGCCACGTGGGCCGCGCTGGGCGCGGTTTTCCGCGCTACGCGGCTCCGCGTCAACCGGCTTGGCCGGCTCGACGGCCGGGGCGGCCGGCTTGGCGCCGAACAGGTTCTTGAGCCAGCCGATGAAGCCGCCGCTGGCCACCGGCTGGGTGGCCGGTACGGCGGGACGTGCCACGGGGGCCTCCGGGCGGGGGGCGCGCTCGGCGCGCGGTACCGAGACCGGTGCCGGCTGTTCCGGCGTAATGCCCTTGACCGCGGCTTCCTGGCGCGGCTTGGCATCTTCCTTCTTGCGGCTGCTGTAGCTGGTATCGGCTTCCAGTTCCTTGGCGGCGGCCTCGGCCATCTTGTAGCTGGCGGTGCCTTCTTCCAGGCGCGGGTCGTCGTGGCGCAGGCGCTCCAGCTTGTAATGCGGGGTTTCGAGGTGCTTGTTGGGAATCAGCAGCACATTCACCTTGAAGCGCATTTCGATCAGGTTGATGTCCTGGCGCTTCTCGTTGAGCAGGAACGCAGCCACTTCCACCGGCACCTGGCAGTGGATGGCGGCGGTGTTCTCCTTCATCCCTTCTTCCTGGATGATGCGCAGCACCTGCAGGGCGGAGGATTCGGTATCGCGGATATGACCGGTGCCATTGCAGCGCGGGCAAGTGATGTGCGAGCCTTCCGACAGCGACGGGCGCAGACGCTGGCGCGACAGCTCCATCAGGCCAAAGCGGCTGATTTTGCCCATCTGCACGCGGGCGCGGTCATGGCGCAGGGCGTCCTTCAGGCGCGTTTCCACGTCCTTCTGAGCCTTGCTGGCCTCCATGTCGATAAAATCGATCACGATCAGGCCGCCCAGGTCGCGCAGGCGCAGCTGGCGGGCGATTTCATCGGCGGCTTCGAGGTTGGTGCGTAGCGCGGTTTCCTCGATGTCGGCGCCCTTGGTGGCGCGTGCCGAGTTCACGTCCACCGACACCAGGGCTTCGGTATGGTCGATCACGATGGCGCCGCCCGAGGGCAGCATGACCATGCGCGAATACGCCGATTCGATCTGGTGCTCGATCTGGAAACGCGAGAAGAGGGGAACATCGTCCCGGTACTTCTTCACGCGGTTCATGTTGTCGGGCATGACCACGCTCATGAAGGCGCGGGCCTGTTCGTAGATCTCGTCGGTATCGATCAGGATCTCGCCGATATCCGGCTGGAAATAGTCGCGAATGGCGCGAATCACCAGGCTGGATTCGAGATAGATCAGCAGCGGGGCCTTGTTGTCGCCGGCGGCGCCGTCGATGGCCTTCCACAGTTGGAGCAGGTAGTTCAGGTCCCACTGGAGCTCTTCGGCCGAGCGGCCGATGCCGGCGGTGCGGGCGATGGTGCTCATGCCTTCGGGCACCGTCAGCTGCGCCATGGTCTCGCGCAGTTCCTGGCGGTCCTCCCCCTCGATGCGGCGCGAAACGCCACCGCCGCGGGGATTGTTGGGCATCAGCACAAGGTAGCGGCCGGCCAGCGAGATAAAGGTGGTCAGCGCCGCGCCCTTGTTGCCGCGCTCTTCCTTCTCGACCTGGACGATCAGTTCCTGGCCTTCGTGCAGCGCGTCCTGGATGCGCGCGTTGCGCACGTCCACGCCTTCCTTGAAGAAGGCGCGCGCCACTTCCTTGAAGGGCAGGAAGCCGTGGCGCTCTTCGCCGTAGTTGACGAAGCAGGCTTCCAGCGACGGTTCGATACGGGTGATGACACCCTTGTAGATGTTGCCCTTGCGCTGTTCGCGCCCGGCAGCCTCGATGTCGATATCGATCAGTTTCTGACCGTCGACGATGGCGACGCGCAATTCTTCCTGTTGCGTCGCGTTAAAAAGCATGCGTTTCATCGCATTACCTCACTCAATGCCGAGGATTGCACCGGCAAAGCGGTGCCCTCGGCGTTCCGTGGAGCACGCGAGGGAGCGAGTGGTGGCGCGAGAATTGCCGAAGGCGCCGGTGCGCAAATGAGCGCGGCCGGCTGGGCGCGGGTGAAAGAGAGGTAACGACGTCGATGCGCCGTCCGCATGGTCGGAGAGAACGCCGGTGTGCTGCTCTGCGCAGCGACCCGGCGGGTTTCCGGCTGGCATGGCGGCAACGCGGGCGCAAAGGGCGCCATCGCATCGCGGCCGGCCGCGGAAGGCCAAGACGCGTCAAAGAGCAAGTTTGTCGTCACGGCAATGCTGCTTCGCTACCTGACATCTCCTGGCGGGCGCACCTACTACTTCTTGGAGTTCTGCGACCGGGCGCCGGTATAACCAGTCAGGTGGCGTCGGAAGCATGCCGGCGGCACCGTTTCCCGGTGCGGGCGGGACTTCTCTCACCAGAGCGGATGCCGCGAGAGCACCCGCTATCAAATTCTGTTCTACCTGAACACTCTATTCCCACGTGACCGCCGTCAGCGCCGAAGTTGCCTTTGGGCGACTTCCTGCGCGGGGCAGTACCGTGCGTGCTGCGTTTTTGCTGCCATTCACCAACCCGGGGCTCGCGTGGTACGCAAAGAAGCGGGAGGCTGGCAGGGCTGGCGGCAACCCGAAGTGTAAAATACGACGAATCGCCTACACCTGACTTGCGCTGCCGGTCTTTGGCCGGGACAGCGAGGAAATTATATTGAAAATGAATGAGTTACGCCATCAAATTGAAAAAGAGGTGCGGGCCGCCGCGGCCGGGCCCCAGGTGGCGTACGTAACAATTGGCGACGAGGCCGATGGCCAGCGTATCGACAACTTCCTCCTGAAGCTCTCGAAAGGGGTGCCGAAGAGCCATGTCTATCGCATCCTGAGGTCGGGGGAAGTGCGCGTCAACAAGGGCCGGGTGGATGCCACCTATCGCCTCCAGCTTGGCGATGTCGTGCGGATTCCGCCCATGCGAGTGGCGGCGCCGGCACCCGATGGCGGCAAATTCGTGCCGCCGGCCAGTTTCCCGGTTGTCTTCGAGGATGAGTACCTGCTGGTGATCAACAAGCCTGCCGGCGTGGCCGTGCATGGTGGCTCCGGCGTGGCGTTCGGCGTGATCGAGCAATTGCGGCGGGCGCGCCCGCAGGCCAAGTTCCTTGAGCTCGTGCACCGGCTCGACCGCGAAACCTCGGGCCTGCTGGTGCTGGCGAAGAAACGCACGGCGCTGGTCAACCTCCACGAACAGATGCGCGGCAGTGCGCTGGACAAACGATACTTCGCGTGCGTGGCCGGTCACTTCGAGAACGCCCGGCAGCACGTGAAGCTGCCGCTATTCAAATACACCACCGCCGAGGGCGAGCGCCGGGTGCGCGTGCAGGACGACGGCATTGCCTCGCATACCGTGTTCAACCGGCTGGAAGTCATGCCGGGATTCACCTTGCTGGAAGCGGAACTGAAGACGGGCAGGACCCACCAGATCCGGGTCCACCTGGCGCATTCCGGCTTCCCCATCCTCGGCGACGAGAAATATGGCGACTTCGCCCTCAACAAGGCGCTGGCCCGCAGCGGCGCCAATCCCGGGCTCAAGCGCATGTTCCTGCACGCGCACAGCCTGACTTTCACGCATCCGATCAGTGGTGACATCATCACTGTCGTTGCTCCCATGCCGCCGGAGTGCGAAGCCTTCCTGCAGCAAGCCCGCAACCAGCGCGCCCGCGACTAAGGCGCCAACAAGGATACCAATGGCCAGGCAACGCTTTGACCTGATCGTGTTCGACTGGGATGGAACCCTGATGGATTCCACCCCGACCATCGCCAAGTGCATCCAGCTCGCCAGCCGCGACCTCGGCCTGCCGGTGCCCGACGACAGCGCCGCCAGCCATGTGATCGGGCTGGGGCTCAAGGATGCGCTGTCGTACGCCGTGCCCACGCTCGATCCGGCCGACTATCCCAAGCTGGCCGAACGCTATCGCTTTCATTACCTGACCCGCGACGCGGAACTGGTGCTGTTCGAAGGCGTGCGCGAGATGCTGGAGGCACTGCATGCCGAGCACTATTTCCTTGGCGTGGCCACCGGCAAGACCCGCGTCGGCCTGCAGCGAGCACTGGAGGCGACCGGCCTGGCGCGCTGGTTCGACGCCACCCGCTGCGCCGATGAGACCTTCTCCAAGCCCCATCCCGCCATGCTGCAGGAGCTGACCCGCGAGCTTGGCCAGGAGATGGAGCGCACCGTCATGATCGGCGATACCACCCATGACCTGCAGATGGCGGTCAATGCCGGCGCGGCAGGGATCGGCGTCGGTTATGGCGCGCATCCGGCCGACACCCTGCTGGCGATGGCGCCGCTGCATTGCGCCACTTCGATCGGCGACCTGAAGGACTGGCTGCTGACCCATGCCTGACATGCGCGGAGAAAGGGGGGCTGGCGCGCGCCGCCGGTGCGCGGCCGACGAGCTGGCCGAAGGCGGCGGCGGGGTGCGCTTCGTGGTGGCGGTGGGCGGCCGGCCGGTGAGCGCCTTCGTGGTGCGTTTCGACGGCATTGCCCATGGCTACCTGAACCAGTGCGCCCATGTGCCGATGGAGCTCGACTGGCAGGAGGGGCAGTTTTTCGAGTCCTCGGGCCTATACTTGATGTGCGCGACACATGGCGCGATTTATGCGCCGGACAGCGGCCTGTGCGTCGGCGGCCCTTGCCGCGGCGCCTCGCTATCCAAGCTGCGCATCGAAGAGCGCGACGGTAATGTGTACTGGTTGCCGGAAAGCCCCTACGAAGCACCCGCTGGCTAGCGGGGCAGCCCGCAGGGCCGGATGCTGGGCAATACTTCATTCCTAATCAAGAGCCAAAGAGCCAACTGCATGACAGAACAGCAAAAGCCGCCTCACGACGAATCTGGCAAGCCGCAGGAGCCGTCTGCTACTGCCGGCGCCGGGACGCCGGGAGCCGCGGACGACCGGCTGGAAACGGCCTCGCAGGCCGATTTCCCGCTGGAGCAGGACTTGCGCGCCGGCGATGCCGCGGCACAGCGCGAAGCCAGCCAGCGCAAGGCGCGCCTCGCCGGCCGCGACGTCGGGCCGGTGCCTACCGGGACCGGCTGGGAGCGGGATGTGCTGGAAAAGGTGCTGATGGCGACCTTGCGCGAGCAGCGTGCGGCGCGCCGGTGGCGCATCTTCTTCCGATTTGTCGGGATCGGCCTGCTCGCCTTGCTGTTCTTTGCCATTTTTGACTTCAAGGGCGATGGCAGCATTACCACCTCGGGCCGCCATACCGCGATGGTCTCGCTCGATGGCGAGATTGCCGCGGGCACGCCGGCCAGCGCCGAGTCGATCAATGCCGCCCTGCAAGCCGCGTTCGCCGATACCAATGCGGCCGGCATCATCCTGAAGATCAACTCGCCGGGCGGCTCTCCGGTCCAGGCCGGCATGATCAACGACGAGATCCACCGCCTGCGGGCCCTCTATCCATCCAGGCCTTTCTACGTGGTGGTGGAGGAAATCTGCGCTTCCGGCGGCTACTACGTGGCGGCGGCGGCGGACAAGATCTATGTCGACAAGGCCAGCATCGTCGGCTCGATTGGCGTGCTGATGGATGGTTTTGGCTTCACCGGGCTGATGGACAAGCTGGGGGTCCAGCGCCGTCTTTATACCTCCGGAGCCAACAAGGGCATGCTCGATCCATTCTCTCCCGAGGTGCCGAGGCAGAAGCAATATGCCGAGACCATGCTCAAGCAGATTCACCAGCAGTTCATCGATGTGGTCAAGCAAGGCCGCGGCGATCGTCTCAAGAACGACCCGGATCTGTTCTCCGGCCTGTTCTGGTCGGGCGAGCGCAGTGTGGAGCTGGGGCTGGCCGACGGCCTGGGCAACGCGGACTATGTGGCGCGCGATCTGTTCAAGGCGGAAGACATCGTGGACTACACCGTCAAGGAGAACATCGCGGAGCGGGTCGCCAAGCGCTTTGGCGCGGCGGTGGGTACGGCAGCGATGAAGACGATGCTGCTTGGCGCTCGTGCGCAGGCCATGCATTGATCTGTATGCAAGATGCGGGAAAATGGGGCGTAAATGCCCCATTTTTCGTTTTATGCCCCCGCTCTCAACCTGCCAGCAGCGAAAAAATGGCCGGCCGCTTGTGCAGATCCAGTCGCTCCGGCCGCCACTCGGAAATCGGCAGCGTGACGATCGCTTCGCTTGGCAAGGTCAGGTCGACCGCGATCGACAGCATGGTGCCGCCGGCGCAATGCTGGCGCATGGCTTCCAGCAAGGGGCCGTTGCGGTAGGGCGTTTCAATCCAGACCTGGGTCTGGTGTGCCTTGCGTGAAAGCTGCTCCAGCTCGCGCAAGCGCTGCGCGCGCTCGCCGGCGTCCACCGGCAGGTAACCGTTGAAGGCAAAGCTCTGGCCGTTCAGGCCCGAGCCCATCACCGCCAGCAGGATCGAACTGGGGCCCACCAGCGGGCGCACGCGTACACCCCTGGCATGGGCCAGGCGCACCAGGTTGGCGCCGGGATCGGCCACGGCCGGCACACCGGCCTCCGACAGCAGGCCGCCGTCGCGGCCCTCGCGGATTGGTGCAAGCAAGGCCGCCAGTGCATCGTCACGCGTGTTGACGTTCAGTTCGCGGATCTCGATCTGCTGGATCGGCCGGGCCAGCGGACAGGTTTCGCCCAGCTTCTTGAGGAAGGCGCGTGCCGTCTTGGCGTTTTCCGCCACCAGGTAGTCCAGTCCGGCGGCGATTTGCTGCACGCCGGCCGGAATCACGTCCGGCAAGGGGTCGGTTTCGTCGCGCTTGCCCAGGGTGTTGGGAATCAGGTACAGGATGCCGCTCATGCTTGGTTCTCTTGCTTTTGTTTCGACTGCTTTGTTTGTCTGCCCGCGCCATCGGCGCGGCCGCCCTCAGTCCTGGAAAAAAGGGTAGCCGGCCTGGCGCAGCATGGTGGTCAGCGCAATCAGGGGCAGGCCCACCAGCGCGGTAGGATCGTCCGATGCCATGTGCGAGAGCAGGGCGATGCCGAGGCCTTCGGATTTGGCACTGCCCGCCACATCGTAAGGGCGTTCGATGCGCAGGTAGGCTTCCAGTTCGTGGTCGGGGAGTTCGCGGAAGGTTGCGCGGGTCTGGACATCCGCGAGCTGGGCGTGGCCGTTGCGGCCATCGAGCAGGCACAGCGCGGAATGGAAGGTGACGGTACGGCCTCGCATCAGCTGCAATTGTGCTAGCGCCTGTTCATGCGAGCCAGGCTTGCCGATCTGCCTGCCGTCCAGCGTGGCTACCTGGTCAGAGCCGATCACCAGGGCGCCCGCATGGCGCTCGGCAATAGCCTGGGCTTTGCTGCGGGACAGCCGCAGTGCGGTGGCTTCCGGGCTTTCTCCGGCAAGAGGGGTCTCGTCGATGTCTGGTACCGCCACCTCGAATGGAATGCGCAGCCGTTGCAGCAGTTCGCGGCGATAGGGCGAACTGGAGCCCAGGATCAGGGTGGGGCGGGAAGTTTGCGGCATAAGTGATTGAGCGAAAAGGGAAAGCGCCGGATAGCCATCTTCCAAAATTTTGACCACGGCCGAAAAAACGTCGTATAATCTTCGGTTTCAGCCAAGCAAGTCCGGCGCAATTTCCGTGTGTTAACCGGTATTGTGCGGCCCCAGGAACATGTTTCGATGGTGAATAACCCTCGGCACCACGCTCCAGGCCGCTATGCCCGGAATGCTCCGGCAAAACGGCACGATAAGACATGACCCAGCCGATTGACCTGCGCGCGCTCGATCTCTTTGCTTTTTGCCGCGCCGGCGGGAATGCAGCCGGCGAAGTTGCGGCGCGCGATTTGCCGCGCATCATAGCCGAGACCGCAGCGCAAGCGCCAGTATCGGCGCCGGACGAGGTGTTCGGCTACGTGCTTACCGGTTTTGTCGAGGAAGACACCAGCGAGCCAGGCACGGCGCCGACGCAGCATCTGTATATCGATCTCTCCGTGAACGGACGGGTGTGGCTGGATTGCCAGCGCTGCCTGCAGGTTTATACCGAGACGATCGCTACGGACATGTGCTTCGAAGTGGTGGCCAGCGAGGAAGACGCCGACGCTGCGCCGATGGACGATGACGAAATCGACGTGATCGTCGGGTCCAAGCGCTTCGACCTGCTGTCGCTGATTGAAGATGAAGTGCTGCTGGCTTTGCCGGTGGCGCCCAAGCATGACGTTTGCCCGCAGGTACACGAAAGCCTCGTGACCGGGGTGGACGGACAGGCGGAACCCGAACCCGAGGTTCTGCCGGAAGAGGAAAAACGGCCTTCGCCCTTTGCGGCGCTGGCTGGCCTGAAGACCAAGCACTGAAGCCGGCTCGCCGGCATCGGGCTGCGTTTCAAGGCACCAGGATCAGCATCCGGCCGGGCCCGGCTACGCCTCGTGCGGGATGCGTGTGTTACCATTGAAAAATTCTCGAAGGAGTCATCATGGCAGTTCAACAGAACAAGAAGTCGCCGTCCAAGCGCGGCATGCACCGTTCGCACGATCATCTGTCGGCAGCGCCGCTGGCAGTCGAACCGACCACGGGCGAAGCCCACCTGCGTCACCACGTTAGCCCGAACGGCTACTATCGTGGCCGCAAGGTCATCAAGACCAAGAACGACTGACAGATCGTTCGGCGTGGCTTTGCGTCTCGTACGCGCACGTTGCTAGGTCAAAAACAAAAAAGCGGCAAAATCGTTGCCGCTTTTTTGTTGCGCGCTCGCAGCGCAAACCGTAGCGCAGGTTCCAGCCTCCATCGCGCCACTTGCCCGAGCCAGGCCCACGGCCATGGATGGCGGGCCAGGGCGGGCGCCGGGGCTGGCACCGGGCGCTCCGTGAGTGCCGTCGGGTAGCCATCGGCTGGTCCGGGTCAAGCCCGGCCAGGCCGGGAGCCAGGTTTTCAAGTCACGCCGACAAGCGCTTCTGCACCAGGAAACAATGACGATCAAACTAGCTATCGACTGCATGGGTGGCGATCACGGCGTCTCCGTGACGGTACCGGCGGCGATCAGTTTTCTCTCCAGCCATGGCGATGCCGAAGTGGTGCTGGTCGGCTTACGGGACAGCATCGAGCCGCAGCTCAAGAAGCTGCACGCGCTCGACCATCCGCGCGTGCGCGTTGTGACCGCGACCGAGGTCATCACCATGGACGATCCAGTCGAGGTGGCGCTGCGCAAGAAGAAGGACTCCTCGATGCGGGTGGCTGTGACCCAGGTCAAGGAAGGGCTGGCCGACGCCTGCATCTCGGCGGGCAACACCGGTGCGCTGATGGCGGTCTCGCGCTACGTGCTGAAGACGCTCGAGGGCATCGAGCGGCCGGCGATCGCCACCACCATCCCCAATGAACAGGGCTGGGGCACCACCGTGCTCGACCTTGGCGCCAATGCCGACTGCGAGCCCGAGCACCTGCTGCAGTTCGCGCGCATGGCCGAGGCCATGGTGGCGGTGGTGGACCATAAGGAACGCCCTAGCGTCGGCTTGCTGAATATTGGCGAGGAAGTGATCAAGGGCAACGATGTGGTCAAGCGCGCGGGCGAATTGCTGCGTGCCTCCGAACTCAACTTCTACGGCAACGTGGAGGGCAACGACATCTTCAAGGGCACCACCGACATCGTGGTGTGCGATGGCTTTGTCGGCAACGTCGCGCTCAAGAGCAGCGAGGGGCTGGCCAAGATGATCGGCAATATGATCAAGGAAGAATTTACCCGCTCATGGTTCACCAGGCTGCTGGCGGGACTGGCCATGCCGGTACTCAAGCGGCTGTCCCGGCGGCTGGACCCGGCCCGCTACAACGGCGCGTCCCTGCTCGGCCTGCGCGGGCTGGTGGTCAAGAGTCATGGCTCTGCCGACGCGCACGCTTTTGAGTGGGCTATCAAACGCGGGTATGATGCGGCCAGGAATGGTGTGATTGCTCGCACCATTCAGGCTTTCGCCAACAAGTCAGGTAACAGCACCCCGGCTACCGGCCCGCAGTCAGGCGCCCAGGATTCCAGTCCAAGCCCGCACGCCGCCTGAGGTCTTGATGTAGATGCCACGGGCGACGACCCGTGGCCACACGATCGATCCGACATTACATGACAAGCTACGCAAAAATCACCGGAACCGGGAGCTATTTGCCTCCGCGGCGCGTCACCAACCACGATCTGGCGGCGCAACTGGCTGAGAAGGGTATCGAGACCAGCGACGAATGGATTTTTTCGCGCAGCGGCATCTCGGCCCGCCACTGGGCCGAACCGGATGTCACCAGCAGCGACCTCGCGGTCAAGGCCGCGGAGCGCGCACTTGAGGCGTCCGGCATCGATCGCCAGAGCATCGACCTGATCATCGTAGCCACCTCCACGCCCGATTTCGTTTTCCCCAGCACGGCCTGCCTGGTGCAGCAGAAGCTCGGTATCACCAATCACTGTGCGGCATTCGACCTGCAGGCGGTGTGTTCCGGTTTCGTCTACGCGCTCGCCACCGCCGAGAAATTCATCCGCAGCGGTTCGCACCGCAATGCGCTCGTGATCGGCGCGGAAGTGTTCTCGCGGATTCTCGACTTCAACGACCGTACCACCTGCGTGCTGTTCGGCGACGGCGCCGGCGCGGTCGTGCTGTCGGCCTCCGAGGAGCCCGGCATCCTGTCTACGGCGATGCACTCCGACGGCAGCCACGTCGATATCCTGTGCGTGCCGGGCAATGTTTCGGGCGGCAATATCACCGGCAACCCGTTCCTGCACATGGATGGACAGGCAGTGTTCAAGCTGGCGGTCACGGTGCTCGACAAAGTGGCGCGTGAAGCGCTAGCTGGCGCGCAGTTCCCGGCCGGGCAGGTCGACTGGCTGATCCCGCACCAGGCCAATATCCGCATCATGCAGAGCACGGCCAGGAAACTGGGCCTGCCGCCCGAGCGCATGGTGGCGACGGTGCACGAGCACGGCAATACGTCGGCCGCGTCGATCCCGCTGGCGCTGGATGTGGCGGTGCGCGACGGCCGTATCGGCGCGGGTGATCACGTGCTGATGGAAGGCGTCGGCGGGGGCTTCACCTGGGGCGCGGTGCTGCTGCGCATGTAAGATTCGGGCCGGCGCCAGGGGCTTGACCCGTTGCGCCGGTCTTGCCGTATTCATCTTTACGATTCGATTGCGATGAAATATTCCTTTGTATTCCCGGGGCAAGGCTCGCAGGCAGTCGGCATGCTTAACGCGTTTGCCGATCATCCCGTGGTCCGTGCCACGCTGGACGAGGCGTCCTCCGCGCTCGGCCAGGACCTGGGCCGGCTGATCGCCGAAGGCCCGGCCGAGGAACTGAACCTCACGACCAATACCCAGCCAGTGATGCTGACCGCCGCGGTGGCGATCTACCGTGCCTGGCTCGATGCCGGCGGCGCGGCTCCGGCGCTGGTGGCCGGCCACAGCCTGGGCGAGTATTCCGCGCTGGTGGCGGCCGGGGTGATCCCGTTCGCCGAAGCGGTGCCGCTGGTGCGCTTTCGTGCGCAAGCCATGCAGGAAGCCGTGCCCGTGGGCGAAGGCGGCATGGCCGCCATCCTTGGCCTGTCCGATGACGACGTGCGCGCCGCTTGCGCGGAAGCTGCGGCGACGGGTGCAGGCGTGGTCGAGGCGGTGAACTTCAATGCGCCTTCGCAGGTGGTGATCGCCGGCAACAAGGCGGCGGTGGAGAAGGCCTGCGAAATGGCCAAGGCCCGCGGTGCCAAGCGCGCGCTGCCGCTGCCGGTGTCGGCGCCGTTCCATTCTTCGCTGCTCAAGCCCGCCTCGGACCGTCTGCGCGAGCGCATGGCCGGCATGACGTTTGCCGCGCCGTCGATCCCGCTGGTCAATAACGTCGACGTAGCCATCGTCACCGATCCGCAAGCCATCAAGGATGCGCTGGTGCGCCAGGCGGCGGCGCCGGTGCGCTGGGTCGAGTGCGTGCAGAAGATGGCGGCGGAAGGCGTGACCCACGTGATCGAATGCGGTCCGGGCAAGGTGCTGGCCGGCATGACCAAGCGCATCGACGGCAACCTGGTGGGCGGAGCGATCTTCGATCCGGCCTCGCTGCAGGACACGCTGGCGCTGCTGAAGTAATCAAGGATCAAGGCAATGACGAAATTTCTGGAAAACCAGGTTGCGCTGGTGACCGGCGCGTCGCGCGGCATCGGCCGGGCCATTGCGCTGGAACTGGCCGCCCAGGGCGCCACGGTGGTGGGTACCGCCACCAGCGAGGCAGGTGCCGCTGCGATCAGCGAGTACCTGGCGGCGGCCGGCGGCAAGGGCCGCGGCGCCGTACTCAACGTCAACGATGCGGTGGCTTCCGAAGCGCTGATCGACGAACTGGTCAAGGCCCACGGTGGCCTCGGCGTGCTGGTGAACAATGCCGGTATCACCCAGGACCAACTCGCCATGCGCATGAAGGACGATGACTGGAGCGCGGTGATCGAAACCAACCTGACGGCAGTATTCCGCCTGTCGCGCGCAGTGCTGCGTCCGATGATGAAGGCACGCGGTGGCCGTATCATCAACATTACCTCGGTGGTCGGCTCGACCGGCAATCCGGGGCAAATGAACTATGCGGCGGCCAAGGCCGGCGTTGAGGGTATGAGCCGTGCGCTGGCGCGCGAGATCGGCAGCCGCAATGTCACCGTCAATTGCGTGGCGCCCGGCTTTATCGATACCGACATGACCAAGGTGTTGTCGGAAGAGCAGCATGCGGCACTGAAGACGCAGATCCCGCTGGGCCGGCTGGGCCAGCCGGAAGACATCGCGCATGCGGTGGCCTTCCTGGCAGGTCCGCAGGCGGCCTACATTACCGGTACGACGCTCCATGTGAATGGTGGCATGTACATGAATTGATCACCTTGCGCGGTGGTCGGATTCGTTGGAGAAGCCGACAGAAGCCGCGCGAAGTGGTTGTTTTTAAAACTGATCGGGCGCTGTTCTTGCAATAGATGGCGAGGGGCATTTTTGTGGCCCAAACCTGCTAAAATGCGCCCACTTTTTGTCGAACTTCCCTGGAGGGTTACATGGACAATATCGAACAACGCGTCAAGAAAATCGTGGCAGAGCAACTCGGCGTGGCCGAGGCAGACATCAAGAACGAATCCTCGTTCGTGAACGACCTGGGCGCCGACTCGCTCGACACGGTTGAACTCGTGATGGCGTTGGAAGATGAATTCGGCATGGAAATTCCCGATGAGGAAGCCGAGAAGATCACGACCGTGCAACAGGCAATCGATTACGCCACCGCACACGTCAAGGCTTAAGCCTGTCGTATCTGGATTCCGAGCCACAGAAGGCAGGCGGACGGGCCCTTGGGTCCGCCGTGCTGTTTTCTGTGGCTTTCGTCTGTTCGAAGAAGCACAATCGGACTGGCTGCGCCGGTGTCGGCGTAGCCCGGTGCCGGCCGATGGCCTGCCCCGATTCTTGTTCCGGTTCTGTTTCACGTATCCGTAGGAAATCATAGTGAGCCGTCGTCGCGTCGTCGTCACTGGGCTTGGCCTCGTGTCTCCGGTCGGAAACACGGTTGCCGAAGGCTGGGCCAACCTGGTTGCCGGCAAGTCCGGCATCGCCACCGTTACCAAATTCGATCATTCCGCGCTTGCCGTGCACTTTGCCGGCGAGGTCAAGGGATTCAATGCCGAGGACTACATCCCGGCCAAGGAAGCCCGCCATATGGATACCTTTATCCACTATGGCATCGCAGCGGGTTCGCAGGCGCTCAAGGATAGCGGCTACGAAGTGACCGAAGCCAACGCGGACCGCATCGGCGTGCTGGTCGGCTCGGGCATCGGCGGCCTGCCGATGATCGAGGATACGCATGCCGAGCTGACCAATCGCGGTCCGCGGCGGATCTCCCCGTTCTTCGTGCCGGGCTCGATCATCAACATGATCTCGGGCCACCTGTCCATCATCCATGGACTCAAGGGCCCCAACCTGGCCGCCGTGACGGCTTGCACCACCGGCCTGCACAGCATCGGCCTGGCGGCTCGCCTGATCCAGGCGGGCGATGCCGACGTGATGCTGGCCGGTGGCGCCGAATCCACGGTTTCGCCGCTCGGCATCGGCGGTTTCGCCGCTGCCCGGGCGCTGTCGACCCGCAACGACGACCCCGCTGCCGCTTCCCGCCCGTGGGACAAGGATCGCGATGGTTTCGTGCTGGGCGAGGGCGCCGGCGTGGTGATGCTCGAGGAGTACGAGTCCGCCAAAGCGCGCGGCGCCAGGATCTATGCCGAACTGATCGGCTTCGGCATGAGCGGCGACGCATACCACATGACCGCGCCGAACATGGACGGTCCGCGCCGCTGCATGGTGAACGCTCTCAGGGACGCCGGCATCAACGGGGACGAAGTCGGCTACCTGAATGCGCACGGTACCTCGACTCCGCTGGGCGACAAGAACGAGACTGAAGCCATCAAGCTGGCCTTTGGCGATCACGCCTATAAGCTGGCAGTCAACTCCACCAAGTCGATGACCGGCCACCTGCTTGGCGGCGCTGGCGGTCTCGAATCGGTGTTCACCGTGCTGGCCCTGCACCATCAGGTGTCGCCACCGACCATCAATATCTTCAACCAGGATCCTGAGTGCGACCTGGATTACGTGGCCAATACCGCGCGTGATCTGAAGATCGATGTAGCCGTGAAGAACAACTTCGGCTTCGGCGGGACCAACGGCACGCTTGTCTTCCGTCGCGTCTGACCCCGGCGGCAGCCGGGTGGCTTTCCCTTGGATTTCAGTCGGGACCCACCCCTTGAGGTGGGCCCTGGCTTTATTCCTGGCCTGCGAGCTGGCAGCGTTCGCGCTGCTGGCCCGGGAGGGCGTGCATGCCCTGGAGCGCTCGTCGCAAGGTTGGAATCTGCCGCAATGGCTGATGGTGCTTGGTCTCGCGGCCTTGTGCGCGTGGCTGTCCTGCCAGTGGCCCGCGCTCTGGCGTGGCGCCGCATGCACATACTGCGGCCTGGCCCAGGGGCGGGATAGCACGGGACGGCCAGCTATCTCGATCGGCCTGCCCGATGGCCGCCGCGCTGTAGCGCGCGTGGAATCCAGTTGGGAACTGGGCGAGTTGGCCCTGGTGCTGGCCCTGGAGCCGGTGTCCGGGCATGCGCCGCGCGTGCTGCTGGTCAACCGCGCCTGCGCGGACGCCGACGCGTTGCGCTTGCTCAGACGCAGGCTCCGCGTGGCACGGCGCGAGCGCTTGGGGACAGGTGATGCAAATTGATGCACGCTTGTCTGAAGCATCCATCACAATATGCGTTGCACCGCACTGACCGTGCGCCTGGCTACGTAGGTAAAATACAACGTTTGTCGTGAAGACGAAACCAAGAGATACACTGCAGGTGAACCATTCGTGAGCGAACGCGAAGCCGATCAGCTCCTCGTTGAACGCGTCCAGCAGGGCGATAAGCGGGCCTTTGAATTGTTGGTGGCGAAATACCACCGCAAGATCATCCGGCTCATTTCGCGCTTGGTCCGGGATTCGGCGGAAGTGGAGGATGTGGCACAGGACGCCTTTATCAAGGCGTATCGTGCCTTGCCGCAATTCCGCGGCGAGTCGGCGTTCTACACCTGGTTGTACCGGATTGCGGTGAACACGGCAAAGAACTACCTGGCGACCCAGGGACGCCGTCCGGAAGCCTCCAGCGATATCGATGCCGAAGAGGCTGAAACTTTTGCGGATGGTGAGCAACTAAGAGATATCAATACGCCGGAGTCGATGCTCCATACCCGCCAGGTGGCCGAGACGGTCAACCGCGCGATGGAAGCTCTGCCCGAGGAATTGCGCACCGCCATCACCCTTCGCGAGATCGAGGGCCTCAGTTACGAGGAGATCGCGGAAGCCATGGGGTGCCCGATCGGTACGGTCCGCTCGCGCATTTTCCGGGCGCGCGAGGCGATTGCCGAGAAATTGCGTCCTTTGCTGGGAACGGCAGAGGGCAAGCGGTGGTAGCAGCAGTAGCAAAAAGGGTAGCAAGAGCGGTAAAGAAAATGTCGTGCGGCCAGCGTTGCAGCCTATTCCTGCATCGATAAGCGACAAAGCAGTAGACGGGATTGTCGGTTGTTCAATGGTTTTTCTAGGGGTGGGAAATGGGTCAGGCTCATAAGCAGTCGGTTCATGTAGTGGAAGCGGCGGAGCAGATCTCCGTGCTGATGGATGGCGAACTGGCGCCGCACGAAGCCAACGCTGTGCTGGACCTGGCGAAGAGCGAGGCAGGCATGGCAAGCTGGACCGCGTATCAATTGATTGGCGATGCCCTGCGTTCGGAAGAACTGACGCACGCCGGCTCGACCGATGATTTTCTCTCCCGTTTTTCCGCCCGTCTCGACAGCGAACCGCACGTTCTGGTGCCCGCCGTGGCCAAGGCTGGGCCTGCCGATGGGCATCGCCTGCTATTCAAGCCGTCGTGGGTTCGCCGCGTCATGCCGGGTACAGCCATCGCCGCCGCTGTGGCGGCCGTCAGCTGGGTGGTGGTGCCGCAGATGCGCGGCCCCGCCGATCTCGGCACGCCGGACGCCGTGGTGGCCCGAGTCGAACAGCCTGCGGCACCCAAGGCCGGCGGCATCGTGGCGGTATCCGCCGACAACGCGCAGATGATCCGCGATCCGCGCCTGGACGAATATCTGCGTGCCCATCGCGTATCGGTTGCCACCGATGCGGTTGTGCCGACCATGCGCACCGTTGCCAACAGCGCAAACTTCTCTCAGGACAATTCGCAGGAATAATGCCGGACATGCATAAAGGATGGTCGCCCGCCAACGTAGCAGGCGCACACAGAATAAGGGCCCTTCGCAGGTCCTTTTTTCTGGCCTTGTGTCTGACTGCTGCCGCAGCGACCGCGCAGCCGCTGGACAATACGCTGGCCCGTCGCGATGCAACGGCCTGGCTCAACAAGATTCATCGCGCGGCCCAGCGCGAGAATTATGTCGGCACGCTGATCTATCAACGCGGCAGCGTGATGCATGCCTCGCGCATCCAGCATTACAGCGATCTCGTCAACAACGAGTACGAAAGGCTGGAAACCCTCGACGGGAAGCCGCGCGAGGTGCTGCGGCAGAATGACGTCGTCCACAGCCTGATCCCCGAAGCCAAGCTGGTGGTGGTGGAGAAGCAGGAAGCCAAGGATCGTTTCCCGGCCCTGCTGGCGACCAACAAGAGCGACGTGCTCGATATCTACGACATGCGCAAGCTTCCGGGCGAGCGCGTGGCGGGAGTCGAATGCGAGGTGTTCTCGCTCGATCCGCATGACGCGGCGCGCTATGCCGTGCGTCTCTGGGCCGAGAAGAATTCCGGCTTGCTGATGCGCGCCCAGACCCTGGGCGAAGGCGGCAAGGTGCTGGAGCAGGTCGCGTTCTCGCAGGTCGACATCGGTGTGCCGTCTGAAAAGCAGCGCATTCTCGCCGCCATCAAGAGTTCCAAATCCTGGAATCACTACGAGGTGACCAACCAGCCGGCCAATATTGCCGACGAAGGCTGGAGCATCGGGATTCCGGTCAAGGGCTTCCTGAAGATTCGCGAGGTCCGGCGTCCGCTTGGGGAACTGCGCGCGCCGCAGGCCAACCCGCGCGGGAACGTCTTCGAAGTGCTCCAGGTGGTCTATAGCGATGGCTTGACCGGCCTGTCTGTGTTTATCGAGCCGGTTTCCGAGCAGCGCGTGCGCCGCGAAGGCGTGGCTTCGCTTGGCGCCACCCAGGTGGTGGTGCGGCGCGTGGCCGATTTCTGGATCACCGTGGTAGGCGAGGTGCCCCCCGCCACAGTCAGGCAGTTTGCCTCGGCGGTAGAATACAAACCACCAAAGGCCCACTGAGCCGGGTTGCGGCGATGACGGGTGGCGGGAAACCGCCACTCAGCCGTCGCAAATCCGCGACACTTGCCGCCTACGCTTTCTTCCTCTTTTCGCTGATCTCCCGGGAGTCGACGATGTCACCAAGATCTCCAGCCTTGGCTCGGACCGTGCTCATGGCTGCCATTCTCGCTTTTGCGCCGTTTGTCGCCGAGCTGAGCCATGCACAGGCGGCTGCGCCGTCCTACAACCTGCCCGATTTCGCCGATCTGGTCGAAAAGACCGGGCCGGCGGTCGTGAATATCCGCACCACCGAGCGCGTGCGCTCGCGCGGCGCTCCTGGCGCGGACGACGACGAAATGGCGGAATTCTTCCGCCGCTTCTTCGGTGTGCCCATGCCCGGCGCACCCACGCCCCCGGGCGGCCAGCGCCGCGGCCAGCCACAAGGCGAAGAACAGAGCCGTGGGGTGGGATCGGGTTTTGTCATCAGCCAGGATGGCTATGTGATGACCAATGCCCATGTGGTGGCCGATGCGGACACCATCTACGTGACGCTGCTCGACAAGCGCGAATTCAAGGCCAAGCTGATCGGTTCGGACAAGCGCACCGATGTGGCCCTGCTCAAGATCGATGCAACCGGCCTGCCCAAGCTGGCTATGGGCGATTCCGACAAGGTCCGCGCGGGCGAATGGGTGCTGGCCATCGGTTCGCCGTTCGGGCTGGACAACAGCGTGACCGCCGGCATCGTCTCGGCCAAGGGGCGCGATACGGGCGACTACCTGCCGTTCATCCAGACCGATGTGGCGGTGAATCCGGGCAATTCGGGCGGTCCGCTGATCAATCTGCGCGGCGAGGTGATCGGCATCAATTCGCAGATCTACAGCCGCAGCGGCGGCTATATGGGGATTTCCTTTGCCATTCCGATCGACGAAGCCATGCGGGTCACCGAGCAGCTCAAGGCGAACGGCAAGGTCACGCGCGGGCGTATCGCGGTGGCGATCGGCGATGTCACCAAGGAGGTCGCCGACTCGCTGGGCCTGGGCCGTGCCCGCGGCGCGCTGGTGGGCAGCGTCGAGCCCGGCGGCCCGGCCGAAAAGGCAGGGATCGAGGCTGGCGACATCATCCTCAAGTTCAACGGCCGCGACATCGAGAAGGCGTCCGACCTGCCGCGCATGGTGGGCGACATCAAGCCGGGTACGCGCGTGCCGCTACAGCTCTGGCGCAAAGGCGCGACGCGCGAGGTTTCCATCACGGTGGCCGAGCTCGATGCGGATGCCAAGATCAAGACGCGCGGAGGCAATTCGCCGCGCGACGACAGTAGCGCGCCCACGGCCAAGCCCAACGCACTAGGCCTGATCGTCAACGAGATTCCCGACGCGAAACTGAAGGAGCTCAAGATCAAGTCGGGGGTTGAGGTGGACCAGGTCGATGGCCCGGCGCAGCGTGCCGGCATTCGTCCGGGCGACATCATCCTGCGCCTGGGCGATAGCGACGTGACCAGTCCGCGCCAGTTCAACGAACTGGTCAAGGGGCTGGACAAGGGCCGGATCGCAGCCGTTTTTGTCCGGCGCGGCGATGCCACGCAGGTGCTGACCCTGAGGCCGGGCACGATGTCCTCCCGCTGAGCCGCGGCATCGCCATGAGCGAGCTCACACTGTATGGCAGGGCCTACTGCCATCTGTGCGAGGACATGAAAATCGCGCTGGAGCCGCTCCGGCGCGATTTTTCCTTTGTCCTGCATGAGGTGGACGTGGATGCCGACCCTGCGGCGGAAACCCGGTTCGGCGAACTGGTGCCCGTGCTGGCGGCGGGCGGCCCGGGTGGCTGCGGCGAGACGCTGTGCCACTACTTTCTCGACGAGAAGCGCGTGAGGGTGTGGTTGGGCGCACATGCGGGCCAGCAAGGGACCGAATAGGCCGGCGGACTGGCGAAAGTGCGCCCGATTGGGTGGCCGCAGCCCTGGCGCTTGATCCACGGCCTATTTCGCCATACGGAAGGCCTTGAAAATACGGTAAAATCGCGCTTTGGCGCAAAGTCTGCGCCACCAACCTGCGACCGGGAGCGGGGCGCGCCCGGCAGGGCGCCAGTTCCAGGTCGTTCATAATTGCTGCGCCGCCCGGCGTGCCCATGCGGGCACTTCGAGGCCCGAACTGGCGCACCCCTGAACATCAGATGGACCATATCCGCAACTTCTCGATCATCGCCCACATCGACCACGGCAAATCGACCCTGGCCGACCGCATCATCCAACTCTGCGGAGGCCTGTCCGATCGCGAGATGGAGGCGCAGGTGCTCGACTCGATGGATATCGAGAAGGAGCGCGGCATCACCATCAAGGCGCAGACCGCGGCGCTGAGCTACAAGGCGCGCGACGGCAAGATCTATAACCTCAATCTCATCGATACCCCGGGGCACGTCGACTTCAGCTATGAAGTAAGCCGCTCGCTGTCCGCCTGCGAAGGTG
Source organism: Cupriavidus basilensis (assembly GCF_029335485.1). Classification (GTDB taxonomy): domain Bacteria; phylum Pseudomonadota; class Gammaproteobacteria; order Burkholderiales; family Burkholderiaceae; genus Cupriavidus; species Cupriavidus basilensis_E. The sequence goes on from NZ_JARJLM010000349.1 coordinate 21,578, forward strand.
CGCTGCTGGTGGTCGACGCCTCGCAAGGCGTGGAAGCCCAGACCGTTGCCAACTGCTACACCGCGATCGAGCTCGGCGTGGAAGTGGTGCCGGTATTGAACAAGATCGATCTGCCGTCGGCCGATCCGGACAACGCGATCCGCGAGATCGAGGAAGTGATCGGCATCGACGCGCACGACGCCACGCCTTGCTCGGCCAAGACAGGCCTGGGCGTGCAGGATGTCATCGAGGCGATGATTGCCCGCGTGCCGCCGCCCAAGGGCGACCCCGATGCGCCGCTGCAGGCCCTGATCATCGACTCGTGGTTCGACAACTACGTCGGCGTGGTGATGCTGGTGCGCGTGGTCAACGGCACGCTCAAGCCCAAGGACAAGGTCCTGCTGATGGCCACCGGCTCGCAGCACCTGGTCGAACAGGTCGGCGTGTTCTCGCCCAAGTCGCTGCCGCGCGAGTCGTTGCAGGCGGGGCAGGTGGGCTTCGTTATCGCCGGCATCAAGGAATTGAAGGCCGCCAAGGTGGGCGACACCATCACCGTCATGGCGCGCAAGGCGGCCGAGCCGCTGCCGGGTTTCAAGGAAGTCAAGCCGCAGGTGTTCGCCGGCCTGTACCCGGTCGAAGCCAACCAGTACGAGGCGCTGCGCGAATCCCTGGAGAAGCTCAAGCTCAACGACGCATCGCTGCAGTACGAGCCTGAAGTGTCGCAGGCGCTCGGTTTCGGTTTCCGCTGCGGCTTCCTTGGCCTGCTGCACATGGAGATCGTGCAGGAACGCCTGGAGCGCGAGTTCGACATGGATCTCATCACCACCGCGCCGACGGTGGTGTACGAGGTCGATATGCGGGACAAGACCAAGCTGATCGTGGAAAACCCGGCCAAGATGCCGGACCCGAGCCGTATCGAGAACATCCTCGAGCCCATCGTCACCGTCAACCTGTACATGCCGCAGGACTACGTCGGCTCGGTGATGACGCTGTGCACGCAAAAGCGCGGCACGCAGATCAATATGAGCTATCACGGCAAGCAGGTGCAGCTCACGTACGAGATCCCCATGGCGGAAATCGTCATGGATTTCTTCGATCGCCTGAAGTCGGTTTCGCGCGGCTATGCCTCGATGGACTACGAGTTCAAGGAGTATCGTGCCGCCGACGTGGTCAAGGTGGACATCCTGATCAACGGCGACAAGGTCGATGCCCTGTCGGTGATCGTGCACCGCACCAACTCGCAGTACCGGGGCCGCGAAGTGGTATCCAAGATGCGCGAGATCATCCCGCGCCAGATGTACGACGTAGCCATCCAGGCTACGATCGGCGTCAATGTCATCGCCCGCGAGAACGTCAAGGCGCTGCGCAAGAACGTGCTGGCCAAGTGCTACGGCGGCGATATCTCGCGTAAGAAGAAGCTGCTCGAAAAGCAGAAGGCGGGCAAGAAACGCATGAAGCAGGTGGGTACGGTGGAAATTCCCCAGGAGGCGTTCCTGGCAATCCTGCAGGTAGGCGACAAGTAGGCCGGGAGGACCGTGCCGGATTGTCCGGCAGGCCCTTGCCGGTTGGCGCAGCGGACTCAAACAAAACATCACCAAAATCTAGCCGTCATGAATTTTGCACTGATACTTTTTGTGCTGGTCGTTATCACGGGCATTGCCTGGGTGGCCGACAAACTGGTGTTCGAGAAGCAGCGGCGGCTTTCCGCCCAGGCCGCACTGGCGCAGTTCGATGCGCGGCAGGCCGATCTCCAGGGGCGCTACGGCGCCGGCGAGATCGACACCTCGCGTAGCCGCCTGGCCGAGGAAAAGCTGCGCCAGCCCTGGTGGCTGGAGTATTCGGCAAGCTTCTTCCCGGTCATCCTCGCGGTGTTCGTCCTGCGTTCCTTCGTGGTCGAGCCGTTCAAGATTCCGTCCGGCTCGATGATCCCGACCTTGCTGATCGGCGACTTCATCCTGGTCAACAAGTACGACTATGGCATCAGGCTGCCGGTGCTGAACAAGAAGATCATCCCGGTGAGCGAACCGAAGCGTGGCGATGTGATGGTGTTCCGCTACCCGAAGGACGAGTCTCTCGACTACATCAAGCGCGTGATCGGCGTGCCGGGCGATGTGGTGAGCTACCAGAACAAGCGCCTGACCATCAACGGCAAGCCCGCGGAATACAGCGAGCAACCGGACTACCTGGACGAGGAACGGCTTTCCTATTCGAAGCACTTCCGCGAGAAGCTGCCCGAGGGGCCGGAACACGGCATCCTCAACGATGCCGACCGGCCGCCCTATGTGGCAGGCGCGGATCCGGATTTCCCGTTCCACGAAAACTGCACTTACAATCAGCAGGGGCTGACCTGCAAGGTGCCGCAAGGTCACTATTTCGTGATGGGCGACAACCGCGACAATAGCCTGGATTCAAGGTATTGGGGCTTCGTGCCCGATCAGAATATTGTCGGCCGGGCATTCCTGATCTGGATGAACCTCGGCAATATCGGACGCGTGGGGTCGTTCAAATAGAACTCCCGCGGCGCGAATAACCACTCCAGTCAAGCGAGGGAAAGCGCAATATGGGTCAATCGGGTCAAAAGGTTAGGGTAGTCAGGGCACAGGCACGGCTGGCGGGACGGAACAGGCCGCGTGGTTTTTCCCTGGGCAGCCTGCTTGTCGTCATTCTGGTCGTCGGAGGCGTTGTGATCCCGGCGGTCAGGGCGATTCCAAGCCTGGTGGAGTATTTTTCGATCAAGCGCGCCGTCGGCTATGCGAAGCAGCAGGCATCCAACAAGCGCGAAGTGGCCGATTATTTCAACAAGCAGGCGCAGATTGACCGTATTACCGCCGTGCGCAGTGACGACCTGGATATCCAGGAGGATGACAATGGCACGATTCGCTCGGTGGGCTTTTCCTACCGCAACGAGGTGCCGCTATACGGCCCTCTGAGCCTTTTGATTACCTACTCGGGAACGCAGTACTGACATGAACCTCGACGCCTTGCAGCAACGCCTCGGCTACCGCTTCAGCAAGCCAGAATTGCTGCAGCAGGCGCTGACGCACCGCAGCCATAGTGCCATGCACAACGAACGCCTGGAGTTCCTGGGCGATTCGGTGCTGAACTGCGCCGTGGCCGATATGCTGTATGGCATGTTCAGCAAGCTCGACGAAGGCGATCTGTCCCGCGTGCGCGCGAACCTGGTCAAGCAGCAGGCGCTGTATGAGATCGCACAGATGCTGCAGCTGTCCGAGTCGCTGCGCCTGGGCGAGGGCGAACTGAAGAGCGGCGGTTTCCGCCGTCCTTCGATTCTCGCCGACGCGCTGGAAGCGATCGTCGGCGCCGTCTTCCTCGATGCCGGCTTCGAGGGTGCGCGCACCCTGATCCGCAAGCTCTACATCCCCATCCTGGAGCAGGTGGACCCGCGCACGCTTGGCAAGGATGCCAAGACGCTCCTGCAGGAGTACCTGCAAGGCCACAAGATCGCCTTGCCGCAATATAACGTGATCGCCACACATGGCGCCGCGCATAACCAGCAGTTTGAAGTCGAGTGCACCGTGCCTAAACTGGAAGTGCGGGTGTTCGGAACCGGCGCGTCGCGCCGTGCCGCCGAGCAGGCCGCCGCCAAGCTGGCACTCGACGAGGTGCAAAAGCTCGTGCCCCAGTTGCTCAAGCGCAGCCGGGCCGAGCGCACCGGCAAGACGCGCAAGCAACCGGTGCCGCCCGATCCCCAGTTGTCTCTCAGGTTGAAGGAATGACCGAATCTAACGATCCGCGGCAAGAAGCCGCGGGTACCCCTTCTGCGGCATTCCGCTGCGGCACCGTGGCCATTGTCGGGCGTCCCAACGTCGGCAAGTCCACGCTGATGAATGCGCTGGTTGGCCAGAAGATCAGCATCACCTCCCGCAAGGCGCAGACCACGCGCCATCGCATCGTCGGCATCCAGACCACCGATGACGCCCAGTATGTGTTCGTCGATACGCCGGGATTCCAGACGCGCCATGCCAGCGCGCTGAACCGCTCGCTCAACCGTGCCGTCACCTCGACCCTGTCGAGCGTGGACCTGGTGCTGTTCGTGGTGGAGGCGGGCTACTATGGCGCCGACGACGAGAAGGTGCTGTCGCTGCTGCCGAAGAAGGTGCCGGTGCTGCTGGTCACCAACAAGCTCGATCGCCTTGGCGCGGACCGCGCCGAGGTGATGATGCCCTTCCTGGAAAAAATGGGGCACCAGTTCCAGTTCGCGGAAGTGGTGCCGATGTCGGCCAAGACCCACGACCACATCGACCGCCTGCTGGGCATCATCCGGCCTTATCTGCCGGAAGGCGAGCCGATGTACGATGCCGACTCCATGACCGATCGCAGCGAGCGCTTCCTGGCTTCCGAGATCATCCGCGAGAAGGTGTTCCGCTGGACCGGTGACGAGTTGCCGTACACCAGCACGGTCATCATCGACAAGTTCGAGACCGAAGGCCGGCTGCGCCGCGTGTTTGCCACCATCCTGGTCGAACGTGACGGGCACAAGGCCATGATCATCGGCCACAAGGGTGCCAAGCTCAAGACCATTTCCACCGAAGCCCGCATCGATATGGAGAAGCTGTTCGATGGCAAGGTCTACCTGGAGATGTTTATCAAGGTGAAGAGCGGCTGGGCCGACAACGAAGCTGGATTGCGCGCCTACGGCTATGAATGACAGAGCGGGCGGGCCTGCCCTGAAGGCCCGCCGCATTGATCCGGTAGTGGAAGAAGCAGCCGAACTGCTGGACAGCCGCGCCGTGCCCGGCATGGAGGTGGCCGAGCAGCGCGCGATGATGGATCGCGCGCTGCGCATCGTGCCGGCGCGCACCGAACTGCGTGTGGCCAACCAGCCCGGCTTCGTGCTGCATGCCTGGCCCTATCGCGAAACCAGCCTGATCCTCGACGTGTTCACGCGCGATCATGGCCGCGTGGCCATGGTGGCCAAGGGCGCCAAGCGCCCGCATTCGGCGCTGCGCCCGGTGCTGCAGCATTTCCAGCCGATCTCCCTGTCATGGAGCGGACGCGGCGAGGTCAAGACGCTGACGCGCGCGGAGTGGGTCGGCGGCCTGTTGCCGCTGGCGAGCGACGCCTTGCTCTCCGGTTTCTATCTCAACGAATTGCTGCTGCGTTTCTGCGCCCGCGAAGACGCCCACGTTGCCTTGTTCCGCCAGTACATGGCCACGCTGACGCGGCTCGCGCATGGCGAACAGGCCGGACTGGTGCTGCGTGGCTTCGAGCGCGTGCTGCTGCAGGAAACCGGCTTTGCGGTCGCTTTCGATCAATGCGCCAACTCCGGCGAGACGGTCGAGCCGGGGCTGGACTATGTCTACCAGCCCGAGCGCGGCGTGCGCCGCGCGCAGGCCAGCGATCCGTCGTCGTGGCCGGTGGTGTCCGGGCAGACGCTGCTCGACATGTCGCAGGACGACTATCGCCGGACACAAACTGTCACGCAAAGTCGTGCCCTGATGCGCTTCCTGCTGCATTATTATCTGCAAGGCGCGCCGCTGAAGACGCGCCAGATCCTGATCGACCTGCAATATCTCTGAGCTTTCGAGCCCCTTTCGCATGATTTTCCACGCGCATCCCGGCGTCATCGACCTTGGCGTCAACATCGACCACGTGGCCACGCTGCGCAATGCGCGCGGCACGGTCTATCCCGATCCGATCCAGGCCGCGCTGCAGGCCGAGCAGGCCGGCGCCGACCTGATCACGCTGCATCTGCGCGAGGACCGCAGGCATATCCGCGACGCCGATGTGCGCGCCCTGCGCCCGCTGCTGGCCACGCGCATGAACCTGGAGTGCGCCATCACCCAGGAAATGCTCGACATCGCCTGCGAGATCCGCCCGCAGGATGTCTGCCTGGTGCCCGAGCGGCGCGAGGAAGTCACCACCGAAGGTGGCCTGGATGTGGCGGGGCGCTTCGAGCAGGTGAAGGCAGCCTGTGGCCAGCTTGCCGGCGCAGGCATCCGCGTTTCGCTGTTTATCGATGCGCAGGCCGAGCAGATCGAAGCCGCCGCCGCCTGCGGCGCGCCGGTGGTGGAACTGCACACCGGGCGCTATGCCGACGCACATACCGAGGCCGGGCAGGCTACCGAGTTGCGCCGCGTGGCCGAAGGCGTCGACACCGGCGTGCGGCTCGGCCTGGTGGTCAATGCCGGCCATGGGCTGCACTACACGAATGTGCAGCCCGTCGCCGCGCTGCATGGCATCAAGGAACTGAATATCGGTCACGCCGTTGTTGCGCACGCGGTCTTTGTAGGCTGGCAGAACGCCGTGCGCGAGATGAAGGCCATCATGGTGGCGGCGCGGCTCGGCACCACCTATCCGCGTCCGGGCGCCGCAGCGTGATCTACGGCATCGGCACCGACATCATCCAGATCGACCGCGTGCAGGGCGTGATGGAACGCACGCAGGGCCGCTTTGCCGAGAAGGTGCTCGGTCCCCAGGAACTCCAGAAATACCACGCGCGCAAGGCGCGCTCCGAGAAGCGCGGCCTCGCCTTCCTCGCCACGCGTTTTGCCGCCAAGGAGGCCTTCTCGAAGGCGGTCGGGCTGGGCATGCGCTGGCCGATGACATGGCGCGCGATGGAACTGCTGAATCTGCCCTCCGGCGAGCCGTATCCGCATTGCCATGGCGAACTGGACGCCTGGCTGCGGGAACGCGGTGTGACGGTGCGGGTCAGTGTCAGCGACGAACACGATTATGCGGTCGCCTTTGCGATCGCCGAGCTTGGCGGCGCCGATGTGCGCGCCGGCCTGCCGCTCCCCCCCCCAGCCTAGCGAAGATTTGAAATGATCAAGAAGATTTCCGGCAAACGGCCGGGTCCGGTAGTACTCGACGTCAAAGGCAAGCACCTCGATGCGGACGATGTCCGCCGCATTTCCCATCCGCTCACCGGCGGCGTGATCCTGTTCGCGCGCAACTTCGAGTCGCGCGCGCAACTGCAGGCACTCACCCATGAAATCCGCGCGGTGCGCGAGGACGTGCTGATCTGCATCGATCACGAGGGCGGCCGGGTGCAGCGCTGCAAGACCGATGGCTTCACGCATCTGCCGGCCATGGCGCGGCTGGGCGAGCTGTGGGAGCGCGATGTGCTGGCGGCGACCAAGGCCGCGGTGAGCTGCGGCTATGTCCTGGCGGCCGAACTGCGCGCTTGCGATATCGACCTGAGCTTCACCCCGGTGCTGGACCTGGACTACGGCCTCAGCGCCGTGATCGGCGATCGCGCCTTCCATGCCGATCCGCGCGTGGTGACGATGCTGGCCAATCACCTGACCCACGGCCTGCTGCTGGCCGGCATGGCGAACTGCGGCAAGCATTTCCCCGGGCATGGTTTCGTTGCCGCGGATTCACACGTGGCGGTGCCGGTCGACGAGCGCGGGCTGGACGAGATCCTGGCCCAGGACGCGCGGCCCTACGATTGGATGGGCATGGCACTGACGTCGGTGATGCCGGCGCATGTGATCTACCCGAAGGTGGACCCGCACCCCGCCGGTTTCTCGCGCTTCTGGCTGCAGGACATCCTGCGCACCCAGCTCGGCTTCGAAGGCGTGATTTTCAGCGATGACCTGAGCATGGAGGGCGCGAGCGTGGCCGGCACCGTGACCGAGGCGGCGCGTGCCGCCCTGGGCGCAGGTTGCGACATGGTGCTGATCTGCAATCACCCGGAGCGCGCCGACCAGTTGCTGGGCGAACTGGACGTTGCCATCGGCAAGGCGTCGCAACGCCGCATCCGCCGCCTGTTCGGGCGCCGCAAGCCGCTGGAGTGGAACAAGCTGATGCAGGAGCCGGAGTACGCCGCGGCGCTGCGCGTGCTCAAGGCGCATGACCTGATAGCCTGAAGCCTGAAGGGCGGGGTGGTCCGGCATACGGGAAATACAAAAGGGCAGCCGAAGCTGCCCTTTTCCCGCTGCGCCATCCGCTGGGGATGGCGGCGAACAAGCTGCGCTTAGTTGGCGCGGCTGCGGTATTCGCCGGTACGGGTGTCGATTTCGATCTTGTCGCCGATATTGCAGAACAGCGGCACTTGCAGTTCGAAGCCGGTGTTGATCTTGGCGCCCTTGAGCACCTTGCCCGACGAGGTGTCGCCCTTGACGGCCGGTTCGGTGTAGATGATCTCGCGGACCAGGGTGGTCGGCATATCAACCGAGATGGCCTTGTCGTTGTAGAACACCACTTCGACGTTCATGCCGTCTTCGAGGTAGTTCAGCGAGTCGCCCATGCTGTCCTGCTCGACTTCGTACTGGTTGAAGTCGGTGTCCATGAACACGTACATCGGGTCGGCGAAGTACGAGTAGGTGCATTCGCGGCGCTCCAGCATCACGACTTCGAACTTGTCGTCAGCCTTGAAGACGGATTCGCCCGGGGCTTCCGTCAGCAGGTTCTTGTACTTCATCTTGACCACGGCGGAGTTGCGGCCCGACTTGTTGTACTCAGCCTTCTGCACGACCATCGGGTCGGTGCCGATCATGAACACGTTGCCGACGCGGAGTTCTTGTGCGGTTTTCATCTGAACTGTTTTCCTGAAAAAGAATGTCTCGGAATTCGGTGTGGCGAAGGCGCGCTGCCGGCATATGGCGCAAAATGCAGCCATGCGCGCGGCCCATGCCCCTTATGCTCAGGCTTATAAAGCCCAGGTTCAAGCCCAGGGTTAAAGCTCAGATGCCGCGCTGTTTGCGCCGCGGCCCATGCCGCGGACAACCGTTTGCGCAGCTACCCCCGTCTTCCGGACCCGGTCGCCATCAAATCAACCCATTATTTTACCTGATTTTCGCAAAAGGCCGCCAGATTTGCCGCCAGGTCGCCCAGGTGCTGCAGGCTGCGCTGCCACTGCTCGGCGGCGTCTGCCAATGTGGCCAGATGTACGCGCAATGCCGGCCATTCGGGTGATTCATTGCCCCCATTCCAGCTGTGCCAGAAACTGGTAAGTGCATTTTCCGCCTCTGTTTGTCCTGTTCGTTCCAGCCGCTGGCGGAAAAGGGCTAGAAAGGCATCGAGCTTGATCCGGTGCGCGTCGTCGGATTGGGGATAGATATGCCAGACGAAGGGACGCCCGGCCCACTGCGCGCGTACGAACGAATCTTCGCCACGCACGAAATTGAGATCGCACAGCCAGAGCAGTTCGTCGTAGTGCTCCTGGCGCACGAAGGGCACCACCTGCAGGGTCAGGTTGCCGCTCGAGAACGAGTTGCCAGGCTCGCAGCCGGTGGCGCCAGCCCATATGCTTGCCTGCCGCGCGGCAAGGCCTGCCGGGACCAGGCACTGCACCGGTTCCGGCCCATCCCGCCATTGCGCCAGCAGGGCGGGCAGGGCATCGTTGGGATAGGCGAACAGACTGACTTTCAGGGCACCTCCGACAGGCTGGAAGCCCAGCCGGTGCCAGAGTGCGGCCTGGGCCGCGGGGCTGGAGCGGAAGTGCTCGCGTTGCGCACCCAGCATCGTCTCGCGCAGCAGCCCGCCGGTGCCCGGCTCGAAGCCGGGGAAGAAGAAATGCTTGAGCAGTGGCAGGCGCGGATGGGGCGAGGTCATACCGTGATGCTCCCTGACCCACGGCTCCGCGCTCAGGTACTCGAGGTTGATCCAGAGAGGCTTTGGCTCGCGTATGGCCATGGCGTCGAGGAAGGGCTCCGGCAGGTCGCAGGCGAAGGACTCGATCACGACGTCGTGCGGCGTGATACCCGCGAAGCGCCTGGCGCTTTCCTGCGCACTTTCCTGGTCCGTGCGCTGCCATGGGCGGATCGTCACGCCGGCCAGCTCCTGCTGGGCTGCGCCGGTATCGAGACCGGGCGCAAGGCGCGCAAAGCTGGGGAAATCGTCCACCCACAGGCGCACGGCGTGGCCATGCTCTTGCGCCAGTTGCCGCGCCAGACGCCAGCAGACGCCGATATCGCCGAAATTGTCGATGACGGTGCAGAAGATGTCCCAGGAACGGATGGCGCGATCGGAGTAGGCGGGCATGGTGGCGCGAGTCGGCAAGGAATTGCTCTAAACTTGCGATTTTAGAGCCTGTTGCGAAGTGGCCCCGTCGGCCACGCGCGTCGCGGGCCATCTCACGGTCAATTCGCTACCGATGTCCCAGCAGGAACCAGAACCCCACGATCAAGACACGCGGGCCGCCGCCGAGCCCGAAGCACTGCCTGGCCAGGCGGGCGAGGCATTGCCCGAGACGCCGTTCGACGCCAAGGCGGTGATTGCGCAATTGCCCGGCCTGCCCGGCGTCTACCGCTACTTCGATGCGAACGGCAATGTCCTTTACGTAGGCAAGGCGCGCGACCTGAAGAAGCGTGTCTCGAGCTATTTCAGCAAGACGCTGCTATCGCCGCGCATCGCCATGATGGTTGCCAAGATCGTGCGCATCGACACCACCGTCGTGCGCACCGAGGCCGAGGCGCTGCTGCTGGAGAACAACCTGATCAAGGCGCTGGCGCCGCGCTATAACATCCTGTTCCGTGACGACAAGTCGTATCCGTTCGTCAAGCTGACCGGTCACCGCTTCCCGCGCATGGCCTATTACCGGGGCGCCACCGATCGCAAGCACCAGTATTTCGGGCCGTTCCCGAGCGCGCACGCCGTGCGGGAAAGCATGCAGATCCTGCAGCGGGTGTTCCAGTTGCGCACCTGCGAGGACACCGTCTTCGCCAACCGCACGCGGCCGTGCCTGCTGCACCAGATCCATCGCTGCACCGGTCCTTGCGTGGGCGCCATCAGCGAGGCGGACTACGCGCGCGACGTGGGCAACGCGGCGCGCTTCCTGCAGGGCCGCCAGAGCGAGGTGCTCGAAGGCTTGCAGGCGAAGATGGAGGAGCATGCGGGCCGGCTCGAATTCGAGCAGGCCGCGGCCGTGCGCGACCAGATCGGCGCGCTGTCCACCGTGCTCAAGCGGCAGGCGGTGGAAGAGGTGGGCCAGTCCAGCGATATCGACGTCCTGGCGGTGGCGGTGGAGGGCGGCCGCGCCTGCGTCAACCTGGCGATGGTGCGCGGCGGCCGGCACCTGGGCGACAAGGCCTATTTCCCCGCGCACGTCGAAGAAGGGGCGATGATCGTCGGGGGCGACGATGACGAGGCCGGTGTGAGCGAAGTGGTGGAGGCCGGAGCGGCGGGCGAAAGCGAAGGACAGGGCGCGGTGACGGCTGCCGCGCCGGCCGGGATACCGGTCGAACGCATTGCCGCCGAGGTCTTGTCCGCCTTCCTGGCCCAGCACTACCTGGACCAGGCGGTGCCGCCAATCCTGGTGGTCAGTCACGTGCCTCCCGATACCGCGTTGCTGCAGGCGCTTTCGACGCAGGCGGGACGCAAGGTCACGCTGGTCCGTCAGCCGCAAGGGCAGCGCCGCGCCTGGCTCGAAATGGCCCAGCAGGGCGCGGCGCTGGCGCTGTCGCGGCGCCTCGCCGAGCAGGGCAGCCAGCAAGCCCGCACGCGCGCGCTGGCCGAAACCATCGGCATCGATATGGAGGACCTGGCGCTGCTGCGGGTCGAGTGCTTCGACATCAGCCATACCGCCGGCGAGGCAACGCAGGCTTCGTGCGTGGTCTTCCACCATCACGAGATGCAGAACGCCGAATACCGCCGCTACAACATCCAGGACATCACGCCTGGCGACGACTACGCGGCCATGCGCCAGGTGCTCACGCGGCGCTACCAGAAACTGGTGGAATTGCTGGAGCAGGCGCAGGAGGCGGGTCCCGATGGCGTGCAGGGCGGTGCGTCCGGCGCGCTGGCGCAGATGCCGACTGTGGTCCTGATCGATGGCGGCAAGGGGCAGGTGGAGGTGGCGCGCCAGGTGTTCGAGGAACTCGGCCTGGATATCGGCCTGCTGGTCGGCGTGGCCAAGGGCGAGGGCCGCAAGGTCGGGCTGGAAACCCTGGTGTTCGCCGATGGCCGTCCGTCACTTGAGTTGGGGCAGGGCAGCGCAGCCTTGATGCTGGTCGCGCAAATCCGCGACGAGGCGCACCGCTTCGCCATCACCGGCATGCGCGCGCGCCGCGCCAAGACACGTACTACCTCGCGGCTGGAGGAGATCGAGGGAGTCGGGGCCCGCCGTCGCCAGAAGCTGCTGACGCGCTTCGGCGGCTTGCGCGGCGTGATGGCTGCCAGCATCGACGAGCTGGCCAGCGTCGACGGCATCTCTCATGCGCTGGCCGAGGAAATCTATCGGCAGCTGCATTGACCAGGGCGGCGGATCGGGCCAATTCCGCAGGCTGCGTGGCGGGAAATGCTCGGTCCCGGTTGAAATAGGCGACAATCTCGGGGTTGCCCATTGCCGTTGACTCGCTCCGAGCCCCCATGCCGCTGAATATACCGATCCTGCTGACCTGGCTTCGTGTCGCCATGATTCCCCTCGTGGTGGGTGTGTACTACCTGCCGGAGGCCTGGCTGCCAATGCATGCCAAGAACATGACGGCGGCCGGTTTCTTCATTATTGCGGCGGTCACCGACTGGCTGGATGGCTTCCTGGCCAGGCGCTGGAACCAGACTTCGTCGTTCGGTGCTTTTCTCGATCCGGTGGCCGACAAGCTGATGGTGGCTGCGGCGCTGCTGTCCCTGCTGGCGCTCGGCCGGGTGGCCGACCTGATCGCGCTGGTGATCATCGGGCGCGAGATCACTATCTCGGCGCTGCGCGAGTGGATGGCGCAGATCGGCGCTTCCAAGAGCGTGGCGGTGAATTTCCTCGGCAAGCTAAAGACCACGTTCCAGATGATCGCGATACCGCTGCTGCTCTTCAACGACAGCCTGTTCGGTATCGTCGACGCATCGGTGCTGGGCGCATGGCTGATTTATGTGGCGGCAGTGCTGACCCTGTGGTCCATGTTCTATTACATGAAGCTGGCGTGGCCGCAGATTCGCGAGCGCAGTGGCATGAGCGCGGAGGCCACCGCACAAAAATGAGAATTTGATGAAAAAGATGCTTGACGAACGGGGTGCTGGTTTGCAATAATCCTGTTCTCGCTTCTGACGAAACAAACCGAACGAAGCGAAAAGCAGCAGAAACGCAGCGAGTTGTCGGCAGTATCGATGCAGAAGTTGCGTTTTAAGCAAGAAGTTGGAAGGATCCTGCGGGAGTAGCTCAGTTGGTAGAGCGCAACCTTGCCAAGGTTGAGGTCGCGAGTTCGAGCCTCGTCTCCCGCTCCAGGTTTCCGCTGTATCCGGAAAATGTCGGCCTGTGCCGTATGCTTCCGGGGTAGCTCGAAGAGTAGTGAAGTCGTTCAGGTGGTAAATGCGGGAGTAGCTCAGTTGGTAGAGCGCAACCTTGCCAAGGTTGAGGTCGCGAGTTCGAGCCTCGTCTCCCGCTCCAGTCCCAAAGGGAAGCAGCGCTTCCCTTTTTGTTTGTGATGGTAGTGCGCAGGCCCGGGCAGGGTCAGGCGAATGCGGCTACAATCCAGCAGCAAGTCACCCGGCGGGGTGGCAGAGTGGTCATGCAGCGGCCTGCAAAGCCGTGTACGCCGGTTCGATTCCGACCCCCGCCTCCAGGTATTCAAGCACTTAGCGCTACCCTAACCGGTGGCGCTTTTTGCTTTCTGGCTCAAGTCACCAACGTATGCCCGTCCCCATGGAGCCAGCCTCCATGATCACGTATTGCGTACGTTCCTTGCAGGTGGCTTCCACACGGTAGTCGGGCGGCAGTTTGAACAAGGCAACGCGGGCCCGTAGCCTGGATCGCCGCCAGTACCTTGTCATGCCGCCGCAGGCGTACATCCACTTCCGGCAAGAACGTGCCATCCGGCTCTTCGGTAAAGATCACGCCGAGGTTGTACTGCCGTTCGAGGCGTAAGGCCAGGTAAGTGCCGCCATCGGAGGTATCCGCCAGAAGTCCCACGGATTTGTGGCTTGGCACACGGTTCGAGCTTTCGTCTGCGCGCATTCAGCCTCATGACCGATGGTGGTCTCAACGTCCGGGCGGGTGCGGCGATGGCGCGATCGCGGTCAGGCGCGGCTTGCAAGGCAAATGGGTTGAGCCCGGGATTTCGCCGAAACAAGCGGATCGTCTTCTAAATTTAGGAATACTCCTAATATCATCGCCTATTTCCCGTTTTCTCCCGATTTTGCTTCAGCTTTTTCGCGGGCTGCCGTAAAGGCGTAGGAGGGGCTGTTCAAAAGACGGCTCGCCGGATCCGGAGATGTTGCAAGCGCGCTTCCAAAGCAGATTTGTCTGGGCTCGCGGGTGATGGGGCAACTGGTGCGCCAGCCGCCCGCAAGCGTCATTCCATCATCCCTCTTTGCAGGAGTGGCGCGCCCGTGCGCGCCGAGAATGCGCAATGAATATCACCCAACGCTTACTGGTCACCTTGTCGCTGGCCTTGTTCGCCATGCTTGCCGCCGGCATCGGCGGTATCTGGCAACTGCGCGAGTCGCAGGGGCGCTTTACCTACTTCAATGAAAACACGCTGGTCAGTGTGCGCTCGCTGAGCGACCTGCGGGCCATCGTCAATGGCATGCCTACGTCGCTCCATGCTTACGCCATGTCGGCGGAAGCGAGTGGGCGTGCGCAAGCCGTGGCAGAACTGGCGAAGGCCGACCAGGATTTTGACAGCATCGCTGCCGCCTATGCGCGCAGCGATATTTCCGACGAAACCGATGCCAGGATGCTTGAAGCCGACCTTGCCATCATGAAGCGCTTTCGTGCGGAACGGGAGCGCTTCATGGAACTGCTCGCGGCCGGCGATGTCGGGACAGCGCGGGGCATGCTGACGGGTGGCGCGCTGCCGGCGGCGCTTACCGCTCTGCGCACCGCCATCAACGAGCACGTCGCCTACAACGCCGGGCTGGGTGAGCAAGTGGTCGGCAGCAACCAAAAGGCGTACGAACTGGCGCTGACCCTGGTTTCTGTGATCATTGCCGCAGCCTTGCTCGCCAGCGGTGCGATGGGCTACTCGCTCTATCGCCGCATCCATGGCAGCCTGGCGGACATCGAGGAGACGCTGCACTATGTCAGCGATTCGCTGGACCTGGACCGTCGTGCCTCGGTGCAACACAAGGATGAGATCGGGCGCACGGCGATGGCGTTCAACCAGTTGATCGAGCGGGTCGCATCAGCGCTGCGCGAAGTGCGCCTGTCGACCGATTCAGTGAGCACTGCGGCGCATCAGATAGCGGCGGGAAATTCGGATCTGTCGTCGCGCACCGAGCAGCAGGCGGCGTCGCTCGAGCAGTCGGCCGCCAGCCTGGAGGAACTGACCGCGACGGTGCGGCAGAATGCCGACAACGCACGGCGGGCCAGTGGCCTGGCGGACAGTGCAGCGGATGTGGCGAAGCACGGCAGCACGGCGGTACAGCAGATGGTGGATACCATGGGCGCAATCAACATCAGTTCCACACGGATCGCGGAAATTACCAACCTGATCGAAGGCATCGCGTTTCAGACCAATATCCTGGCGCTCAATGCCGCCGTAGAGGCGGCGCGTGCCGGGGAGCAGGGTCGTGGCTTCGCGGTGGTGGCCGGCGAAGTGCGCAGCCTGGCGCAGCGCTCGTCCAGCGCCGCCAAGGAGATCAAGGATTTGATCGACACATCAGTCGATACCGTGCGCACGGGCTCGGCACAGGCTGAAGATGCCGGACGAACCATGAGCGAGATCCAGCAGGCCGTGAAGAAAGTGTCCGATATCATCAGCGAGATCGCCGCGGCCTCCAGGGAGCAGAGCACGGGGATCGAGCAGGTCAACCAGGCTGTGGGGCAAATGGACCAGGTTACCCAGCAGAACGCCGCGTTGGTGGAGCAGGCGGCCGCCGCTGCGCAGTCGCTGGACGAACAGGCTCACAAGCTACGCGATACGGTGGCGACTTTCCGCGTGACCGTGAACTAGCGCGCCGGTGCCGTCCGCCTTGGCGCCCGTGCATGGCGGTCGCGCGTAATGGCTTGCGGTGCCGGTCCCCGCTGCAGGCGAACGCCGCCCGATGACTCCGAAGCGCTATGAGCGGGCATATCCTCCTTCGATTCCTCGCATTGCCGCAGCGGCGATCGTGTTACATTCCATAGCGTAGTCTTCGCGGGGCGTTCAGGATGCATCTGGCCTGAACGGCGTGCCATCGTCGTCCGAACGGACCGGCGGCCCGCTGAAGCCCCTGCGCTGCTGCAAGACTCCCGTTCCCGTTTTCCCTGAATCAGTGCGGCTCCCTTGGTCCCTGCCCGGCGTTTCACGCTGCTACGGAGGCCGTGCTTCGTGTCCCCGTTGCAGCTGTGTTTGGGGGTGGGCGGGGTTATCCAGTCAACGCCATCATGGCCACCCACGAGGAACCCTGCACGCATGCATCACGCTACCCCGCTTATCAGCACCATTGTCGGCGGTCTTGTCCTGGCCTTCATTCTGGGTGCGCTGGCCAACCGGCTCAAGCTGCCCCCGCTGATCGGCTACCTGTGCGCGGGCATCGTGGTCGGCCCGCACACGCCTGGCTACACCGCGGATCAGGCGCTGGCTCCCGAACTGGCGGAGCTCGGGGTGATTCTCCTGATGTTCGGGGTCGGCCTGCATTTCTCGCTCAAGGACCTGATGGCGGTGAAGAAGATCGCCATCCCCGGCGCGGTGGTGCAGATCGCCATTGCTACCGTGCTGGGCATGGGCGTGGCCTGGGGCTTTGGGTGGGAGTGGGGGCCTGGCCTGGTTTATGGGCTTGCACTCTCGGTGGCGAGCACGGTGGTGCTGCTGAAGGCTTTGCAAGAGCGCAATCTGGTGGAGTCGCCGCAGGGGCGGATCGCGGTGGGCTGGCTGATCGTGGAGGACCTGGCGATGGTGCTGACGCTGGTTCTGTTGCCGGCGCTCGCGGGTTTGCTTGCGCCGGCCGGGGAGGCCGGTTCGGGGGGCGCCGCGGCCAGTTCGGGCGATATCCTGCTGACCGTGCTATCCACCCTGGGCAAGGTAGCCGCCTTCGTTGCCGTGATGCTGGTGATCGGCCGGCGCTTCATTCCGTGGATGCTGGAGCGCATCGTCTGGACCGGCAGCCGCGAGCTGTTCCGGCTGGCGGTGCTGGCCACGGCACTGGGCGTGGCCTTTGGTGCCTATTCCCTGTTCGGCGTGTCCTTTGCGCTCGGCGCCTTCTTTGCTGGCATGGTCCTGGCGGAATCCGAATTCAGCCATCGCGCGGCCGAGGAATCGCTGCCGCTGCGCGATGCATTCGCGGTGTTGTTCTTCGTTTCGGTCGGGATGCTGTTCAATCCCATGGTGCTGATCACCGATCCCTGGGGTGTGCTGGCTACGCTGTTCATCATCGTGGTGGGCAAATCGGTTGCGGCCCTCTGCATCGTGCGGGCGTTCGGGCATTCCACCCGTACCGGCATGACCATCGCCGTCAGCCTGGCGCAGATCGGCGAGTTCTCCTTCATTCTTGCCGGTCTCGGCGTCTACCTCAAGATTCTGCCGGAGCGTGGCCAGGCCCTGATCCTGGCCGGTGCGCTGCTGTCCATCGTGCTGAATCCGCTGCTGTTCTACATGCTTGACCGCTACACCGCCAAGCAGGAGGGCGAGGGCGAGGGCGATCCGCAGCCGGC
The DNA here is from genome assembly GCF_029335485.1 of Cupriavidus basilensis. GTDB lineage: Bacteria > Pseudomonadota > Gammaproteobacteria > Burkholderiales > Burkholderiaceae > Cupriavidus > Cupriavidus basilensis_E. The sequence continues at coordinate 39,027 of NZ_JARJLM010000349.1, forward strand.
TTGAGTGCCGGCAGCCCGTCGCAGCGGCTCAGCGGCCGGCCGCCGCCACGGCCTCGCGCCGCAGATACTCGGTAAAGGCCAGCAGGCCCTGCGTGGGATACTTGTCCTGGTGGACCACGAGCTGCAGCGGCCTGACCACCTCGGGCAGGCCCTCGCGCAGCGCCACCAGCGTGCCACGCTGCAATTCGTCTTCCACGACCTGCAGCGAGAGGCAGCTCACGCCGAAGCCGCTCATCACGGCGCGCTTGATCGCTTCGGTATTGCCGAGTTCCAGCGCAAAGCGCAACTCCCCCAGGAGCGGCGCCAGGCGTTGTTCGATGATTTCCCGCGTGCCCGAGCCGGGCTCGCGCACGACCCAGTCGGCATCCCGCAGAGCGGCGAGGTCGCCGGGCATCCTGGCGAGGGGATGGGCTGGGCCCACCACCACCACCATGACATCGTCGCGCCAGTGCGCGCTGCGCAGGTCGCGCTCGTGGCAAGTGCCCTCGATCAGACCGATATCGGCCTCGAACTGCAGCAGCGCCTGCAGAACGTCACGCGTGTTGCCGATGCGCATGTCGAGTGCGCAAGAGCCGTTTTGCGCGTTGCGAAATCCCGCTAGCAGGCCCGGCAGGATATAGCTGCCGATGGTATTGCTGGCGGCAATGCGCAGCTGCACGCCGGGCTGGACGGTGAAGCGCTCGAGTTCATGTGCCTGATCCAGCAGCGAAAGCGCACGCGGAAAAAACAGCCTGCCGGTCTCGTTGATGCTCAGTCGGCGCGCGACCCGGTCGAACAGGGCACCGCCCAGCGCGCCCTCGAGATCCGCCAGCGCGGCGCTGACCGCGGATTGCGACATTGCCAGTGCGTCGGCGGCGGCGACGGTGCTGCCATGCTGCGCGACCGCGACGAAGACGGAGAGCTGGCGCAAGGTCAGGCGAAGGGGGCGCTGGGTCATATCTGTATTTCAGGTAATGTATAGCGATATTACCTGTTTTACAGGTTTTCGCCTGCTCAGTACCCTCGGGACATGATCAACATACGCCCCGAAGCCGCCAGGCCGCAGGGGCAGGACCCTTGCCATGTCATCCACTCCGTCGTCCCCAGCCGTCAGTCTCGGCATCGCGCCGCCCTCCTGGTCCACCCGGCTCCTGACGCTGGTGCCGCTGGGTTTTATCGCCTGGCTGGCCATGGTCTTCTCGGCGCACCCGGCCATCGCCAAGCTTGGCATGAGCGCGCTGACGCTGGCCATGTTTGCCGGCATGGTTGCGGGCAACACCTTGCCCCAGCGCTGGCTGACCCCGCTGGGGCCGGGCATGCAGCTGGCTCGCCAGCAGTTGCTTCGGCTCGGCGTGGCACTGTATGGCCTGCGCCTGACCTTCGGCGCCATCATCGACCTCGGTCCGGCTGGCGTGCTGGTGCCGCTGGTCATGCTGGTATCGACAATGCTGGTGGGGATCTGGATCGGCTCCTCGCTGCTGGGGCTGACACGCCGCGAAGCCATCCTGGTCAGCGCGGGCAGCGCGGTTTGCGGTGCCGCCGCGGCCATCGCGGTGGCCTCTGTGGTGCGCACGGATGACCGCCAGACCGCGGTTGCGGTGGCCACCGTGGTCCTGTTCGGCACGGCGGGGATGCTGCTCTATCCGTATCTCTTCGAGCTGGCGACACAGCACTTGCACTGGGCAGTCAGCGAGCGCGTGTTCGGCATCTACACCGGCGCGACGCTGCATGAAGTGGCGCAGGTGATAGCGGCCGGCAAGATGGTCAGCGATGCCACTGCGGATGCCGCTGTGGTGACCAAGATGGTGCGTGTGCTGGCGCTGGGTCCCCTGCTGCTGGTACTGGCGCTGTGGCCGAAGGGGGGCGCGGAAGGCCAGAAGAGCCGCGCAGAGCGGCCATGGGGTGCCATCCTGAAAGCGGTGCCGTGGTTCGCGGTGGGTTTCGTGGCGGTGATGGCGGTGCATTCTGCCGGCCTTGTGCCGCAGGAGTGGAAGCCCTCGCTGCTGGCCTTCGACAACTGGCTGCTGGCCTGCGCGATGCTGGCTATCGGGCTGCATACCCGGATCGGCACTTTGCTGCGCGCCGGGCGCAAGCCGCTGCTGCTGGCTGGGCTGTTGTTCTTGTTCCTGATGGTCAGCGGCGCGCTGCTGTGCGCGGCAGTGGCCTGAGCCCGCGCCCTGGTGCGCAGAGGGGAAGTGACTGGGGGCGTGGTCCAGAACATGGGCCGTGCCATCGGCGATGGCCGCGGCCCTCTGGCCGGGAAGGGCGTACCACGGCGGGATGGATGCTGGTGCGGCCGACGGGGGTCGAACCCGTAAGCCCGTAAAGGCGGCAGATTTTAAGTCTGCTGAGTCTACCAATTTCTCCACGGCCGCACGGCAAGCCCGGTATTGTGGTCGGTTGGGCGCGGTGATGCAAGCTCCGCGCGGCGTTTGCAGCGATATGGCCGGGCCATACGGCAGCTTGCATGGGCAAGTGGCGCTTGTTACGCCTGGTAACAATGTTGAGCCTGCGGTTTCACCTGGATTTTCCCAGGAATCTACAATACGGTTTATCGAATAACGACTTGCAAGAGGCAAGGATCATGAAACGTTGGTTGCTCGCAGGACTCGCTTTGCTCGGGGGGCTGGCATCGGGTGCGGCAATGGCCCATGTGAGCATTGGCGTGGGCATCGGCCTGCCTGGCGTTGTCGTCGGCGGTCCGGCTTACTACCCGCCGCCGGCCTATGTTGCCGCGCCCCCGGTGGTGATGGCGCCGGCGCCTGTCTACTATGGCCCGCCGCCTGTCGTGGTGCGGCCGGCCCCGGTGTATTACGGTCCGGCCTACTATGGTCCGGCCTACTATGGCCGCGGCTATTATGGGCCGCCGGGGCACTGGCATCGCGAGCATCGCCACTGGCGATAAGCCTGAACGATCTGCCATGCGCAGATCACGGGAAAGGGCCCTTCGGGGCCTTTTTCTATGGTGGCCCCTGGAAGGGGCGCTGTAGGCAGGTGTGGCGTATTGGTTCCATCGTTGCCAATGGGGTCAAAAAATTTGAAGGGACAGATCAAACGGATGCTTATATCGTTATTAGGGTTTCCACTTATACTCTCGCTGTGACACCGTGATGACAAGATTCCACAAAGCTCTGACATCTGGTGCCCTCTCCAGCACACAGTATTCCCAAGTGAATCCGACCATGAAGATCAAGAATAGCCTGGTAGCGATCGCAGCACTGACCGCCCTGTCCGCACTCTCCGCCTCCGCATTTGCCGCCGGTATCGCCAAGGCAGACCCTTACACCGACGGCGCCAAGATGGGCAAGGTAGATCCCTTCACCGACGGCGCGAAGATGGGCAAGGTGGACCCCTTCACCGATGGCGCCAAGATGGGCAAGGTGGACCCGTTCACCGATGGCGCCAAGGTTGGCGATCGCCGCGACCAGTTCAGCGACGGAGCCTGAACCCGCGCTATGCAGGTTCGCGGGCCCTGAGGGCGCCGGCACTTGCAGGAAGCAACGCTCTGCATAAGCAAAAGACCCGCCTGGTGCGGGTCTTTTGCTTGGGCGGTGCGCAGGGATCTGGCCGCCTGGCGGGCCCGGCCGTGGTCATGCCGCGGGCCCTGGCGCGCTATACTTCCGGCTCATTGAACTGATTCACCGAACTGATATTCGAGGAGAGTGGTATGCAGCAGAAAACCGTGCTGACGGCAGATGATGTGAAGAAGGTGCTGGCCGCGGCCGAGGTCGAAGCCAAGAATCACCAATGGGCAGTCTCGATTGCCATCGTTGACGATGGCGGTCACCTGCTGGCGCTGCAGCGCCTGGACGGCGCTGCGCCGATCTCCGGCTACATCGCCACCGAGAAGGCACGTACGTCGTCGCTGGGCCGTCGCGAGTCGAAGGTCTATGAAGACATGATCAACAACGGCCGCCACTCGTTCATGACCGCCCCCGTGCTGCAAGGCATGCTGGAGGGCGGCGTGCCCATCGTCGTCAATGACCAGGTGGTCGGCGCGGTAGGCGTATCTGGCGTGAAATCGACCGAAGACGCGCAGATCGCGCGCGCCGGCATTGCCGCCCTGGGCGTCTGAGCCAGGCCTGCGCAGCAAGGCAGGTCGCGGTGCGGCAATGAGCCTGGCTCACTGGTGCACCGCTAGTTTCTGATTGCGCATCGAAAGCATTGCCTTGCCCAAGACCGGAGCCCGCCGGAAGGCTTCGCCGCCGGGCTGCCGGTTCCGGTGGCTGGAGATGCTTCCTCCCTCGCGCCCTTTCGTCATCACATCGTTTCCGCCTGCATGGCCATTGCCTTGCGGGGGAGGGCGCTTGTGCAAGCCGAACCTCCGCGTGTCGCTGACGCGGGCACGCGACGATCTCATTTTGTCAGGATCAGCTTGCCATAGCGCGTGATGCGCAGGGTATAGACCTCGCCATTGTGCAGGATCGGCAGCAGGTTGTTGCCGCGCATCAGCGTGTCCAGGGGGACTGCGTTGCCTGCCGGCGCGGCGGGCAGGCTGTCGCGCACCAGGGCTTCGAGCCGGGCGGGCAAGGCAGCCACGGCGGATTTCATCGATTCGATCGCCGCGCTGGCCGGGCTCTCGCGCCGCGCCTGATGGGACTTGTTGGGTGTGACTTCGACCCGGCGCAGGGAAAGACGGCGGCGGGTGACATGCGGTTGCGGCAGCGGCAGGGTGCTCATCGGCAGGCTCCGGTCCGATGGTCTGTGGCGGCACGCGGGACTGCGTACTGACAAGACCGGGTTCAAGGTGATCTCATATTAAATGAGAACCGTTATCATTACAATAGACTTTTTCAGTCTCTGCTTGCGCGTCCCATAGCAGCATCCCGCTTCGCTGCAATGCATACCGCGAGCGGCTCCGGCAAACGAAAAGGGCACTCCATGGAGTGCCCTTTTCGATCTTCCCGCGCATGCGGCATGTCGGTGCCGCATGGCGCGACGCGCTGCCGCCGTCAGTGCTTTGGCTCGGTAATAAAGCCAATCTTCCCCAGCCCGCCGTGCTGCGCGGCGGCCATCACCTCGGCCACGAACTCGTAGCGCACGGCGCGATCGGCGCGCAGGTGCAGTTCCGGCTGCGGTTGCAGTTGCGCGGCCTGGGCGATGTTGGCTTCGAGCGTGGGCTCGTCCACTTCGCTCTGGTTCCAGAAGATCTTGCCGCCGGCGTCGATCGATACGTTGATGTTCTGCGGCTTGGGATCGTTGGGCGTGTTGGTCGCGCGCGGCAGGTCGATCTTGACCGCGTGGTTGATGACCGGGATGGTGATGATGAAGATGATCAGCAGCACCAGCATGACGTCGACCAGCGGCGTCATGTTGATTTCGCTCATTACTTCGTCATCGTCCGAATCTAGTGTGCCGAATGCCATGATGACTTCCTTGTTGCGTTGCTGCGGCCTTACTGGTTCTTGACGGCGAGGCGCACGCCATTGTCGTCGGCGCCGGCGCGGTTGCTGACCGGGCGCACGCGGGCACCGGTGATGAAGTAGGCATGCAGGTCATGGGCGAAGCGGTTGAGCTTCGAGATCACGCCCTTGTTGCCCCGGCTCAGCGCGTTGTAGCCGAGCACCGCGGGGATGGCCACGGCCAGGCCGAAGGCGGTCATGATCAGTGCCTCGCCCACCGGGCCGGCCACCTTGTCGATGGTCGGCACGCCGGAGGCGCCGATACCGATCAGTGCGTGATAGATGCCCCACACGGTACCGAACAGGCCGACGAACGGCGCGGTGGAACCGACCGAGGCCAGCACGGCCAGGCCCGATTGCATGCGGGCGACGGCCTCGTCGATGGCGCTCTTGAGCGAGCGGGTGATCCAGTCCGAGATGTCCATCACGTCGTGCAATTGCGGCTGGCTGGCGCGATGGTGCTGCGCGGCTTCCTTGCCGGTCACGGCGAGCGTGCGGAACGGGTTGGCGTCGCTGCTGCCGAGCGTTTCGAGCGCATGATCGAAATCGTCGGAATGCCAGAACTGCTTTTCAGCGCCGTGCGCCATCTTCTTGAGCCGGAACAGATCCCACGCCTTCGTGAGAATCACGATCCACGAAGCCAGCGACATGATGAGCAGAATGATGGCGGTGGCACGCATGACGAAATCGCCTTGCGTCCAGAGGTGAGAGAGTCCGAGGTCCTGCATGATGGTTCCTGGTGAGGTCGGTATTGAAATCAGTTGAGTTCGAAGTTGAACGGCTGGAGCACGTTGACTGTCTCGGCTCGGCCATTGTTCACATAGGGTTTGCAGCGGATCCGCTTGGCAGCATCCAGTGCGGCCTGATCCAGGCGGCTTGACCCGCTCGAAACGGTCACGACGGTCTTGACGGGCTTGGCAGTCTCATCGAGCGTGATGCGCACCGTGGTCTTGCCCATTTCGCCCACGCGCTGTGCCTGTTTCGGGTACACGGGCGGCGGTTGTTCGCACTGTATCTCGCCAGCACCGATCGTGCGCGGCGCAGCCGCCGCGGCCGGTGCTGGCGGCTCGGGTGCGGGTGCAGGTGGCGCGGGCGGTGCGGGTGGCGCCGGCGGCGCTTCCACGGCATTGGGCGTAGGCGGCAGCGAAGCCACCGGCGTCGGCGTCGGGCGCGGCTGTGGCTGCGGCGGGATGGGCTTGGTGATCTTGACCTGCCTGGGCGGTGCTTCCGGCTGAGGCTTTGGCGTCTCGGCGGGCTTCTGGGGCGGTTCGAGCGGGATGATGCGGGCGACGATTTCCGGCGAAATCACGGCCTCCGTGATTTTGCGCCCCAGGCCGCTCTGGATCAGGTAAAGCAGGCCGGCGTGAAACAGCAGGACGGCGAGCGTGATCTTTAAAAAACGTTGATCGAACATGAGAAAACAGCAGATGTCGGCGAACTGGCACTGCGCCGGCTTTATTAGCGATAGGGCCTATTTGCGATAGAACAGGATCAGCGAGATGCCACAACCGACCAGCAAGCTAAGCAGCAATTCCATGATAAACGCTCCTTCAACAGGGATGCCGGTGGGAGCGCCGCTCTCGAGGCAGCGTGTCAGGGGGCAAGTATAAACGATAATGATTCTTATTTGGTGGCATTTTTGTGCAACGCATGGTTCGTCAGCGCGCAGCCGTCTTTATACGCCGATTTGACCGCCGGTTGCCCCAGTGTTCCCGGCCCTGCGGCAAAATGCGCGTTCTCGCACGGCACAGGGTTGCCGGCAATGTCCGATCTGCCACAAAGCGCGCTAGCATAGGAAAAGAAGAGCAATTCGCCGCGCCGGCCACGGCGCTCCCCCGTGCGAGAGGACCAGGCCATGGACTTCACCCGTTTCGCCGAAGACGACAGCTCTACGCTCCTGCATGCCACTGCCGGCACGCCAGGCACCTCCGCGCTTGACTGGATGTGCGCCCAGTTCGCCTTGCGCGTGGTGTGCGCGCTGGGGCCGCGCTTCAATCTGCGCAGCAACATCAACGACATACTGACCGTCAGTGCCCAGGAAATGGTCTGGCCCTATGGCGTGGTGCTGCGCGTCCAGCGTTTTCTGGCGGCGCGCTGCGCCGATATGCCGGCCTGGAAGGGCGCCGCGCGGCTGACGCCCGAGGAGTTTCTGGAGCGGCACGGGCAATGGAACAGCGCCTTCGACGAAAGCGCATTGTTCTACTACCTTGACGAGTACGTCAAGCACCACGCCAAGGACATGTTCGCCGTGTTCGATGTGTCGGCGGCGTCGCTGGCCGCGCGCCTGGATGGCGAGCGCGTGCTGCTGGTGCGCAATATCGACATGCTCAGCCATGTGCTCGACCTGCCGGAGCACGAACGCAAGCTGCTGCTGTACGCGGCGCTGGCCAAATACAAGCGCGACCTGCGCGCGGTAATGGTGGATTGCAAGGTGGCGCACAGCCAGGAGGCCTTCCAGATCCTGGCCGGGCTGACCGGCGCCAGCCCGGGCGCGGTGGCGGCCTCGCTACGGCCCGGTTCTCGCCTGGAGACGCTCAACCTGATCGAGCAGCCCTTGCCCGAGAACAGCGTGACGGATCTCGGCGACCTGATGCGGCTGTCGGATCGCTTGCTGCACGTGCTGCTCGGCAACTACGCGAACGAGGCCGAGATGATGGCGGTCTTCACGCGGCCGGCGGCGGCGCCTACGCTGGGCACCGGCGACTATCCGCATGTGGAGACCGATGCACGTTACCTGTCGGCGCTGCTGGCGAACGCCACGCGGCAGCACGCCTGCGGCGTCAATGTGCTGATCTACGGTCCGCCGGGAACCG
>NZ_JARJLM010000034.1 GCF_029335485.1 Cupriavidus basilensis
ACCTGGACGAAGGCTCGCTGTGGCTGCAGGTGCAGATGCCGCCCGGCATCACGCTGGAACGCGCCTCCGAAATGGCGAGCGAGCTGCGCAAGGTCACCCGCGAGTTCCCTGAGGTGTCCTATGTGGTGACGCAGACCGGCCGCAACGACGATGGCACCGACTACTGGACGCCCTCGCACATCGAAGCCAGCGTCGGCCTGCATCCGTACCGGACCTGGGCCTCCGGCATGACCAAGCAGCAGTTGATCGACAAGCTGTCCGCGCGCTATGCGCGGATGCCCGGCTACACGGTCGGCTTCATGCAGCCGATGATCGACGGTGTGCAGGACAAACTGTCCGGCGCCCACAGCGACCTGGTGGTGAAGGTGTTCGGCGACGATCTCGGCGACGTCCGCCGTGTTGCCGGCGAAGTCGCCGCCACCTTGCGCGGCGTGCCGGGCGCGGCCGACGTTGCGGTCGACGTGGAACCGCCCCTGCCCAACCTGAAGATCGACCTGGACCGCGCCGCCGCTGCCCGCTATGGCATCAACGCGGCCGATGTGGCCGAGCTGATCTCCACCGGCATCGGCGGCTCGCCTGTCGGGCAGCTCTACGTGGGCGAGAAGAGCTACGACATGACCGTGCGCTTCCCGCCGGCCATGCGCTCCAGCACGGATACGGTCGGCGCGCTGATGCTGACCGCGGCCAACGGCGCCAAGGTTCCGCTGGCGCAGGTGGCACGCATCACCACAGTGTCCGGCGAGAGCGTGATCGTGCGCGAAATGGCGCGCCGCCACATCATCGTGCGGCTCAATGTCCGCGACCGTGATCTGTCCAGCTTCCTGAAAGCGGCGCAGCCCGCCATCGATCGCGCGGTCTCCTATGACCACAAGCGCATCCAGATCGAATGGGGCGGCCAGTTCGAGAACCTGGAGCGCGCGCAGGCGCGGCTGGCCATCATCCTGCCGATGACGCTGGCGCTGATGTTCGTGCTGCTGTTCGCCGAATTCCGCAACCTGCGCCAGCCCGCACTGGTGCTGCTGGCGGTGCCTCTCGCCACCATCGGCGGCCTGGCCGCGCTGCATCTGCGCGGCATGACGCTCAACGTGTCCAGCGCAGTCGGCTTCATCGCCCTGTTCGGCGTGGCGGTATTGAACGGCGTGCTGATGATCGCCCAGATCAACCGGCTGCGCGCGCAGGCAGGCATGAGCCTGCGCGAAGCCGTGATCGAAGGCGCCGCCAGCCGCATGCGGCCGGTGCTGATGACCGCCACCGTCGCTGCGATCGGCCTCACCCCGGCCATGCTGGCCGTTGGCCTGGGCAGCGATGTGCAGCGCCCGCTGGCCACCGTGGTGGTGGGCGGACTCTTCACCGCCACCTTGCTGACGCTATTGCTGCTGCCCGCCCTCTACTACCTGGTGGAAGCCCGCGTCGAACGCACGGCGCTGCGCACCGGGAAATCCGATATCGATACCGAAGGCGATGCACCGGCGACCCATGCCGCGGGCGAGGCCTGAGGAGAACCCAATGCAATGCACGACTAACACCAAGCATACGACACCCAAGCTGCGCCACGCCCTGTTCGCTACCTTGGCACTGGCGGCGTCGGCCGCCTGGGCGCAGGAAGCCCCTCCGGCCTTGGCCGCCCCCGCAAGCAGGGCCGCCGGCAACGCGCCGGACGGTATCGCGGGCAACGCCATGGCCACCGCCCAGTCCAGCGCGCCGGTACGCTTTGCCAGCTATCTCGACATTGTCGAACGCCAGAATATCGGCTTGTCCGCGCAACAGGAAACCATCCGCAGCGCCGAGGCCGAGATCTCGATCGCCGGCGTGCGCCCCGACCCGGAGATCAGCTATGGCCGCGGAAACATCGAACTGAGCCGCGCGGTCTCGCCCAGGCCACCGCGCACCCACGAGCTCGGCGTGTCGATCCCCATCGAGCTGGGCGGCAAGCGCGGCAAGCGCATCCAGGCAGCGAAAAGCAACCTGAAACTGACTGAAGCGAACCTGATGGGCTTCAAGCACACGCTGTATGGGGAATCCGCAGCGGCGTTCGTCGAAGCCTGCCGCAGCCGCGAGGCCCTGCTACGGCAGGAATCCACGCTGGCCGCGCTCGGCAACGTGGTACGCGCCAACGAGATCCGCCGCAAGGCGGGCGATATCGGCGGGCTGGAGCTGTCGCAGTCGCGCGTGGAACGCGACCGCTTCACCGCCGAGGTCAAATCCGCCCGCGCCGCCGCGCAGGCCGCCATGCAGAATCTGTCGGTCCAGATCGGCACCCGGATCACCGAGGTGTTCGGCCGCGCACCGCTGGCCTGCGACTTCCAGCCCTTCGCGCCCGGCACCGACGCCGGCGCGCTGATCGCCCAGGCAATGGAGCAGCGCGACGACGTCCTGATCGCCCGCGCCATGCTGGACAACGCGCGCGACAACGCCGAGCTCGCCCGCGCCAACCGCTGGGTCGATCCCACCCTCGGGCTGGGGCTGACCCTGACTCCGGGCGTGCGCGGCGGCGTCGACGACGAGGGCCAGCCACTGGGCGACGGTTCGCCGCGCTCGCGCATGCTCAGCGTCTCGGTGTCGATTCCGCTACCGCTGTCGCGGCTACAGCGCGGCGAGCTGATCCAGGCCGATGCGCTGGTCACGCAGGCGATGCTGGGACTGCGCGAGGCTGAGCTGAAGACGGAGGTCGACGTGCGCAACGCGCTTACCAGGTTCGAGGCCGCACGGGACAACCTGCAACGCTATCGCGACTCGGTGATCGCCGACGCGGACCGCGTGCTCGACGGCATGCGCCAGTCGTACCGCCATGGCTCGGCTTCGCTGCTGGAATTGCTCGACGCGCAACGCACGGCGGACGGAACCTACCTGGACTATCTCCAGGCCCAGGCCGACCTGGCGGCGGCAACGGTGGAACTGCAACTATCCACCGGCCGACGGCCATCGCTCTGATTGCCTTGCCAGTGGCTGGTGTTCTGTCGCTGCAGTGCTTGCGCGGTGACGGATACGGTTACTCATTCGTAGCGCATTCCACAAGGAGAGCGGGCACAGGGGCGACGCTTCGCGTCGCGCGCTATCCCTCCCCGGCCTGAAGGCCGAGGTTTCTCGCGCAAACTGATGAAAACAGTCAACCAGGGACCGTTCCAGCGCTGGCGTCTGTATCGCCTTAGCGTCATCATCCGGCTCGAGGACCTGGCCGACGCGCGCCAAGCCATGCGTTGCGCCACCAGCGACTGCGGCCAGTACCCGGTCAATGAGCAGCAAATGCCCCTAGGCGTGCCGCCGTGCAAGTGCATGCTCAGCTTCGAGCTCCGGATGCAGCAGAGGAGAGCGCCGCAGCTCCTGGTGGCGCTGGAGCGCGCCTTGGCGGCCATTCCGATCGTGTTGCTGCGCATCGAAGTCATGGGCAGCCATGCGGAGAGAACCCAGCCCGGTCGCTTGCACGCGGTGCGCGCACGGGC
>NZ_JARJLM010000350.1 GCF_029335485.1 Cupriavidus basilensis
CTGGTCCGCCCGGACAACCACGACGCGCTTTCCGTGGCCGTGACCGCCACGCCGACGGTCACCACCACCGGCACCCCCGCCACGCCGCCCGCGCTGGAACTGGCGCTGCAGTACGGCGACGGCATCAAGGGCCGGCGCGGCCTGCCGACCCAGCGCAAGGTGCAGACCTGGGTGAAGTCGGCGCTATACGCCGACGCCGCGCTGACCATCCGCTTTGTCGGCGAGGAAGAAGGCCGCGGCCTGAACCGCAGCTACCGGGGCAAGGACTATGCGACCAATGTGCTGACCTTCGCCTACGCCGAGCATGAGACCGACCCGGTCAGTGGCGATATCGTGCTGTGCTGCCCGGTGGTGGAGCAGGAAGCCCGCGAGCAAAAGAAAACGCTCGAGGCGCATTATGCGCACCTGATCGTGCATGGTGTGCTGCATGCCCAGGGTTATGAGCATGAGGAGGATGCGGAAGCGGAGGAGATGGAGGCGATCGAGACGGAGACGCTGCAGGCGCTTGGGTTTGGGGATCCGTATTTGGAGCGCGGCAGGGTTGGGTGATTGGGGGCTTCTGCTCTACTCTATATTGCGTTTGTAGGGACCTGATTTGGGTTTGCAGGGCCTAAAGGCGGTGTTCTGTCAGGCCCT
>NZ_JARJLM010000351.1 GCF_029335485.1 Cupriavidus basilensis
CTGTACTACCGCACGCTCTCGGCGCTGTTCGACGACGCTCGATTCTCGGCCGTCGTGGTCGGCCTGATCCAGACCGATCCGGTTACGTGTGCGATCAAGATGCCGCCCGTGCTGCGCGCAGTGCGGGAGCTGCGACCGCAAAAACCTGTGATCTGCGCGGGCCTCGACGAAGGGGCGATCGTGCCGGCCGAGTACATCGATCAGATGCGCGAACTGGGCGTGCCGTATTTCCCGAGCACAGAGCGTGCTTTGCGCGCCGTTGCCCGACTCAGCGAACTCGGTACGCGCGACTTCGCCGAGTCTGCGCATGAACCGGTTGCAGCCGACCTGCCGCGGCAGGGGGACGTTGTGCCCGAATACCGCGCCAAGCAGATCCTCGCACCACTCGGCATTCCGTTTGCGCCCGGCGAGCTGGCCACGAACCTCGATGCCGCGCTGACGATCGCGGATCGGATTGGCTACCCGATCGCGCTAAAGATGCAAGCGGTCGAGTTGAGCCACAAGAGCGACGTCGGCGGCGTGATACTCGGTATCGACTGCGCCGACAATCTGCGCGCAGCTTGGATGCAGCTCGACGACAATTTGAAGCGACATGCGCCGGACGTGGTGCTCGACGGCGTGCTGGTCGAGAAGATGGGCAGCCGCGGTCTTGAGATGATCGTCGGCGCGCGCAACGATCCGCAATGGGGGCCTGTGATCCTGGTTGGCCTCGGCGGAGTCACGGCGGAGATAACGCGTGATGTACGCCTGCTGGCCCACGATTTGCCGATGGAAGCGGTCGTGCACGAGTTGAGGCAATTGCGGGGCGCTGCCTTGCTGCAAGGATATCGGGGAGAGCCGCCGCTTGACGTGGAGGCGCTAGCGCGGGTGGTGGTAAACCTTGGGGCGCTGCTGCAATCCGAACCCCGCATTCGTGAGATCGACCTGAATCCGGTGATTGTCTATCGACAAGGTTCCGGCGTACTTGCATTGGACGCGTTGATGCTCGTGAAGCCGTGCGAATTGTCAACTTGATTGTCAATGGCTGCCAGCCACGCGCAGCCAAACGTTGCGTGTGGCGGATGTGCGTCGGGCCGGGTTGATCCTGCTGCTCGAAGACGGTGAGTCGCGCGACGCGATCACGCAGTGGCTCGGTTGCGATTCGCGCTCTATCGCGCGTTGGTCGCGCCGGTTTCCGGCCGAGCGGATGGGGGACTTGTACGCACGCCATCCCGGCAGAGCCCCCGGGCGCGCCGGAGAAGCTCGAGGCGTGTGTGTTGAGCACCACGCTCAAGCGCAAGCCCGCCACGCATTGGAGTAGTTGCAAGTTGGCCGCAGAGTTGGGCAGCATGTCGGTCTCGACCGCGCAACGTATCTGGCGCAAACATGGTTTGCGCCCTCATCGACTGGCGATCTGCTGCGACAGCGACACCTCGGACAGCCGGATTTCTGCCTCAGGTTCTTCCTGCCAGCATCTCGCCAACAAGGCGGGCAGACGCGATGGCGCTCCGGGAGATCGCCGTCATCTTACCTGGATGCGCTGGGCAGAAGGCGCGTGAAGTCAGGCGGCTGGAACTACGCGCGCAACGCGTCATGTTGCCGGGCCGCAAAGGACTGTCGCTCACCTGCCTGGTGGCAGAAAAGCGCGGTGCGCGGGCCGGCGTGAAACCTGTGGTGTGGAGATTGCTGACCAACCGGGAGGCGCAAGACCTCTATGCCGTGATCGACATCATCGATTGGTATCGGGCCAGATGGGAGATCGAGATGCTCTTCCACGTGCTGAAAAAACGCCTGCAGGGTGGAAACGTTGCAGCTATCGCACATGGACCGTGTCGAACGTGCGCTCGTCCTGTATATGGTGGTGTCGTGGCGAATTGCGAGACTGATGCGTTCAGGTTTTGTTATCTGCTCTAAACACAGAACTTCTGACAGGCCCCGACCGATCAAGAACAAGGCATTCAATTCGTGCGCGATCGTTTCCGGACTGATCTCTCGGCTCCGCTCACTGATCCGCAAATATCGACACAATTCAGTACAAATGAAGCGAGGGGAATCCATTAAACTCCGCCGCTGAAACATCGACGCTCCCACTTGCCTGCCGCATTCGGCCGAAGTGCCTATGCGCGGCAAACACGCTTTCGATTCCCATGCACGAAGCAAGTAAGAATCTGTATCCCGTCCCTCCATTCAACAAGCGCAGGCGCCTGACGCAAGCGCTAGCGGCGCTGCCCTTCACGCTACCGATAGCAGGCCTTACTGCCTGCGGCGGCGACGACAGGGAAGATGCGTCAAACTTGACGCCCACGGTAACGGACCGACGCGTAGCGCTCTCAACTGGCGTGACGTTGCACGTAAGGGACTGGAACGCAGCGAACGCTCGGAGGGTCGTCGTCCTGCTGGGAGGCCATGGAGAGAACGCCCAGTATTTCAACGGCATGGCGGCCGAACTAGCTCGACGTGCCCGAGTTATCGCGGTCAGCCGGCGCGGCTACGGGCAATCGGAAAAGCTTATGCCGAGTACCGTACAGCGATATGATCCGGATACGCTTGTCAGGGATCTCGAGTCACTGTTGTCCAGGTTGGGCGTTGGCAGCGCGGTCCTGTGCGGCCACTCGATCGCCGTCAATGAACTGACGCTGTTCGCTGGCCGCTATCCCAAGCTCGTGCGCGGGATTGTATACATGGACACCCCCTTCGACTACACACGCAAGAATCGGCTCGAAGATGAGGTGGCGCCGTCAGATCCCGCCCTGATGACGCCACCGCCACAGCCGTCGGACGGGGCGTCATTCGCTGCGGCCGTTGCCTACGCCAAGCGTATTAGGAAGGTCTGGACACCGGCCACAGAGGCCAACCTGCGGGATAGTCTTCACGTGCTGCCAGATGGCAGGGTGCGTCCAAGTACGCCGGAGGCGGTCGACAAATCAATGCTCAGCGAAGCGTTGTCCTTCTCGCCAGATTACGCGGCGGTCAAAGCGCCATCGCTCATACTGGCGGCGAGCCCAACGAGTCCGCGCGACCTGTTCCCCTGGCTGATCGAACCCATTTCTTCTCAGATTCGGCAGGAGGTGGAAACGCTATTGCACTATTCCCGCCGGAGACGGTCGCGCACTCTCGAGTGGTTCAAGGCCGCATTGCCGGATAGCCAGCAAAAGATCATCGCAAACAGTAGCCACGCCGATTTCTTCATCGAGCACCAAGCCGAAGTGGTACGCGCGATCGAGTCGACGGGATGGTACTAAATCGACGGCGGACCGTCGCATTGTCCTACATGCTGGTGGCATGCGGCGGCGATGACGGTGGCGCTACGCACGCGCCGGCGGTTGGATGCAACGTCGGAATCCGACATCCATCCTACGACTTTCCGCAACTCCTTGCGATGAACCAGCGAGGGCTTGGCTATGCCAGATTGGAGCCGACACTCATGCGCGAGGCAGGCCATATGGGCCGCTTGCCCGCTGTCGTGCGAGCCCATTGATACTTTACCGAGAAAAAAAATGAACGGGAATCCGATCCGTTTCGATACCCAGCATGTCTTGAAGCTGTTGCCGCACCGCTACCCCTGGCTGTTGATCGATCGCGTGCTTGCTTTGGAGCCGCGCAAGGCCGTAACCGCGCTCAAGAATGTGACTGTCAACGAACCCTATTTCGTTGGCCATTATCCGGGAAGCCCCGTGATGCCTGGCGTGCTATGCATAGAGGCACTGCTGCAGACCGCCATGATCCTGGTATCTGTCGAAGGGGAAACTGGCATCGAGAGTAACTTGCATAAGGTGATTGAGATCGAAAGGGCGCGCTTCAGGCGATCGGTCTACCCTGGGGATCAACTGCTTATCCATGTCGAACTCAAGCATGATCGGGACGGAGTCTGCCTGTTCCAAGGTTCGGCCACGGTGGACGGCGCCATCGCCGTCGAGGCAAGCATTTCCCTGACGCGTAGCAAGAAGGATCTCTGCTGCTGAGCAACGAGCCCGCAACGCTACGGCAATCACCGCTGCCGGTGGCTGCCATCATCCCTCGCCGTTTGAAAGTGCTGTCGCGCCCTCTCTTGCACACAATCGCCAGCTAGCACCTCTTGGATGTGCTACCCAATCTTGGCGGACGTGCACGCAATCGCCACGGCAAGCTCCTAGCGCGCCGTCGCGAAGCCGGGCTTGGTCTGCGACGACGTCCGCGAAGATCCTATCGCGTCGACGCCGGTGTCGCCGAGCTTTCCCATCCCTCCTACTTCGCCATTCGGCGCTTTTCCGCTCAGTATGGGCGCTGGCTAGCCGTCCATACAGTGCCTATTTCTGCAAGTTCACGCACGTCCGCCAAAGCATCTGCAATCTCCATTTCCCGACATCATGGCACCCATAGGCTGGCCTATGTCCGCAAGGATTGCCGCAGGGGCGCGTTGACGGATGCAGCGGACGGGAGCGGGGGGCGTCCATTATAGCGACGGGCTGGCGGCCTGGAAGGCTGCTGAAGAAGGGTAAGCGAACTGTGCACGGGCCGGGACCACCCTCGCTCCGACCTTGGTAAAACAGGAAGCGAAGCGCGACGGCAGCAATGCCGCTGCGTGTATTGGAGCACCGGCATGCAATCCGCCGCCGCCGCGCAGCCGCGCGAATAGAATTCGCGCCTCCTCAATGCGCCGAAGGCTCCTGCAGCTCCGATCAACGTGGGCCAGATCGGCCCGAGATCAAGTCCTCGACGCGACCGTCACACAAAGCGCGGAAGACCCATCATTACTACATAAACTTCACGTCAAACGCGTTGTAACAAGAACCGCGGTGAGATGGCAGTGATCGTTTTGATCTGAATCAAAGCCGATGATCATTCCAACCCGAATCAACGCTGTCCTCCAAAAACTGGTAGCTCACAACGACACCGCGATCTCCTATAGTCTCGGCCACGCTGACGAAAGGGAATGACGTGAAATCGTAGCGGCTACTTTAACGCTCCTATCCATCCACATGGGTGACGAACATTTACCGCTATTGCCGTGAGGTGTTCGCCAAGAAGCCGATCTGTGGCCTGTCGTGCCAGGACGGCTTTAAGGGCGACGAATTCTCGGTGACGTCGTCGTAGGGACTCTGGGAGTCGTCGCACCTCTTGGCGTTCAATCCGTGGTCGAGCTGGCGGGGCACCGAAAAAGCGTGGGCGTGCCACGCGTTCAGGTTGACAAGAAAAGCCATTTCGGTGGCGAGGAAGCCTGTTCGAGATGGGAAGAGAATTCCTGTTGTTGTTTTGATCGTCAATATATGAAGAGCCACAGTCAATGAATAACGCATTTGAATTCAACCAACCGGTCGCAATCGTCAGCGGGGGCTCGAGGGGCATCGGACGGGCTGCATGCGCGGCCTTGGCCGAAGCAGGTTACGCAATTTCCTATTGTTACCGCTCGCCAGGCGAAGCTGCGCTCGAGACGAAGGCCAGCATCGAGGCAATAGGAATGCCTTGCCTCGCGCTGCAATGCGATGTCTCCGACGCCGGAGAATGCGACACGTATTTCAAGACGACACTGAAACACTTCGGGCGGGTCGATGTGCTCGTCAACTGCGCGGGAATCACGCGCGACGCTAGCCTGCTATCGATGAGATTCGAAGATTGGAGCGATGTGCTGAACACGAATCTGACGGGCACATTCAATCTTTGCCGATCCGCCGCGTTTCATTTTATCAAGAGAAAATCCGGCACGATCATCAATATTGCCTCGGTGGCCGGGGTGTTTGGTAACGCGGGGCAGACGAACTATTCTGCGTCGAAAGCCGGCATCATCGGCTTCACCAAGGCGTTGGCCAAGGAGGTAGCGTTGCATGGCGTTCGCGCCAATGTAGTGGCGCCGGGCTACATTGAAACCGATATGACCTTGGATCTGGGCGAGAAGATCAAGACGGCGATGCTCGAGCGCATTCCGCTGAAACGTTTCGGTCGCCCCGAGGAGATCGGCGCGATGATCCGCTTCCTTGCTTCCCCGGACGCCGCATATATCACTGGGCAGGTCTTCCAGGTCGATGGCGGAATCATCATTTGATGCCACACGCGTTTCCCTCCCGGAAGATCAGATCATGAACCTGTTCCCCAACTCGGCTGCCGGCATGCGCTTGCACGATCAGGCCCACGCGCTGTCCGAACGGCATTGGGTTTTCATCTGGCATTTTTCCCAGACCGATGCCGTGTTCGACGGGCACTTTCCGCATCAACCAGTGCTTGCCGGAGTGTTCCTGATGGAAATGGCGCAACGTGCCATGGCGCATGCGGTGCTGGCGACGGATGGCCGGGCCGTCCGTCTACGGCGGGTGAGTCATCTGCGTTTCTTCAACGCAGTGTTTCCAGGGGAGACCTGTGCGCTTACCGTGACATGGGAGTCGGCCGCAGGTGATGATGGGCGAATCGTGGCCGAAGTACGCTTCGCCAAGGGAAGGACGAAGGTGGCCGCTGGGCTGCTGGAGTTGGCAGTCGTCGCGGAGCAGGTGTCGGCGAATGAAAGGGAGGGCGCAGATGCGGTTTGAGCCCATGGAGATCCTGCGCCAAATGCCGCATCGAAATCCGATGCTGCTGGTGGACGCGGTGGAATTGGGAAGCGATCCGGCCACGGCGCGCGCCTTCAAGAACATCACCTTCAGCGAACCCTGCTATCGCAGCGCCGACGCCGCGCAGCGTGCCGATCAACTCGCTTATCCGGTATCCCTGCTGGTGGAATCGTTCGGGCAGACGGCCGGCGTGCTGTTGGCGCGGCGCGGCTTTCTCGTTGCGGGCGACACCAGTCGCGCCGTCGTGTTTGGCGAATTCTCGGACATTGAGTTTCTCGGCGACGCCTTCCCCGGCGACCGATTGCAGCATCAGATCAGGCTCGATTTCATCGGCACCAGGCTGGTGAACCTGTCTGGGAGGACGGAAGTCGATGGCAGGCCGATAGCCACTTACACGAACCTGAAAGCGATCCTGGTGGACGTCACAGATCTTGCGAGGAATCCATGAGCGACGCCGTCAGACCGGATAGCGTGCGACATAGCCGGGCGGATGGCCGTGCGCGCGCTATTGATATCTATATCATCGGCCTGGGTGCGGTATCGCCGCTCGGGCACGGCGTCCCGGAACTCTGGCAAGCATTGTTCCGGCCGCCGCCGGCGCCTGCGCGCAACGCCATTGCCGGATTTCCTGATGGGGATGCTTCTTGGCGTCACGCCTATGCTCGCCCGGGAGAACTGCCATCAGCGCCCGGCGAAGCGCTCGGAACCTTCGAGAAAATGGCGCTGTCGGCAATTGAAGAGGCCTGCGCTGACTGCGAGTGCATGGACGACGGCCTGGCCGCGCTGCTGGATGAAGACTTGATAGTCGGGATGGCGATCGGCACTGCGG
Organism: Cupriavidus basilensis; assembly: GCF_029335485.1. Lineage (GTDB taxonomy): Bacteria > Pseudomonadota > Gammaproteobacteria > Burkholderiales > Burkholderiaceae > Cupriavidus > Cupriavidus basilensis_E. Next base: position 7,327 of record NZ_JARJLM010000351.1, read on the forward strand.
CGGGCGACTCCGAGCGCGCAGAGGCGCGTCGTCTCGCCGGCGGGTTGGACCGCTTGGCTGACTGCAATCCATATCGCGTGGCGGATGATCTGCCGAGGCGCACCGGTCTTCCGCTGAGTGGTCCGGTGTTGACCATCGCCAACGCATGCGCGGCGTCGCTGTACGCGCTGACCGAGGCAGCCGATCTAATCCGTGTCGGCGCGGCCGACGTCATGCTGGTGGTGGGGGCCGACTTGCTATCCCGCGTCACGCAAGCGGGATTCCAGAAGATGACGGCGCTTGACCCGGACCGTTGCCGGCCGTTCGACACCGAGCGCAATGGAACGGTCCTGGGCGAGGGCGCCGCGGCGCTGGTCCTGGCATCGGCCGAGGTCGTGGCTCGCTTGCCGCGATCGCCATACTGTCGACTGCTGGCATCCGGAACCAGTTGCGACGCTTTTCATCCCACGGCGCCGCAGCCGCAGGGGCGCGATATCCGCGGTGCGGTGAATCGCGCGCTGACGCATGCGGGTCTGGATGCGCGACAGATCGGCTTGGTCGTGCCGCATGGCACGGGTACGCCGATAAACGACCGAATCGAGGGCGAGATGCTGGGCGAGACGTTTGGCGCGGCGGCGGCGGCCTTGCAGGTCATGCCGATCAAGGCTCATCTCGGCCACAGCGCCGGTGCGTCCGGCGCGTTCTCGGTGCTGGCCGCGGCGAAGGCACTGGCCAGCAGACGCGTTCCGCCCGTCCTGTATCTGCGAGAGCTCGACCCGATGGTGCCGCTATGCCTGCACGCGGAGGCCGCCGATCTGCGGACCACCGCATGCGACGATCCTCCCCGGGCATTGGTGAGTGCCTACGGCTTCGGCGGCAACAATCTTTCGGTGGTGCTGGAGGGCATGTGCGATGGCTGATGCCTTCCTGACCGCCTTGACTACGCTCACGCCGAGGTTGCGCAGCGACTGGTTGCACGACGCTGGCATGCCGATGCGGCTACCGTTCCCGGGCCGACCCGTGGCTAACCTTGCCGCGATGGACCCATGGTTCGACGCCGCACGCGACCTGCCTGGGGTCAAGCATCGCTATCTGAACAACACCACGCGCTACGGACTGGCAGCGACGCTGGCCTGCCTGCGCATGTCCGGAAATACCCATTGGCGTGATGCGGACGAAGAGCGGCGCGGGGTGTATCTCGGCACCGCCGTGGCCGACTATGCGGTGCGCCGGCAGGTCGACCAGGCGGTGCTGGCGGCAGGCGCCAAGGCGCTCAACACGGTGTCCGCGCCGAATATCTCGGCCAACATCGCCGCCGCGCATCTAGCTATCGCCAGCCGCAGTCGTGCATTTGCCACAACCCTGCCATCGCCGCTGCTGGCGGGATTCGAGGGCCTGTACTTGGCCGTGCAGGCCTTGCAGATGGGCCGGATCGATACGGCGCTGTCGATTGCCGCAGAGGAAACGGTCTCCGACGCGGACGGCGCACAGGTCATGCCAGGTGCCGTGGTGTTGCAATTGCACTCGGGACATTCCGGCGGCGGCCGTCGCATCGCGGCGACAGCATGGGGTTCGCTGGATGATCCTGCCCTCGCCGCACGCGGCAGTACGGGCCGCCTGCTGAAGCAGGCAGGCGCGTTCGCGGGCATCGCGCAGCTCGTTGTGCTTCGCGATGCGTCGGAGACCGGCGCGGCTTGCGCCACCTGCTGGCTGCGCTGGCTGAACGCCGCTGGTATGTCCACTTCTTCCCGTGTCGAACTCGCGTTCAGCAGCATCGGTGCGGTCGAACCGCTGCTTTGGGCCGCATATTGGCTGACGCAGGATCGTCCAATCCTGTTGATCGCCATTCATCAACGCCGCTACCTGGCATTTTTATCCACTCCCTGAAGTCTTGTATATCGCCATGAACAAACTCGTCAGCAAAGAAGAACACCTGTCCCTGATCAAGCAGATCGTGTCGGACATCCTGGAGATCGAGCCGGCCGAGATGACGCCGGAAAGCCTATTCAAGGAAGACCACGATGCCGACTCGCTGCGCGCGATTGAGATCCTGGCCAGCCTGGAGAAGGCCTTCGGCGTCGAGATTCCGCAAGAGGCGCTGGCCAGAATGGTCAACCTGCAAGGCGTCTACCAGGTCGTGCAGGAAGCCGCCGGCTGGGAAAGCTGAGCGCGCTTGAGCCGATCTAGATACTGCAGGACCGTCAACCCATCATCCGTATGAATCCTCCCGCGCCACGGGAGCTATCCGATTAGGAGTCGAAGATGAACAAACTCGTCAGCAAAGAAGAACACCTGTCCCTGATCAAGCAGATCGTGTCGGACATCCTGGAGATCGAGCCGGCCGAGATGACGCTGGAAAGCCTATTCAAGGAAGACCACGATGCCGACTCGCTGCGCGCGATTGAGATCCTGGCCAGCCTGGAGAAGGCTTTCGGCGTCGAGATTCCGCAAGAGGCGCTAGCCCGAATGGTCAACCTGCAAGGCGTCTACCGGGTCGTACAGGAAGCCGCCGGTTGGTCGGAATAAGGAGTGATGACCGAAGATAAAAACAGGGCGAAAGGGAGAGCGTTCATGCGAAGAGTCGTCGTAACGGGCATCGGCGCCGTCACGAGTGTCGGCCTGGGTGTCAAGGCATTTGCCAAAGCCATGCGCGATGGGGTTTCGGGTGTCTCGGAGATTACCTCGTTCGATACTACGGGCTTCGCCACGAACAAGGGGTGTGAAGTGCGTGGTTTCGAGCCGCAGCAGTGGGTTCATCGGCTCAACCCGGCCTCGCTCGGTCGCAGCGCGCAATTTGCCGTGGCAGCCGCGGTCATGGCGGTCAAGGATGCTGCGATCGACCGGAAACAACTTTCCGCAGGGCGATGCGGCGTCTCGATCGGTACCACCGATGGCGAATCGCAGGTCATCGACCGCCTGACCGAACAAGCGGTCCGCGGCGGCTATGCATCGATCTCCTACGATCTGATTCGACAGGTGCCGTCGCACCATATCTCCTTCGCCATCTCCCGTGAGCTGGAACTCGACGGTGGCGCCGTGACCATTCCGACGGCCTGCTCGGCGGGGAACTACGCCATCGGTTATGCCTACGACAGCATCAGCCTGGGCGATACCGACTTCATGCTATGCGGCGGCGCCGACTCGATATGCCGCAAGACGTTCGCGGGATTCTATCGCCTCGGCACGATCGCGCCAGAGGTCTGCCAGCCGTTTGACAGTGCCCGCAAGGGCATCCTGACGGGGGAGGGCGCTGGCGTGATACTGCTGGAGTCGCTCGACAGCGCCTTGGCGCGCGGCGCGCGCATCTATGCCGAAGTGCTGGGCTACGGCCTGACCTGCGATGCGGACCACATGGTGGCGCCCAACAAGTCCAGTATCGCGCGCTGCATCCGTCTGGCGCACAAGAACGCGGGCATCTCGGCGAACGATGTCGACTATGTCTGCGCGCATGGCACTGGCACGGTGGCCAATGACATCACGGAGGCCGGCGCGATCCATGAGGTGTTCGGCGAGCGCATGCCGCCAGTATCGTCGATCAAATCGATGATAGGCCACACCATGGGCGCGGCCAGCGCGCTGGCGAGCATCGCCTGTGCGGTCGCTGTCGAGGAAGGCTTCATTCCGCCGACGATCAATCACCGCGAAACCGACCCCAGCTGCGATCTGGATTGCGTGCCGAACCGGTCGCGCGAGGCGGAGCTGCGCATCGTCCAGAACAACGGCTTCGCCTTCGGCGGCAACAACGCCATCACCGTCTACGCGCGCTACGCACATTGAAAGGAATTCAATCATGGCATCACTAGGGATTGCCGTAGCGGGCTGGGAAGCGATCTCATCGCTGGGCATTGGCGCCAAAGCGTTTAATCAGGCCGACACCCCGCTCTCCGAGGAAGCGGACGGGCATCCAATACATGACGCGGACGCAGCGTTTCCGCGCGACGTCGACTATCGGCCAGCCCACTTCAAGGTGGCCGCGCTGCTCGGCGGCAAGGGTATCCGCACCATGGACCGCACCACGGCGCTGGCGGTGTGCACGGCCAAGCTGCTGCACGAGCGCCGCCCGCCGAGTGGTGACGAATCAGCATCGGAACGGGTCGGATTTGTGATCGGAACCAGCACCGGAAGTATTCGCAGTACCAGCGATTTCACCCGCGATTCGCTGGTGCAAGATCGCCCGTTCCTCGTGAACCCCGCACTGTTTCCCAACACGGTGATGAACTGCGCGGCTGGGCAGTGTGGCATTTGGTTCAAGGCGCGCTGCATCAACGCCACCATCTCCGGCGGTCGGCTGTCTGGCCTGCTGGCGATCAAGTACGCCGCGCAGATGTTGCGCCGGCACTATGCCGATACGTTGTTCACCGGCAGTGTGGAGGAGCTGTGCCCGCAGACCGCGTGGGCACACCGGATGCTGATCGAAAAGGGGCGCCGCCACGCGGTGCCGCTGGGCGAGGGTTGCGCCATGTTCACGTTGGAGCGCGCCGCCGACATGCAGGCGAGAGGCGAGACGCCGCTGGCGGAGATTGTCGCGCTGCAGTATGGCCGCTACTTCGATCCGCAAGACGGCGGCGAGGCCGACCAGGTCGAAGGAATTTCGGCATGCCTGGCGGAGGCGATCGCGCAATGCGGAGTCGCGGCAGGCGACGTTGCCGTTTGCAGCTTGTGCGGCGCCGCGGACGTCGGCAGCCGGGAAGCCGAGTTGCGCGCGGTCACACAGGTATTCGGCTCGAACGTACGCGTCCACTGCGATGATCTGACCGAGTCAATGGGTGACACCTACAGCGCCACCTTCTCCCTGGCGCTTGGCCGCCTGCTGGTGAGCTTGAGGGACGGTGCGGACCGGCCGCGCATCGGGATCGCGCTGGTCAGCGGCGATGACGGGCATGTCGGCTGCCTCGTGGTGCGCGCCTGATGCTTAGGCCACCATTCCTGCGAAACTTTGGAGAAAGGGTATGAAACTAGCCGTTACCGGTTCGGCGATGGTGACCAGTGTCGGGGAGGACAAGCACCGCTCGTTCGAGGCGCTCTGTGCAGGTCAGTCCGGCAGAAAGCCGCTGCAATCGTTCGACGCCGACAGGTTCAACGTCAGCTATGCGTACGAGATCGCCGACCGTCCGAACCGGCAGGATCGCGTGTTGCGGGCTTCGGAAATGCTGGCGAAGGCGGTTGCTGCCGCGGTCGAGGAGGCACGCCTGTCAGTAAGGGACGCCGCGATCGGCATCATCGTTGGCACTGGCCTGCGCGAGCTGCGCTCGCTGGAGTTGTTCTGGACGAAGGGTGAGCCGCTGACCATCGACCAGCTTCACTTCGAGCGGATACTGAACGAAACATTGGGCAGCGCACTGCCGGTCATCACGGTGTCGAATGCGTGCTCCGCGTCGAGCTTCGCATTGGCGCTCGCCGAAGACTTTATCAGCGATGGCACGTTCAGCCACGTGATCGTTGGCGGTTGCGACGCGATCACTGAGAGCATGTTCGGTCTGCTGGATCGCGTGAATCCGCTGCACCCGGACCGGGTCCAGCCATTCGAACGAGACCGTAAGGGTGTGCTGATGGGCGACGGTGCGGCTGCAGTGGTGGTGGAAAGTGTGGAGCGTGCCGCCGCGCGCCAAGCCGACCTGCTTGCCGTCGTGCGCAGCGTAGGCACCAGTTGCGATGCCATTCATGAAACGGCTCCCGACACGGGCGGCCTCGTCCGCGCAATTCGGGACGCCTATGCACGAGGCGGCGTGGCGGCCAATGAAGTCGATCTGGCGATGGTGCATGGCACCGGTACCAGCCTGAACGACGAGGCGGAGGCCCAGGCCATGCACGAAGCGATGGGCGAGGCGGCCAATGCGGTGCGCGTCTCGGCGCTTAAGTCGATGACCGGGCACACCTCCGGCGCATCCGGACTGGTGGGTGTGGTGACGGCGATCGAAGCGCTGAACAACGGCGTGGTGCCGCCCACGATCGGGCTGGTGAACGTCATGGACGGGGCACGCACAATGAACTTCGTCCGCGAAGGATGGAATTCACTTTTCAGCGGAACGATTGCGCAGGTCAACGCCTTCGGCTTCGGTGGCGTCAACGCGGTGGTGATCCTGGAGAAAGAGGCATGAGTACGAACCGCGCACCGATCGCGATTACCGGTTTCGGCTGGGAGATCCCCACCTTTGGCGTTCAGCCGTCGCTGACGGAGGCGTTGCAGCACGCACAGGTGGACAACCCCTTGTTTTCCCCCGAATTGACGCTGGGCAAGAAGGGATTGCGCTACAAGGAGCGCTCAACATTGATGGCCATGTGCGCGGCAAAGCTGGCGCTGCAGCATGCCGGTCTGGTCGATGATGCCAGTCGGAAGCTCGATGACCCGGGCTTCGGTGTCGCTGTGGCGTCGAATACGGGCAATCTGGATACGGTCTGCCGCGCAGCGGACACGATCCGGCGGGAGCATGTGAACGCGACCAGCCCGATGGATCTGCCGAACGCGTCGAGCAACATCGTCGCTTCAACGATCGCTATCCGATTCGGCCTGAAGGCTTTGAATCTGATGATCTGCTCCGGGGCATCGGCATCGCTGGATGCACTGATCGTCGCGGCCAACGCGATTCGCAACGGCCGGGCCCAGCGGATGCTGGTGGCCACGGTGGAATCCGGCGGCAGCGCGCTTTGCAGCTTGCTGGCCGGGGGGCGGCAGGAGCTGGACGAGGCGGAGGCGCCGTTGCTCGAAGGCGCGGGCGCCGTCGTGCTCGAGGCTCGCGACTATGCGCTCGATCGTGGCGCCATCATTCACGGCTATCTGTCGGATCACATGTACGCTCATGCGGATGCGCACGACGCACAGCCCGCGAGCGACTGGTTTACACGCCAGCAGAGCAAGTCCATATATCTGCCAGGTGGATCCTTTCTTTCCCGAATGGCGAGTGGGCACGATCAGGTGATCGACCTGGGCGGGCCGATCACCCGTTCGTATGGTTCGGCGGCATTGCTTCAGCTCATACATGCGTGCGAGCAGCTGCGCGGCGCCGCGCCGGTCAGGGGCTTCGACCCCGCCGGGGACGGTGTTGTGATCGTGGGCGGCGGCAACTGGATGGATCGTCGCGGCGGGGCTGTGGCGGTCGATGCCCCTGGGCGCGCCGATGGGACGGCGCGATGAGAGATGGTACCTGCCACATTCACGGCTTCGAGGTCACCGCGCGCGTCTATGGCCCGGACGACGACGCGCCCGTGGTGGTGCTGGTCCACGGCATGATGGAGCCGCCGGAAGTCTGGAGCGGTGTGCTGGCACGGTTGCGCGACCGCTACCGCTGCGTGGTGCTGGATTTGCCGTGGAATGGACGGCAGGGCGGATTCTGGGGAGAAATCCTGTGCTCGGAAGACTGGTTGCGCGAGGCGCTCGACGCCTTCCAACTGCAGCCCGATGCCTGGGTCGCCCATTCCTTCGGTGCGAGTACCGTGCTGGCACTGCTGGCGCGGGATGCTGCGTTCGACCGTGTGCCGGTGGCGCTGATCTCACCTTTCTACAAGGTCTCGTCGCAGGACGTGACATGGCCCTTGTTCCAACGCTATGTCAACGAATTTACCGACTTCGTCGAGCTGAGCATCCGCCTGCGCAGGCGCCGCGCGGCGCTAGATCCAGACGTTCTGCGCCGCATGACCGAAGCCGCGCGCGATAGCTTCGGCTGCTATGTATGGATGAACTTCTGGCAACTATTCGCCCGCATGCCGTTCCTGCCGTTGCGCCATCTGACGCAGCCTGTGCTGGTACTGAGCGGTGATGAGGACTTCTCCTCGCCGCTGGCCGATGCGCAGGCGCTGCGTGCCGCATTGCCGAACGCAGCGTTAGAGGTGCATCGCGGATGCGGTCATTTCTTGCTCAGTTGTCGCGAGCAGGAAAGCGCCGTCGCGATCGATCGATTTCTGGTCCGCACGTGCCAGGCGCCTGAGGTGTTCTCCGCTGCGGCCTAGCCGGACCATTTTTCAACCCGTTTTGTTCAGTCATCCTTAATAGGAAACCACATACCATGAATGATGTGACCGCCACCTACCAGATCGCGATGGAACGCACGACCCATGTGGTCAAGCCTCGTTTCGAGGGATCGAATATCTGCACCTGGATCGGCTTCAAGCACGTGATGTACTGCGTCGAAGAGGCCGTTCTGGAGCATTTCCGAACCCAGGGATTGTCGCCGCGCCCGCTCTACGAGGAGAGCGGTCTCTGCCTCGAGATCGTCAACTCGAACGTGCGAATCCTGCACGCGCTGCATATGGACGACAGCGTCAGCATTCACGTTATCCCGAAGACCAAGCCGGCCGATACGGAAATGGTGATGGGCATCGAGCTGATGGTGAATCGCGACGGCAAGGAGATCAAGGCGCTGACCGGCACGGTCAACGTCATTTTCCGGCTCGATGACAGCGTCGTCACCGCGCACGCCGGCACGGCCCGGCACGATGCGCGCATCGAACGCTACACGGTCTCGCGCATCCAGCGTGGCGAACGCAAGTCGATCGACGGCCTGAACTTGACTCGGGAACCCGGCGTGGTGTCGCCGGCCGTGCTGGCCGCGCTGGGCGCGGACCAGACCAATTCCTTTGTCTGGAAGTGGCACGTGCCGTATTTCTACTGCCATTTCAACGACCGCATGCAGCATTCCGGCTATCTGCGATTGATGGAGGAGGTGCTGGATCTGTTCGTCGCCGACCGCGGCATATCGATCCGCACGTTGCTCGAAAACAAGAAGTGGATTCCGGTCGTGCCGGCCGCCAATCTGCAGATGATCGACGAAGCCATGATGGAGGAGACCATCTACACCGTTTTCACGGTCGAGGACATCTGCAAGGACACTACCTACAAGTCTCGGATGGACTGCTATGTGGAACGGCACGGCCGCCTCGTGCACACAGCTACCGGCCATATTACCCACGGTTACGCGGTAGTGAACAGCCGCCGCGACTGGTCACTGGTGCAGTTCGATGCCGAAGTCGTCGCCGCCATCCGCGGGGACAAGCGGCTTGGCAAATGAGGGGACTCCTTACGTGCCCGGACGGTTCGCGAACGGCACCGCCGGGTGTCGCGCGCGCGCCGGATTCCGATCAATGCAAGATGCATATGTCCGAGCCGGTCTTCTATTTTTCCCTGCGCAGCCCGTACTCCTGGCTGGCGATCCACGACCTGAAGACGCGATATCCGAAGTTGCTGGAGCGGCTTGCGCTAAAGCCGTTCTGGGAGCCTGACGAAGAGCTCCGCGGAGCGTTGGGCAAGCATGGCGAAGCGTTCTTATACACCGCCATGTCCAAGGAGAAGCATCTCTACATCTTGACGGATGTCAGGCGTCTGGCACGCAAGCGCGGCCTGACGATCGCCTGGCCTCATGACAAGTCGCCGCGCTGGGAGGTGCCGCATCTGGCCTACTTCGTCGCCGAGCGGGCGGGCAAGGCACTGGAGTTCATCGAGGCCGTCAAGGATATGCGATGGAAGCTCGGCCGTGATATCTGCGATCCCGGCGCGATGGAGGAGGTGGGCTGCGTGCTCGGCCTGGACCCGATCGAACTGCGCGATGCACATCTGGATCCGCAGATCCGCGCCGAGGGCCTGCAAGCCCTGCGCGCGTGCATCCGCGCCGGCGTGTTCGGCGTACCGTTCTTCACGGCCGGACGGGAGAAATTCTGGGGCATCGATCGTTTGCACGAGTTCGCCGGTAGCGTCGGGCAGGAGGCCGCGCCCGTTGAAATGCCCACCGCGATGACGGGCAGCGCGCTGCTGGACCACGCCGGAGGCTGCGGATGAATACCGTCTCGAACGCACGCCCGGGGACGGGTGAGTCGCCGCTGATGCTGCTGGTGGAATCCCGCTCGCCTTGGGAGTCCGGCGACGTTGGGGATTTTCTCGATATGGCGCGCTGCCTGCTTGCCAGCGGCAACGCGGTGCATCTGCACCTGATCCAGAACGGCGTGCTCTGGCTGCGACGCGACGCCAACGCGCTCCAGATGCTACGGAGCGACTCTGCCGGGCGTGTGCGGATCTCGTGCGATGAATTCTCTCTGGCGCAGCGTGGAATCCCGCTCGATCTGGCGCAGCAGCATGGCGACGTGTGGGCCACCGACGCGCTGGTGGCCGAGATGGCGGGCCGAGGTGTCAAGACCATATGGCATTCGTGAGCGGGAGCCCCTAATCCAATGATCCAAACGCATCTAACCGATACCCGGGCGGTCAGCGATGACGAATCGTCATCCGCGCCTCGGGAGTCCGTTGGCGGACGCCCCAGCTTCTTCTTCGGCATGATGGGTACGCCGTTTCAGACGGACACCGTGACGTCGCTGTTCCGCATGGTCGAGTCCGCGCTGCGGCAGGGCCACAATGTCACGGTATGGAACTGCGGGCACGCGACAGGCCTTTCGCAGAGCACGCTGGTCCGGCCTCGGGATTTCTTCGCGGCGAGAGATGCCGGAGACATCAATCCGACTACTGCGGAGCTGATCCAGGCCCTGTTCCGCCGTTACCCGGGTAGCGGCCAGCTCGAATGGCTGGTGTGCCGCTACTGCATGGAAGAACGTGGAACGACCGCTCAGATTCCGGAGATCAAGGTGAAGATTCCCTTCTCATTCCAGCACTACCTCAGTGCCGCCGATGTGTCTCTCGTACTGGGGGTCAAATCGTGAGCGCAGGAGCGAAGACGAAGAGCGCCGGGAAGGCGGGCGGGCCGCGCAAGGGCCGCTCCAAGAGTTCGCTGACCATCATCGAGCGCGCCTACCGCGGCGGCCTGGAGGAGCAGTACGGCCATATCCTTTGGCTGACCCGGATCATGAAGGCGATGGGTGCACCAACCGCGCTGCTGCTGAAGGGAGATACCGTGAACTTCGCCCTCCGCGAGCAACCCAGGCTGGTACTGCGGATCGGCGACGCGAACGTGAGCGGTCTCTCCCACCACGAAAGCGGAGTGGTGGCACTGCTCGAAGCCGGCGTTCCGTTGTACGCCTGGCATGCCGACATCGAACGCTTGCATCTTGCTGCGGATGACTTGCTGCCAGGCGTCTCGGTGCTGCACGAGGCGGAATTGTCGCCCTTGATGAACCAATTCGATTGCGTCTGGTACTGGTAACCGTTATGAACACGACACTGCAACTTCCAACTAAGGCCCGGGACGCCGCTGTCGGCAGCGAAATCCACGACCACTTTCTGGTCAGCGGGACCGACATCTTCGCGCTTGGGCACTATCCGGGCAATCCGATCTATCCGGGGGTCTTGATCGCAGAGCGGCTTTGCCGCCTGGCCGAGACGCTGCTGCATGGCGAGACCGGCGAAGTCATGTCGGTGGATGCCATCAAACGCATCCAGTATCTCGATGCGGTGCTGCCGGGAGACCGCGTCGAGCTATCCGCCAGCCTCAGAACGATCACGGAGTCCGGGATGGAAATAAGCGCGACGGCCCGCGTCGGAGACAAGCTCAAGGCACGGGCGACCCTGCGCTGCATCGCAAGGGGCAAGGCCGCCGCCGACGGGGGCGAGGCACAACGATTGGATCCGGGCGGGAAGGCCGGCAGGGCGATGAGCCATCGGCAGATAGCAAGCGTGCTGCCGCATCGCTACCCGTTCCTGCTGTTGGACACCATTGAGGACTATGAACCGGGCGCCTGGATCCGCGCCCGCAAGGTGGTGAACCGGGCATCGCCACTATTCCTCGAGCAGCCGCCGCCGTGGTATCCGCAAGGCCTGATCATCGAATCGATCGGGCAGGCCGGTATCGCCCTGTTCTTCATGTCGCGGGACGCGTCGGAGCCCCAAGACATTGTGCTGGGCTCGGTTGGCGATACGACCCTGCAGCACCACGTTCCGTTCGACGTGGCGCTGACTATCGAGGCCAGGATCGACCGCATGCTGCAGAACGGCGTCGTGTTCAGTGGTGAAGCGCGAATCGGGAACCAAATCGTCACTCGGGTTGGCAGTCTGGTTGCCATGATCGATCCGCGCTGATCCCGGCCAGACCAGCGCCTTAATGGGCCCTCCGGGTCCTTCTAGTCCCAATCATTCAGGACAACTGCTATGCGTATCGAAGGCATTTCGTTTCTTCCGGCCTCGCGGAAGATGAGCAACGCCGATGTGCTCGAGGAAGTGAGAAAGAACAGCGCCCAGCGCTTCGAAGGCGATCTCGACAAGGCGCTCAACTACATCAAGTGGATGCTCGATGGCACCTCGATTGAGAGCCGCTACTGGTTCGCCGACGATGAGCGCCCGCTGGATCTGATGGTGAGGGCCTGCCGCGACGCGATGGATCAGGCGGAATGCGGGCCCGAGGACATTGACCTGCTGATCTACACCGGAAACTGCCGGGGGTTCATCGAGCCGGGGGATTCCTACTTCGTTGCCAATGCCCTGGGCATGGACCGGGTGGACTGCTTTGACGTTCTGGACGCCTGCATGGCGTGGACCCGGGCCTGCGACATTGCGCAGAGCCACTTCGTGTCCGGACGTTACAAGCGCGCGCTGATAGTCAACGCCGAGTCGTATTTCGTACCGGGTGGAGTCGCCTATCCCAGCAACTTCCAGCTCACGAATCTGCGCGACATCGCCTACTGTTTCTCCGCCTACTGCGGCGGCGATGGCGCATCGGCGACGATCCTGTCGGCGGACGATGACAACCGCTGGTTCTTCAAGTACCTGTCGGTGAAGACCGGGGTCGATCTATGCACTATTCCGCTAGGCGGTTACGAGAAACGTTCGCCGCCGAGCAACAAGATTGGTCTGAACGGCATCGGTGCGTTTACATCCTTCAGCTCGCAGGTGTTCAACTACTCTGCCTATATGGAGGAAAGCCTGCGGCTACTCACGCCATACCGCGACCAGATCAAGATGGTCTTCCCGCACACCGGTGGATCGGTGCCTGCTTACCAGAAATGGGCGGATACCTGCGGTTTCGGCGACCGTATGCGCTACATTTTTCCGCAGTACGGAAACGTCGGCTCGGCGTCGATCCCGGCAGCGATCGCCGTGCACGCCAGCAACGGCGAACTGCAGCGCGGTGACCGGATCGGGTTCTGGGTCGGCAGTTCAGGCATGTCCTTCGTTGCCTCGACGTTCCATTTCTGATCCGCTCGCCAGCATACTCACCACTACGGAGCTTCACGATGATTGCAGGTATTTCCCTGGTGCCGGTCGGATTATGGAATGCGGCCGCCTATTACATCAAGTCTGCGGGCAAGCCGCAGGCGGCCCGAGACCAGCTCCTGGGCAAGCGCATCGTCAGCTTCTGCACTGCGATGGGACCGCTGTATGTGAAGTTCGGTCAGATCATGTCGACGCGTTCCGATGCCTTCAGCGAGGAGACCATCAAGGAGCTGCAGCGTTTGCAGGACGATGTGCCGGCGACTTCGCAAGCAGAGGTGCGCCGCGTCCTGCGCGACGAATTCGGTGACGGGTACGAGAGCATCTTCGCCGAGTTCAACTACACGCCGCTGGCCAGCGCATCGATCGCGCAGGTTCACGAGGCCCGTCTCAAGACGGGGGAACGGGTAGCGGTCAAGATTGTCAAGCACAATGTGCCGCGCCGCCTGCAGGCCAACCTCAACTTCCTGGGTGGCATGGTTGGTCTGATGCATGCGCTGGTGCGGCCGATTCGGCATTTCAACGGCCCGGCGCGGATCGCCGAGCTGCGCAATCTGCTGCTGCCGCAGCTCGACATGCGGCAGGAAGCACGCAATATAGAGAACGTTGGCAGAAATTTCGCCAATCATCCCTTTGTCGTTATTCCCAAGGTGTATGGCGAATACACCCGGAACAGCGTGCTGGTAATGGAGTTTGTCGACGGCATACCGGGCAAGCACTTCCATAAGGTTGACCTGCCGCGACCGCAGTTGTCGCGGCGCCTGCAGGATGCCGTCTACACCATGCTCTACATGCACGGCGTGGCGCATGGTGATCCGCATCCGGGCAACGTCAAGTTTACGCAGGATGGCAAGATCGTCTTTCTCGATTTCGGCATCACCGTCTACGTCACCGAGGCGGAAAAATGGGGACTGGCGTCGTTCTTCTTTGCATCGATCCGGCAGGAATGGGATCTGGCGACGGAGCGATTCCTGACGTACTTCGTGCTGAAGAAGGAGCGTGCCAAGGACTATGGCCGCTTCTTCGGAGAGGTGAAGGCGGTGATCTACCGATATTTCTTCGAGATCGCCGACGAATGGAAGACGGCCGATTTCTTCCGCGACGTCACCGCTGTTCTGAAGAAGCACGGCGCGGAGTACACGCCGAACTTCACCAAGGTCGAACTGACGTTGGCGTCCTGCGAAGGCTTCGGCACGCAGATCGACCCTGATATCGACGTTTGGGAGAACTCCCGCCGCTTCTCGGACCGCTACTCGCCGTACATGAACGAAGACGTGCGGCAACGGTTCGACGACCATTTCAAGCGCGAGACTCCGCAGGCGCTCGCAATGCGCAGCGATGCCGAGCGTTTCATGATCGCGTCGATTCATATGAACCGCTACTTCTTCCCCTGCACCTATCCGATGTTCGCGCAGAAAGGGCAGGGGTGCCGGATCGAGGATGTCGACGGCCATTCGTACATCGATTTGACGGGCGGCTACGGGCCGCACATTCTCGGCTACGCGCATCCCGAGATCGTCAAGGCGCAGCAGGCGCTGGTAGCAGATGGAAGCCTGAATGCGATGGGCAACCGCTCCGAGGTGGAGCTTGCGCGCCTGCTGGTGTCGGCGTTCCCCGGGGCTCACTATGCCTGTTTGTCCAACTCGGGTACGGAGGCGGTCATACATGCGCTGCGGATCTGCCGGGCTTATCGCCGGCGGGGCAAGGTCGCCAAGTGCGAGGGCCATTATCACGGCTTCTCCGACCAGGCGATGGTCAGTTCCTGGTTCCAGCAACGGGGCCCGCTCGAGCGTCCCGAACCGGTAGCCGGCTGCCCGGGGACGCCGCAATCGACGGTGGACAACACAATCGTGCTGCAGTACGGCCACCCGGAAAGCCTGAAGATCGTACGCGAGCGCGCGGAGGAGATCGATTGCGTCATCCTGGAGCCGCTGCCTTTCTCGATGGGGCGTCTGGATGTCGATTTCCTGCGGCAGATGCGCGCCTTGTGCACGGAATTGGATATTCCCCTGGTCTTCGACGAAGTCGTCAGTGGTTTCCGTGTGTGCTATGGCGGTGCGCAGATCCTGGCCGGCGTCGTGCCGGATCTGACCGTGCTTGGGAAGATCATTGGCGGTGGTATGCCGTGCGGCGCGGTGGTTGGATCGAAGAAGCTGATGGAGATCGCGCGAAGCACCACCGATCCGTTCCGTGACTATGAAACCCGCGTGTTCCTCGGCGGCACGATGAGCGGAAACTCGCTGTCTGCTGGCTCTGGGGTCGCGATGCTGAACTACCTGAAGGCACATCCGGAGGTCTATACCTCGTTGCACGAGCATACCGAATGGCTGCGTACGCGCCTGGTAGAGATTGCGCAAAGACTGCAGGTACCCGCCAGGATCAAGGCGGTCCGCTCGATCTTCACGGTCAGCTTCTCGCATCGCGAAACCCGTTTCTATCGCGAGATCCAGGGGGGCAGCGACTACAAGTCAAGCATTGCGCTGGCGTACTACATGCGCAAGCAGGGCATATATATGCCGGAGCTTCATTTCCTCGCACTGTCGTATGCGCATACGCGAGAGGATCTGGAGATCGTCTGCAATGCGTTTGAGAAGTCACTGGGTGAGATGAAGGCGGATGGATTCTTCGTCAACTAATGGTACGCCCTGCGTATGTCTCGAGTATTTGGCAATCAACCAGAAGGGCATGAATCCGGTGGCTTTGGTGAACATGGAAAGAAAACGGAGGGACTGCGTCTCCGACGCTACGAGGAAACAAGACGGTGGGGAGAGGCAGTCGCGCACCGAGTGCAAGGGCGGTGCTTTTCCCTATGCGATCGGCGAGGTCTATCTCGCGGCGTTGCCTGAATTGCGGGAGGTCGAAATCGAGGACATCGCCCCAGCCGCCTCGGCAGTGAAGATCAAGCGCGAGGGATGGATGGATCTGGCCGCGCTCCGCGATGTCGTCAAGGCGAAGCTTGGACGAGCGGAGTACTCCGGTGGCTTGCTTGGCAATCAGCGCAAGGTGGTGCGCGAGATTTGAGCAAGGCAGGTTCTTCGGTGGCGCATGTCTCGATACGCTGGCGCCGCCATCAGATTTTGGAATGACAGGCAAGGGAAGATTATGGTGAAGTATGCAGACTGGATTATCCGCTGGCGATGGTGGGTCATCGCCGGCTCGGTATTGGTGACCCTGGCATTCTGTGCGGGTCTGGATAAAGTCAGGTTTAGCGGCGACTACCGGGACTTCTTCAACAGGAACGATCCGCAGTTGAAGGCTTACGAGCTGGTGCAGAACGCGTACTCGAACGACAGCACTGCCTTGGTGGTGTTCGCCCCTAAGGGGGGGACGGTGTTCGAGCCGCGCACGCTCGAGGCCATCCACCGGTTCACCGAGGCTGCGTGGACGTTTCCGTTCGCGCGTCGGGTAGATTCGCTGACCAACTTCCAGCATGCCGAAGTGCGGCAGGATGACCTGGTGGTGCGCAACCTGGTAAAGCACCCGGAGCGACTAGGTCCGGCGGAACTGCAGACGATCTCCAAGATTGCGTTGAATGAACCTTTGCTCGTCAAGAAGCTCGTGTCTCCAAGCGGCCATGTCGCTGGCGTGAGCGTCAGCTTCACCTTGCCCAAGAAGTCTGAGAGCGAGATCCCGACGGCGGTCAAGGCCCTGCGCGAGCAGATCTCGACGATCAAGGCGGACTTCCCGGAACTCCAGATCACCGCGACCGGCAGCCTGTTATTGGACAATGCGTTCGACGAACAGGCACAGGCGGACATCCAGACGCTGACCCCTGTGATGTACCTGTTCATGATGGTGGTGATCTTCTTGTCACTGCGCAGCGTGCTTGGCATGCTGACGACGCTATTGGTACTGACCTTCTCGGTGCTGGTGGCGATCGGAGCGGCCGGTTTGCTGGACGTCAAGCTCACGGCGGTGTCAGTGACTGTGCCGACCATCCTGATGACGATCGCCGTTGCGAACTGCATGCACATCCTGCTCTACGTCGTGCAGAAGATGGGGGCGGGGGAGAGCCGTCGGGATGCGGTCCATCAGGCGATCACGATCAATCTGCCACTGATCGTCGTCGCATGTGGTACGGACGTGCTTGGCTTCTTCAGTATGATGCTGACCGACGTGCCGCCGATCGCTAACTTTGGCCTGCTCCTGGGCATCGGCTCGATCGCGGTGTTCGTTTTCTCGGTTACCTTGCTTCCTGCACTGGCCGCGGTTCTGCCTCTGAAGGGGCGCCCGGAGTTGCATGAAGGCGGCCTGTGGCTAGGCAAGGCGGTGGTGCGGCTGGTGGATCGGCGTTACTTGATCTTCGGCATCACGCTGTTGATCAATGCGGCCGCTGTCTACTTCGTGCTGCAAAACAAGTTCGAGGACAACTTCGTCAACTACTTTAGCGAGAAAATCGCATTCCGCAGCGATACCGATTTCATCTCACATAACCTGTCGGGCGTTCACGAGGTACTGTACTCCGTGCCTGCGGCGCAGGGGTCATCGGTCTCCTCTCCGGAGTACCTGCGTAATCTGGACAAGTTCTCAACGTGGCTGCGTGCCCAGCCCGAGGTCTTCAATGTCACTTCCTTGAGCGATATCGTCAAGCGCATCAATCGGACGATGAACGGCGGGGACCCGGCCGCATTCCGGGTCCCCGCGGCAGCGGATGCTTCGTCGCAGCTCCTGCTGCTGTTCGAGATGTCGTTGCCGCCCGGGTTGGAACTGAACGACCAGATTCGCATCGATCGCTCTGCCAGCAAGCTGTCGGTAGTGGTCAAGGATATCTCGTCGGCCGAGTTGCTTGCGTTTGACCAGCGCGTCCAGCAATGGGTGGGGCAAAACATGCCGGCTTATATGAAGACGGAAGGCACTGGCCCATCGATCATGTTCTCGCGGATCGGCGAAATGAACGTATCTGGGACGATGGAAGGTTATGTTCTCCAGATCCTTCTGATCTCGGTTGTGATCGGCGTGCTGCTGAAGAGCTTTAAGATGGGGGTGATCTCTCTGATCCCCAACGTGATCCCGAGCCTGCTCGCCTTTGGACTCTGGGGGGCATTGGTCGGTCAGATCGGGTTGTCGGTGTCTGTCGTGGCGGTGCTGACCTACGGGATCATCGTCGACGACACCGTTCACAGCATCTTCAAGTATCACCGCGCCCGACGCGGGCTCGGCATGGAATCGCGGCGGGCGATCGAGTACGTGTACAGCACATCCGCGATCAGCATCTTCGCAACCACGCTAGTGCTCGTGCTGGGGTTCGGCGTACTGATGTTCTCGAACTTCGATCTGAACGCCGATCTCGGCATCATGTCCGGGCTGACGATCGGTATTGCTGCCTTGGTCGATCTGCTGCTGGTGCCGCCGTTGTTGTTCGCGTTCGACAATGAGTGGCAGCAACGCCGCGCGCAGCCGGACGGCAAGATGGCGGTTCCTTCGATCGATTGACGGACGGTTGGCGCATCATCGCTAACGCTCACGCTTTTTTTAACTATGCACCCATGAATCCTATGAAACGATTAGTCAAGCTTTGGTCGGCCATTGCCTGCGTCTGCGCGGCGACTGTGGTCGCCGCCTCCAACGACCCGGTACAGCGCGGCTTGCAGATTGCCGAAGAGATGAAGCGCCGTGATAAGAGTTTCCAGAACTACAAGATGAACATGGAAATGGTGCTTCGTGACAAGCAGGGCCAGACCAGCACCCGCCAGATCCGTGGGTCGGTGCTGGAGGTGGATGGCGATGGCGACAAATACCTGATGGTGTTCGATACGCCGGCCGACACGCGTGGCACGGCATTCCTCAGCTACTCCCATTCAACCAAGCCGGACGACCAGTGGCTGTACCTGCCGTCGCTGAAGCGCACCAAGCGGATCGCGTCTGAGAGCAAGGCCGGTTCTTTCATGGGCAGCGAATTCGCATTCGAGGACATGACCTCGCAGGAAGTGCAAAAGTATGACTACAGGTATCACGGCGACGACAAGCTCGGCGATCGGCCGACTTTCAAGCTGGAGCGCGTACCGAAGTATGAGGGGTCCGGATACACGCGCCAGATGGTCTGGGTCGACAGCGAGAACTATGTGCCGTTGAAGATCGAGTTCTACGACCGCCGCAGCGAGTTGCTGAAGACGCTCAAGTTCGACGGCTACAAGCCATACGTCAACAAGTTCTGGAAGGCGGGCAGCATGACGATGGAAAACCACCAGAATGGCAAGTCCACCGTCATCACCTTTTCCAGCTACCAGTTCCGGGCGGGCGTCTCCGAACAGGATTTCGACCCGCAGCGTCTAGAGTATGTCCGTTGACGCGGAGTATGGTCCGGCATTTTTTCCGCTCGCAAGCGGTCGCGCGCGCAACGGGATGGGATTGAGGGAAAGGCGATGTCATTTTGCCTCGCGGCGGCACGGATGCAAGGAGCACGGGGCGCCCTCCGGCACCCGTGGTGGTGCTTGCCTCGCCTGGATGCTGGCGCTGTGGTCCGGCGCGGCAAGCGCCGACCTGCCCGCGTTGCAGGGATCCGTTGCCGTCGAGACGCGCGTGTTTGCCGAATCGCCGGAGGATCCGAACCAGGCGCGCGATACAGCGGCAGTGCTGTTGAATCCGGTCTGGAAGGCGCGTTTCGGCAGCGACGAAGCCTGGGAGCTGGAAATGTCTCCCTATGCGCGCATTGATGCACGCGACAAGGCGGCGCGCTACGTGGACCTGCGGGTGGCGAGTCTGGAGTTCCGCGAGCGTAGCCAGATGTTCCGGGTGGGTTTCGACAATGTGTTCTGGGGCGTGGCGGAGTCCAACCATCTGGTCGACATCATCAATCAAGTTGATCCGCGTGCGGATGTCGAGCTGGAAGCCAAGCTCGGGCAGCCGATGGTGTCATACACCCGCTTCCTGGACAGCTATGGCCGGGTGGAGGTGTTCTGGCTACCTTACTTCCGTCCTCGGCCGGGGATTGGCGAGAAGGGGCGGCAACGGCTGGAGGTGATCCCCGAGAGCCAGCAGACCCATGGGCTTGGCCGACTTCTTCGCAGCGACGATTGGGCAGTTCGCTGGTCGGGGCAGATCGCCAGTGCCGATGTTGGCCTGTATTTTTTCAAAGGCGTTGGGCGTGAGCCGGACTTCAGCCGGAGCACGGAAGGCGACTACCATGCGACCCGGCAGCTCGGGATGACCCTGCAGCTGCCGCAGGGCAGCATGCTGTGGAAGCTGGAGGCATTGCGGCGTTCTGGGCAAGGCAGGACTTTCAACGCCTATGTGGCGGGAGGCGAATACACCATTGCGCGCCCGTCGGGCGATCTGGGACTGCTGCTCGAATGGTCGCAGGATTTTCGCGATGGATCGGCGCCACCCTCACGATTCGCCCGCAGCCTGTTTGGCGGGGTCCGGTACCGGGTCAGCGAAAGCGGCGATGGCGAGATCCTGTTTGGAGTTCTGCACGATCTGCGCCACAACACTCGGTCGTATAAGGTCGAGTTCAGCCGCCGCCTGAGCGACCATGTCAAGCTGGGACTGGTGGCGCGCAAGTTCGTTGCACCCGCCGACAGTCCCTTTGCGGCCTTGCGGCGGGATGCGAATGTGCAGATGACATTGAGCTGGAGTTTTTGAGATCGGTGCCACGCTTGACGGTCATCGTTGGAAACCTTATCGAAAGGAGTGGGTATGTTGATGAGTATTTGGGCACCGTTCGCTGCATGGTGCAGCGTCGCGGTTGCGTTGCTTCACGTCTATGTCATTGTTCAGGGCCCCTGGGCGTATCGATTCTTCGGTGCTGGCGAGCAGCTCGCTACGATGGCGGAGCAGGGTTCTTGGGTTCCGACCTTGCTCACATCCGGCATTACCATTGTCTTCTTCGCCTTCGCCGCGTACTACTTCGCGGCCGCCAGTTGGATTCCGAGATTGCCTTTCTTCAAATGGGCATTGATCGGTATCGCAGCCGTCTATACCTTGAGGGGCGCTATGGTGATACCTGCATTGCTTGTCGGCATGAAGATCTCGCCGTTTGATCTCTGGTCGTCGCTAACATCACTGGCCATTGGCCTGATTCATTGCCTGGCGGCCTGGCAAGCCTTGAGGCGCGCGCTCTGATCAACCGGTTGCGGCCCATTCGTGGCGTGGAGAGAGTCATGGAATTTCGGATTGCACATGTTTTCCCCGGACAGGGGTCCCAGGCAGTGGGCATGCTCGACGCTTGGTCGGAGTGGCCTGTCGTCAGGCACGCAATAGAGGAGGCGTCCGACGCGCTAGGCTTCGATATGTGGAAGATGGTGGCTTCTGGCTCTTCCGCACAACTTGCCGATACGGTCAACACGCAGCCGATCGTTGTCGCCGCGTCGGTCGCATTGTTCCGCGCCTGGTCGGATTTGGGTGGTCAGATTCCGATGCTGTCTGCCGGTCACAGCGTAGGTGAAATCGCCGCGCTCACCGCTGCCGGAGCGATGACGCTGACGGAGGCGATGCACCTGGTGCGGGTGCGGGCCAGAGCGATGGCCGAAGCCGTTCCGCATGGCGGCGGAATGGCTGCCGTCATCGGCCTGGAGGATGCCGTG
The DNA here is from genome assembly GCF_029335485.1 of Cupriavidus basilensis. GTDB lineage: Bacteria > Pseudomonadota > Gammaproteobacteria > Burkholderiales > Burkholderiaceae > Cupriavidus > Cupriavidus basilensis_E. Next base: position 28,906 of record NZ_JARJLM010000351.1, read on the forward strand.
GTTAGGCGACTGTGCGAAGAAGCCGCGCTTGACGACGTGCTAGAGCCGGCCAATTTCAACGCGCTTGGCCAGGTCGTCGTTGCCGGGCATCTTCGGGCCATTGAGCGTCTGAAGCCCAGCGCCAAAAGGGAAGGGGCGAAGATGGTGATGAATCTGCCTGTCAGTGGCCCCTTCCACAGTTCAATGATGGGCAAGGCTATGACGACGGTCCATGCCTATCTCAGCCATGTCTCCTTCTCGAAGCCCGCGTTTCCTGTGATTCACAATGTCGATCACGCGCCTGCCGACACCAAGACGATGGTGCGGTCGCTATCGCTTCAATTGATCCGACCCGTAGATTGGGTAGGGACGATGACTGGCTTCCAACGCCGAGGCGTGACTCGGGTATTCGAGATCGGTCCGGGCGAGGTACTGACGAACCTGAACAAGCGGATATCTCCGACCATGCTTTCGGTGGCATTGAACACGCCTGCAGCGATGGAGAAAGCGATGAAAACACTCTTGTAAGCGTATGCATAGACACGAGCGCAGCCGTGCTGCGCCAAGATTGATTCCATCACATGGCCGAAAGTGAGATAGCTGGTTGGAAATCGGCACGATATGGTTGCTATGAATGCCGAGATTGCGAAGGTTGTTGCGATGGAACCACCGGATTTCGGTTCAGAGGCATGTGTCCCGGTAGGCCGGGATACATGTCGGACCGTCGACCATCAACGCCGCGGCGTAATCGGGCGGCATGTCGAGAATGGCAAGTGCCCATCGGCCGGGGGCTGTTTCGCCATAAGCACGCAGCAGGGTAGGTGGCCCTTCTGTGCCGGCATCGAACTCGATCTGATCCGGCGGTAGCGATAGGCCCGCGCCGATGGCCTTGACATAGGCCTCCTTGCAGGCCCACAGGCCAAAGAACATGCGTTTTCGGCCTGCATCATCGAGCGCCAGGAATCGCCTTCGCTCCGCTGCGGTCATGATGCGCTCGGCCAGCAGCGCAATCGTTGTCCGCTCATTCATATACTCCACGTCCAGACCGACATCCTGGCCACGCGCGATGGCGATCAGCACCCATGCACCGGAATGCGAAACGTTGAAACGCAGCGTATTCGCGTGCTCGGGCCGCGCCAGCTCAGGCTTACCGTGCGGGCCAAAGCGGAAGACCACGTCACGCCCATCGATTTCGAGGCGTTCGCCAAGGAGCTTGCGTAGTATGCCGCGCGCGAGGATGGACTGATGGCGGCCAGCCGCGCTGCGGAGGCGCGCGACACGCGCCTGCTCCTCGGCGGAAAGCAGGCCATGCAGGGCGTCGAGCCAGGGGAGGGCGTCGGGGACATGCACGCGCCACACTTGTGGATGGTCGGTTTCGGGTAGGTCTTTCATGTTTCTAATGTCGTTGAAATGGGGGTGACGAACGGGAAATTAAAGTGCGCCAGATAGGTGACGATAAAAATGAAAATTGGATGACGTCCGGCCATCTCACGACCGCAGTCCCCCTCAGCCCGCCCGCAATTCCGCCCGCACCGAATGCGCCCGCCGATGCGCGCCCGGCGTCTGGCCCGTATGGCGGCGCACTAAGTTGCGGAAGGCGGACATATCCTGGTAGCCGCATTGTTCGGCAATGGCGGTCAGGCTGAGCGTAGAGACTTCCAGCAGATGGCAGGCACGCTCAACCCGCAATCGGTGCAGGAACTGCAGCGGCGACATGCCCACTGTCTTCATGAAATGCCGCAGCAGCGTGCGTTCGCTGGTGGACGCCACCGCTGCCAGCCGCGGCAGGTCATAGGGCTCGGCCAGATGCTGCTGCAGATAGCGGCGCGCGCGCAGCACCACGCTGAGGCGCGGGGCATCGCCGGTCTTCAACCAGATGTTGACTGCCTCGCCGCGCTCGGGCTGGTCCAGCAGGACGTTGCCCAGCGTGCGGGCCAGGGGGGTGCCGGCGACTTGCGCCACTGCCTGCAGCAACAGCGCATGCATGCGATCCAGCGCGCGGGAACTGAGCAGGTTGCCGCTCTTGACCACTGGCTGGTCGGCCTGCAGCCGTCGCGCGGGTTCGCTCAGCTGCAACCAGTTGGCAATCAGCCACGGCACCGCCAGCTTGCGCTGCGCCGGCAAATCGATGGCGACCAGAAGTGCCACTGCCGTGAACGGCGCGACCACCAGCGCGCCGCGCGTAGCAACTGCCGCAATGGCCGCGCGTTCGCGGCCCAGTTGCGACAGCGCATGTTCGAGCCCGGCGATGTGGTCAAACGACGGTGGCGCGATCACCACCATGGCGTCCTTGCCTGCGCCGGCCAGTTCTTCCAGTGGCACGCACGGGCAGCGCAGCACGCTGGCCAGCGCCTGCCAGCGTTGCGGCTCGGCTACCGCCAGCCGCCAGCGAAAAGGCGCCGCCGTGCCGCGCCGCCGGCTTTGCATAGAGGCCAGCATGTTGGCCATGTCCAGCATGTCGACCGCGGTGGAAAGGGGGGAGACAACGGCCGAGGGGTAGCACAGCAGATAGACGTCAGACATGGCGTGGCGGGTTGTTGTTGGGAAGGTGCCTGCCCGATGGCGGGAACGCCGCCAATTGTGGCGGAATCCGCTCTACCTGTCACGGGCCCGATGCCCGACCATGTCAGCGGCACCATGGCGCGTCGCCTGTCGGCGCGCAACATTCCATGGGCCCACAGACACAAGGACGAGGAGACAACACAATGAAGCAACGCATCGTGCGCGGCGCGACCGCACTTGGCGGCGCCGTGCTGGCGGCAGCCAGCCTGGGCGGCTGCGCCACCGCAGGCAGCGACAGCGCCAACTGGAGCGAAAGCGGACTCAATGCCGAGATCCGTCGCACCGCCTACGGCATTCCCCATATCAAGGCAAACGACTACGCCAGCCTGGCCTTTGGCATGGGCTACGCATACGCGCAGGACAACGTTTGCCTGATGGCCGACCAGGTCGTTACGGTCAGCGGCGATCGCTCGCGCGTGTTCGGCCCCGACGAAAGTACCGAGGTGTCATTCAAGCGCATCAAGAACAGCGAATCCGACCCATTCTTCCGCGCCATCATCGACGACGACGCCCTGCGCGCCGGCTACGCGCAGGCCTCGCCAGAGGCGCGCGAACTGCTGCGCGGCTATATCGCCGGCTACAACCGCTACCTGCGCGATACCCCGCCGGCCCAACGCCCGGCTGGCTGCCGCAACGCTGACTGGGTGCGGCCCATTACCGCCATCGACATGTTCCGCCTGGCCGAGGAGAAGAGCATCCAAGCCAGCGCCGGCGCGCTGGCAGCGGGCATTGTCGCCGCTGTGCCGCCCAGGGCCGCGGGCAGTGCCAAGACCGCGCAACAGGCGGGGGCGGTGGACGTAGCCAGCATCGACTTCGAAGCCGTCAACAACGACCTGCAACTGCTGGATCCGCCCATCGGCAGCAACGGCTGGGCCTTTGGCAAGGAAGCCACAACGAACGGGCGCGGCCTGCTGCTGGGAAATCCGCATTTTCCGTGGACCACCACCAATCGCTTTTTTGAAGCGCACCTGACCGTACCGGGCAAGCTGGACGTCATGGGCGCGTCCATTGCATCGTTTCCCATTATCAGCATCGGCTTCAACAAGGACGTGGCTTGGACACACACCGTGTCCACCGCCCGCCGCTTCACGCTGTATGAACTGAAACTGGCCGAAGGCGACCCCACCACCTACCTGGTGGACGGCGCGCCGCGCAAGATGACCCCGCGCACCGTCAGCTATGCGGCAAAACTGCCCGACGGCCGTACCGAGCAGCGCTCGCACACCTTCTACATGACCGAATACGGCCCGGTGCTGTCCATGCCATCGGCCGGCCTGCCGTGGTCCGCGCAAAAGGCCTACGCGCTGCGCGACGCCAACCGCAACAACACGCGTTCGGTCGACACCTGGCTTGATATCGGCCGCGCGCGCGACGTGGCTGGCATCCACACCGCCATTGGCCGCCTGGGCATTCCGTGGGTCAACACCATTGCCACCGACCGCGAAGGCCGCGCCATGCTTGCCGACGTATCGGTCGCGCCCAACGTGTCGGCCGCCATGCTCAAGCAATGCGCGCCGGCCGGCGACAGCGCCGCGCTGGCCGCCAAGCTGATGCAAGGCACCGGCATGGTCCTGCTGGACGGCACGCGGGCTAGCTGCAACTGGACGGTGGACGCGGCATCGCCAGTACCGGGGCTGGTGGCCCCCAACGCCATGCCCGTGCTGGTACGCGATGATTATGTCGCCAACAGCAATGACAGTTCGTGGCTGTCCAACCCCAGCCAGAAGCTGACCGGCTTCTCACCGGTGCTGGGTCCCACCGAAGTTGTGCAACGCCTGCGCACACGCGTTGGCCTGATGGAAATCGGCCGCCGCCTCTCGGGGGAGGACGGCCTGCCCGGCAACCGCTTTGACGTGCCCAGCCTGCAGGCCGTGCTGTTCCGCGACCGCAACCTCTCAGGCGAACTCGTGCTGGATGACCTGCTCAATGCCTGCCTCGACACCAAAGACGCCGACCTGAGCGACGGCTGCACGGCGCTGCGCAAGTGGGACCGCCACAGCAACCTCGACAGCCGCGCCGCACCGCTGTTCCGCGAGTTCTGGATGCGCGCCAGCAAGATCCCCAAGGTCTATGCCGTCGAGTTCAACCCCACCGATCCGGTCAACACCCCACGCGGACTGCGCATGCGCGATGAGTCTGTGCGCACCGAGGTCTTCAAGGCACTGAAGGACGCCGTGCGAGCCATGCGCACTGCCGGCTTCGCGCTGGATGCGCCGCTGGGCCAAGTGCAGGCCGCCGCGGCGCCGACTGGCCGCATCGCCCTGCACGGCGGTGAGGAGTACGAAGGCGTGCTCAACAAGCTGCAAAGTACCCCGGTGTCGGACAAGGGTCTGCAGGTCTACTTTGGGACCAGCTACGTGCAGACCGTGGGCTTTGACGAGCAAGGGCCGGTCGCTGAGGCGCTGCTGGTGTACGGCCAGTCGGTAGATCAGCAGTCGCCGCACGCCTTTGACCAGATGGCGGAGTACTCCGCCAAGCGGTGGGTGCGGCTGCCGTTCAGCGAGCGGGCAATTGCGGCGGATCCGCAATTGAAGGTAACGCGGCTGAGCCAGTAAGCCGGCGGCGTTGGGAGCGGGGCCGCCAGCCCCGCGCCGCCATCGATAGGCGATGTCCGCCGCCCGTCTGTCGACGTAAGACGGCGATGCCTGTCCTGTCCGCTGGCAGGACAGGCTGACCGGCCAGAGACGTAAAACAAACTGACGAATGCCGGCTGCCGAGCAAGCCCCCGACCCGCCAGCTGCTCATGTCGAACGTTAGGCGTCTCACGCAATGCCCACTATGACCACTGCCACGGTCGGCGATGCAGTGTAAGCGTGCCCCGAAATCCACGCATCCAGCGCTTGCCTTTGATCGGGGAACCGCTGCCTCGCAGCCCGTGATGTGAAAATGGAGCTTCCAAGAACTATATAGGCTCCCTCCAGGCCGAGGGCCTGATGTTCTGGTTCAGGCGAAAGAAATTGGCCGGGTCGTACGCAGCTTTGAGCGCGGCGAGGCGCGCGTGGTTTTCACCATAGGCGGCACGCACGCGGTCCTCGCCCTCGTCACCGAGGTTGTTCGCATAGACGCCTCCGGTCGAAAAGGGCTTGACGGCGCTCCACACGTCGCGCGCCCAGCGGATGGCCGCATCTTCCTCTGCCGGAGCATCCCAGATCGAGATGGGGAAGCAGTCGTAGCGCGCATCGCGATTCGCATAGGGCGTTGCCGATGCGGGAACGCGGGCAATGGCGCCGCCGACGTGCTGGAACACCAGCAGCGAGGAAGCCGAGGGCGCACGCGCATAGGTCTCGAGAAGGGTGTCGATCGCGGCGTCGGTGAGCGTGTGCAGATACTGCGCCTTCCAGTAGTAGCGGCGTCCGCGCGGAAAGAGACTGTCGCCGCCGGACTGGATCTGAAGGTATGGAACCAGGTCCAGCTTGCTCTCGAGCGGGGCGCCGTGCTCCAGGAGTGGACGGATGACGCGCTCGCCGGCCTCGTTCGCTCCGCAGTAGCAGGCCGAGATGTTGAAGAAGCGCTCACCCGACGGGGCCGTTACCAGGGCGGCGTCCACACTGAGTTCGTCCGGGGCCTGGGCGCAGAAATCATCGTAGAACCGCATCGCATCGCGCGCGCGGCCGTAGGGGTGGAGCACCGACCCGGCCAGCAGTACCGGCCCGACCGGGTGAAGCTGGTATTCAAAGGTGGTGACAATGCCGAAGTTGCCGCCACCTCCGTGTAGTCCCCAGAACAGGTCCTCGTTCTCGACGGCGCTGGCTTTCACGAGCCTGCCATCCGCGAGCACGATTTCTGCGGCCAGAAGGTTGTCACAGGCCAGGCCGTGTTTGCGCCCCAGCTTGCCGAACCCGCCGCCCAAGGTCAGTCCGGCAATGCCCGTGTCGCTATTGACGCCCATTGTGGTGGCCAGTCCATGGGCCTGTGTGGCGGCATCGAACTCGGCGAGGCTCAGGCCGGCTTCGGCACGGGCCACGCGCCGCGCCGGGTCGACGGCAATGTGCTTCATGCGCGACAGATCGATGACGATCCCATCGTCGCAAACCGACAGGCCCGCCACATTGTGTCCGCCGCTGCGGACCGCTACAAGGTGGTTGCCCGAGCGGGCGAAGGTCACCGCTTCGATGACATCGGCCGTGCTGGCGCAGTACACGACCATGGCTGGCCGCTTGTCCACCGCGCCGTTCCAGACCTTGCGCGCATCCTCGTAGCCGGGATCGTCCGGGAGGACCACATCTCCATCGAGTTTTCGCCGCAAGGTATCGAGAACTGCGGCCGGCCGATCGGCCCAGAGACGGCTGACCCGTTGTCCAGTGTCCATACTTACCCCCATTTTTCGGTTCGATCGGGGGGGCAATCCCATCCGACTGGGAGCATACTGTCACGCGCCCTTTCGCATGGCAAAATCAAAGAACTCAGCTCCAGGTGAGGAGAATTCATCTACATCCATGAGAAAGCTGCCTCCTCTGCGATCGCTGCAGGCCTTCGAGGCTGCCGCCAGGCTTGGCAGTTTCAAGGCGGCGGCCGCTGAACTCCATGTGACGCCCACGGCCATCAGCCATCAGATCCGACTGTTGGAAGAGACGTGCGGGCACCGCCTGTTCCAGCGCCAACCGCGGCCTCCGGTGCTTACGGGTGCGGGTGCGAGGCTGTATCCGGCGCTGCGCGATGGTTTCGATGCCCTCCTGGGCGCGGTGGCCGGGATGGCCGAGTCCAGGGCGCCGAGTCCGCTGCGCGTCACGAGCCCCAATGCGTTTGCGAGCCGATGGCTGGTTCCGCGTCTGCCGCAGTGGCGGGAGCGATACCCCGACATCGCGCTTGAGATCATCGGAACGGACGCGATCCTGGACCTTCGGGCGGGTGACGCCGATGTGGCGATCCGCTATGCCCGGACCATGCCGGCAGGATTCGTCGTGCGGGAGATCTGTCGGGACACGTTTTTCCCGGTCTGCAGCCCGGCGCTACTGCTCAAGGATGGACACGCCATCGAGCGCGCCTCAGATTTGATGCGCTTCCCCCTGATCCATTTCGACTGGATGACCCGGGATCCGAACGCCCCCACATGGCAGCAATGGCTGGCGACCGCGAGCCTGATCGATCCGAGCTTGAAGGCGGCCGACAAGACGTGGGCGCTGAGTTTCCGGGAAGAACTGCATGCCATCGACGCCGTGGTCGCCGCGCAGGGGATCGCGATCTGCAGCGACGTCGTGGTGGGCCATGAGCTGAGATCGGGGACACTCGTCAAGGCCCATCCGCTGTCGCTGCCAGGCTATGGCTTCTACCTGGTCGCCATGGCCCAGAACGCGCGGCAAGCGGACATTGAGGCTTTTGCAACTTGGATGCGGGCCATGGACTGAGCGGAGCCTGCATTCTTCCTGTCATTTCTGCCGCGCGTCGGCGCGGGGCGATGGACCGGCAGGGGCAGCCAGGCGCGGTGATTCTCGACGGACGCACGCTTCAGTCCACGTGCGGGAGCGGGCCAAGGGCGGGCTACGACGGGTACAAGCGCACGCGAGGAAGCAAGGTGCATATGGCCGTCGATGGCGATCATCTGCAAGATCGCCAACGCGCTGGAGTGCAACGTGGCCGAATTGATGGCGAGCGTGGAAGCACTCGTCGAAATGAATCAGCCTTGATCGCCAGCGCGGATGTAAGCCGCCAACCCGGCCGCCAGCGCCGCGAAAGTTACCGCGCAGCGCGCGCTGGCCCGCAAATCCTCATGCATGGCGATCCAGGTATCCATCGTCAGCGAGAACTGGCTACGTAAGACCCGAACCAACTGCTTGTCCCTGGCGGCCAGCGCCGACTGGCAGATACCGATGCCGAAGCCTGCGCGGATCGCACCCAGTTGCGCCAGGTCGCTGTCAGCCCGAAACGCGAAGCGATCCCGCGACAAAGCCGGAACTTTCTCCTGAAGCCGGCGAATGTAGGCGTTCTCGTGGTCGAAGCCGATGACCGCGTGGCGGGACAAGGCGTCCATCGAATTGGGCATACCCCGAGCGGCCAGATAGCGCTCGTGTGCATGCAGACCCAGTTCAATCCCTCCCACGCGCTTGACCACCAGCGCCTCTTGCACCGGCTGGAACATGCGCACCGCGATGTCCGCCTCGCGATGCAGCAGATCGTCAGCCCGGTTGGACAGCATCAGTTCGATGACCAGTTCGGGGTGCTCGCTGTGCAGCGCCGCCAGGATCGGCGGCAGAACCTCGACGCCGATGACCTCGCTGGCCGTCAGCCGCACCGTACCGCGAACACCTGATCCGTGGCTGCTGGCAGCCCGGCGCAGAGCGGCCGCCGTGGCGGCGATACCGGCGGCATAGGGCCGCAGCTCCTGCGCGGCGTCGGTGGGCGCGAAGCCGTCGAAGGAGCGAGTGAAAAGCTTCAGCCCCAGTGCGGCCTCCAGGCTGTCGATGTGCCGGCCTACGGTCGGTTGCGTCAGGCCCAGCGCCCGGCCCGCGGCGGACAGCGAGCCCGTCTCCAGGACTTGGAGAAAGCTCCGGTACCACTCCCAATTCGGTTCGTTGTCGGCCATGGTATGCAAATTTCTATAGCTGCTAGCGGATTCTAGGCAATTTCCTTATTGCCTGTCCATCCGCAAACTGCAGCCATTCGCAGCAAAACCGCTCAACGAAACGGAGTCCGCGATGCATCGAGCCGCCGCCATCGCCCAGCCTCGGGCGGGCGGCCTGGCTTGCCGCCGCCCTTCGCAAGTTGTCCCTCTGAACCTCCCACCGAAAGGAAACCACCATGTCCAAAGTCGCATTGTTCGGCGCCGCTGGCGTTATCGGCCAAAGCATCGCCGCCGCGTTCGGCAGCCAGGGCCGCCCCTACCGCGTCGTGGGCCGCAGCGAAGCCAGCCTGCGCAAGGCCTTCGGCCACGACCCGCTGGCCGAGATCGTCACCTGGAATCCGGACTCGCCGGCCTCGGTACGCGCCGCGGCTGAGGGCGTGGACACGCTGATCTACATGGTCGGCGTGAATTACTGGCAGTTCGAGCTGCACCCGGAGCTGATGCGCAAGACGCTGGATGGTGCGGTGGCCGCCGGGGTCAAGCACCTGATCCTGATCGGCACCGTGTATCCCTACGGCTGGGCGCAGTCCAACCCGGTGCGCGAAGACCATCCCCGCGAGCCGCACACCTTCAAGGGTCACATGCGCAAGGCCCAGGAAGACTTGCTGATGCAGGCCCACGCCGACGGCCGCATTCGCGCGACCGTGCTGCGCCTGCCGGATTTCTACGGCCCCGGCGTCGAGGCCAGCCTGCTGCACCGCGCCGCGCAGGCGGCAGTGAACGGTGGCACCGCCGACATGGTCGGCCCGCTCGACCGCCCGCACGAGTTCGTCTTCGTGCCAGACGTGGGGCCGGTGGTGGCGCGGCTCGTCGAGACGCCGGCCGGCTTCGGCAAGATCTGGCATCTCGCGGGTGCCGGCGCCACGAGCCAGCGCGAGCTGGTCGCGGAGATGGAGCGCCAGACCGGCGCGAAGCTCAAGCTGCGTGTCGCGGGCAAGACGATGCTGCGCCTGATCGGCCTGTTCAACCCCTTCATGCGCGAGATGGTCGAGATGAACTACCTGATGACCGAGCCGCTGGTCATGGACGACTCGGCGTTGCAGCGGCTGATCGGGCCGATCCACAAGACGCCGTACGTGGAAGGTGTCCGCCAGATGCTGGCGGCCATTCCGAAGACGCGCATTCTTTCCGCCGCGATTGCCTGAGGAAGATGGCCATGAACCACCCCACCTCCATCGCTTTCCAGCGCCGCATCATCAACGCTTGCGCTGTTGCCGGTCTCGTGCTCGGCGCGCTGTCGAGCGCAGGACAGGGGTCGTGCGTGCCGTTCTCGCCTTCGATCAGGCGGGCATGGACGGCGGCCGGGAACGAAGGATCGCCGCCGGACATTAGCCAGCCGATTCCCGGCCGGAATCCGGTGACAATTGGCGTTTGTTCGACGGTATCGCAGTCGACGAACTGGCTATCGTCGCGTAACTCGCGGCACTGCGTGTACCAGGGGAAGCGCGTTGGAAGAGGTGAGCAATCCGGCTCTTTCCAGCCCATTCGCGATGCGAGCCAGGTCCGCCGGAATCCTGAAGGGCATGCAAGCAATTCGATCGGCGAACGAGTAGCTAGGGTTGATGGCGATGAGCTCGTTCCAGACGCCTCGCGCTTCGTCGAGATAACCAAGATTTCCCAACGCTGAAGCAAGATAGGCCCGGCTCATGTCTGTCTCAGGGACCAGCAGAATGCGTTCTCGCAGGATCGCGACAGCCGTCTCGTAGTCGCCGGAAACAATATGGGCTACGCCGAGGTGGTGCAGATAGCCCTGGGTGAAATACGGGTCAAGCTGCATGGCCCGCTCCAGATCGCGAATCGCCGACCGGGGGTGCCCCGAATAGATGTTCAGCGTCGCCCGCAGAGACAGCGCCGGGGCGAAGTTCGGGTTGAGCGAGAGCGCTTCTTCGACTTCGAGCGCCCAGCGACTGAAGTCCTTCCGGTACATCGCGACCAACGCAGCCACGCCATGCGAGAACGGTTCACCCGGATCACGCTCGATGGCTTTTTCGACCAGCGCTTCGGCTTCGGCGAGCGAGCGTTGGGGGTCGTCACTCCAGCGGTTGTAGTAGGCTTGGGCAAGGGCCATGCCCAGAGCGGCATAGGGCGACGGATAGTCGGGATCGAGAGCGATCGCCTGTCGGAACAGCTCGCACGTTCTCTCAAAGACGGCAATGTTCTGCGTCGCGCCCCGCTGCATCGCTCGGCCTCGCAGAAAGCACTGGTAGGCTTCCATATGCGTCGTCCCACCGGATACATCGCGAGGCCACAGCGCAACCTCAACGGGGTTCAACGCGACGCTTAGCTTGGCAACGATCTTGCGAGCGACCTCGTCCTGCACCGTGAATATGTCATTGAGTTCCCGGTCATATCGTTCGGTCCACAACTGGCTACCGCTGATCCCATCACTCAATTGCGCGACCACGCGAATGCGGCCGCCGCACGTCCGAATACTCCCTTCGATGATGTAGCGGGTGCCGAGCTTGCTTGCGATACGTCGCACGTCCACGGACATGCCCTTGTAGGCAAAGCTGGAGCTTCGGGCAATCACGATCAGGCCCGGGACCTTCGACAACGTCGTTATGATCTCGTCCGCCAGCCCTTCGGCAAAGAAGTCCTGACCGGTATCGTTGCTGAGACTGGCGAACGGCAGGACCGCAAGCGACGGCTTGGGTGAATGCAGGCCGGCTGCCTCTTTAGGCGTTGCAACAGGGCTCTTGAAACAATATCCGATGCGCGGAACGGTGGCGATCCATGCGTCGCCATCGGGCGCGAGGCCAACCGCTTTTCGCAGCAGAGCGATCTGGACCGAAAGATTGCTCTCCTCGACAGGGGTCCGGGGCCAAGCCGCGTCCATGAGATCCGCCTTGGTGACGATCTCGCCCTGCCGCTTGAGCAGAGCGGCCAGAAGCAGGATGCCCCGGCGCCCGACCGCCACGCGCTCCCCCTGCCGCTGGAGCGTCCCGTCGTCGAGATTGAGTAAGAACGGACCGAAGGTGAAACGCTGTCCCTGCATATGGCTCCGTGCGGCAACGGTTCGGGAATTATTCGGACTTTATTCGGCAGCCCTTCAATACTCCAGCGCTGGCTATCACGATACTGCTCCCCACTGCAGCCCTTTGGTCCATGCTGCAGCCGCACAAAACCGGTCACCGTACAGGAAGGAGGGCAGCTGAGATGACAACATTATCATCGCCTACGCCGTCAGTCGAGAGCCAGGCGGCCATCGTGCTCGTGCACGGCGGCTTCGTGGATGGCTCCGGCTGGGAAGGCGTGTACAAGATCCTGAAGAGGGACGCCTACGACGTCCATGTGGTTCAGAACGCGACCCAGTCGCTTGCCGACGACGCGGCGGCAACCCATGCCGCCATCGACGCGCAGGGGAGGCCGGTCATTCTGGTCGGCCATTCCTATGGCGGCGCGGTCATCACCGAGGCGGGCAGTCATCCTAAGGTGGTGGGCCTAGTCTATGTCACGGCGTTTGCGCCGGACAGCGGCGAGTCCGTCGCGACGCTCATCGCCAACCCCGCGCCGGGCGCACCGGTTCCGCCGATCGTGCCCCAGCCCAACGGGACGCTCCTGCTGGACAAGGCGAAATTCGCCGAGGCTTTCGCAGCGGATCTCGACCCTGCCAAAGCAGCCTTCATGGCCGACGCCCAGAACCCGTGGGGCCTGCATGCGCTGAATGGCGTGGTCACCGCCCCCGCCTGGAAGACGAAGCCGAGCTGGTATCTGGTCGCCAAAGATGACCGGATGATCCCACCCGATGCGCAGCGCGCCATGTCAAAGCGCGCGGGTTCCACCACCGTGGAGCTCGAGGGAAGCCATGCGATCTACGTGTCTCAGCCCGGTGGCGTGGCCGAACTGATCGAGGCGGCCGCCGAAGCGGTCACAGCTTGCGCGAACTGAGTTCCACCGTGCACTTGACCGCTGGCAGCTGCCATACCCTGGGCGTACTCCCTTCCGTTGCACTTCATAGATGAGGTATCAGATGCAACCCACTACTTTCATTTCCTGGCGCGCCATGCTGGGCTTTGCTTCGCTGGCCATCGGCGTCATGGCACCGAACGCCGTTGTCGCCGCCGAGCGCATCAAGAACGTGGTGCTGGTCCACGGCGGCTTCGTCGATGGCGGCGGCTGGGAGCCGGTGTACAAGCTCCTGAAAGCCAAGGGCTTCAATGTCAGCATCGTCCAGAATCCCACGACCTCGCTCGCGGCCGACGTAGCCGCCACCAAGGCGGTGCTGGATGCGCAAGACGGCCCGGTGGTTCTGGTGGGCCATTCGTACGGCGGCGTAGTCATCTCGGAGGCCGGGAACGACCCCAAGGTCTCGCGCCTGGTCTATATCGCGGCGTTCGCTCCGGACAAGGGCGAATCCGTCCAGAAGCTGATCGCCAATCCTGCGCCCGGCGCCCCGGTTCCCCCCATCCTGCCGCCGGTCAACGGCTTCCTGATGCTGGACAAGGCAAAGTTCGCCGCGGCTTTCGCTGGCGACGTGAAGCCCGAACGTGCCGGCTTCCTGGCAAACGCCCAGGTACCATGGGGTGTGGACGCCCTGGCGGGTGAAGTCAGCACGCCGGCGTGGCGTTCGAAGCCGAGCTGGTACCTCGTCACCAAGGACGACAAGATGATTCCGCCGGACGCCCAGCGTGCCATGTCCAAGCGCGCCGGTGCGATCGTGGTCGAATCCGCGGGCAGCCATGCGGTGTACGAGTCGAAGCCGGCTGCGGTCGCGGCCCTCATCGAGAAGGCTGCGGTGTCGACAAACTAGGCGGCGCCGCGAAGCGCATGACGCCCTCCGGGCTTAGCCTGGAAGGGCGTATTTCTGCGGACTGCCTGCGTCTTTCTCCAGGCAATCCTGCGGTCGACCGACAGCGATCATTTCGCTAGACTCGTCGACTCGGGCGCTCGTCGGCCACGCGATGCCATCGATGGCGCGAAGGGCCTCTTGAATGCGGGCCTGTGCCTGGAGCAATTTGTCGCGCAGTTCGTCAGGGTCATGGTGGATCCCATGTCCGTTTGTGCTCACCGAGCCCGGATGAGGCGTTGTAAGCAGCGTGCCAAGCCGTCTCGGCCGTCACACAACCCAAGTGGTGCCGGCAACTGAGAACCATTCTCCGTTACGTGAATGGTTTTCCTATTCACTCGGCCGGCGCGGCATCGCCCGCACGACCCAAGAGGAAGCCGCCGAAAGCCGCTAGCGCGACGCCGAGAATGCGGCAGGCTGGAGGAGAAGCTGGATGGTGGACGATCGATCCCATTTTTCCCAGTTGTTCCAAGATTGTCGCAGTTCTAAGCTTCATATACGTCAACACACCGCGGAGCATGTCGTGAACACCCCCCAATCCCACGAGCGCCTGACCCGCGACAACGCCGTCCTGCTGCTGGTCGACCACCAGGTCGGCCTCTACACCGGCGTGCGCGACATCGATACCCTGGCGCTGCAACACAACGTCGTCGGCTTGGCCAAGGCGGCGCTGGCGCTGAAGCTGCCGGTGATCGTCACCACGACCACCGAGGGCATGTGGGGGCCGCTGATCCCCGAACTCGCCGCTGCGCTGCCGGGCACGGAGCGTATCGAGCGCACCACCGTCAACGCCTGGGACGAGCGCCGCGTCGTCGATGCGGTCGAGGCGACCGGCCGCAGGCACCTGATCGTCACCGGCATCTCGACCGACGTCTGCCTGGCCTTCCCGGCGATCTCGGCCCTGGCCGGCGGCTACACCAGCTATGCGGTGATCGACGCCTCCGGCGGCTTCAGCAAGACCCAGGTCGAGATGGGCGTGGCGCGCATGCTGCAGGCCGGCGTGATTCCTGTCGGCTACTCGAACGTCGCCGTCGAGATCCTGGCCGACAACGCCGCGCCGGAAGCCGAGGCCGTCTACGCCGCGCTCGGCATTCCCTTCGCCGGCCTCGTGTACGGCCTGAAGCAGTACTTCTCGCGTGGCTGAGCCGACGCGCCATGCGACGCATGCGGCCCTTTCTTTCCACCACCTGACCCATTGGAGAAACTGCGGGCGGCACCATCACCGTGCCGGCATGGAAGAGCAAACCGGGCTGGTACCTGGTGGCCACCGGCAATTGCATGATCCCGCCACCGGTGCAGCGCACGATGGCGCGACGGGGTAGCCCGCTGCGCTTTCCCTTGGAGGGCACGCGTGCAGCGCCGGAGGTACGAACATTCTCTGCCTGGCGTAGCAAAGCAAAGGGACGTCTTTCGACGCCCCAGGCAGGATCAGGCCGCGAGTGGCTCGCGAAGCGTTCTTTCTATCCTTTGACGTACACCGATCAAATGTCGAGCTGACGCTCACTCATCCACTTGACCATGGCCGGGTCACGGTGTGAGAAGAAGCTGCTTTTGCCAGTTTCAAGCTGTGCGATGCGTGCCATGTCGGAGTCGTCTAAGGCAAAGTCGAAAACCTTCAGGTTCTCCTCCATCCGTTCCTTGCGCACCGACTTGGCGAGCGCCACGATGCCCCGCTGCACCACCCAGCGCAGTGCGACCTGGCCGACCGATCGGCCGTGCTTGTGGCCGATGTCCGCCAGCACTTCGTTCTGGAACAGGTTGTTGCGGCCCTCGGCAAAGGGAGCCCAGGCCTCTGCCTGCACGCCGTTCTCGCGCATGAAGGCCACGCTTTCTTCCTGCTGGTGGAAGGGGTTGACCTCCACCTGGTTCACAGCCGGAACGACGTCATTGAAGCCGATGATGTCCATCAGCCTGTCGGGGTGGAAGTTGCTGACGCCGATGGCCCGCACCTTGCCCGCCTTCAGGGCGTCCCCCATCGCTCGCCACGACCCATGCACGTCGCCGAAAGGCTGGTGGATGAGATAGAGGTCGAGATAGTCCAGTTGCAAACGGCGCAGTGATTTGTCGATAGCTTGCTGAGTCCGTTCGTACCCGGTGTCTTGCACCCACAACTTCGTGGTCACGAAGAGATCGGTGCGCGGCACGCTGGCATTCTTGATGCCCCTGCCAACCGCTTCCTCGTTGAGGTAAGAAGCCGCGGTGTCGATCAGCCGGTAGCCGTTGCCGATGGCTTCGGCAACGCAGCGCTCGCACTCCTGGGGATCGGGGATCTGAAAAACGCCGTAGCCGAGGATCGGCATCACGACGCCGTTGTTCAGTGTGACTTGTTGCATGGTGTGTTCCTATTCAAGGCAAGGGGAGGGGGGGCGCGCCTCATCTGGCGGTGATGCCATTGAGCCAGTTCGTCACCTAATCGGCTATGTCGGCTACCCTGGATTGCAGGGCGGGTGCATACCCGGTTTTGCGCTCCTTGCGCGCCTGCTCCACTGTCTCCAGGTAGTCTTCGGGGTAAGCCGCCGCCGGCACGATCTCGAACAGATCGGTGCGCCGTGCGCGGCGGATCAGTCCGGCAACGACGCGCGTATTCCCCGATCGGGGGAAATATGCGAGGAGCGTCTTGGCGCACTGGCGTCGCATGTCGCCGCTGACAGGAAGTGCGGCGAGTGCCGTCTTCGCTGCACGTCGAGTCGAGTCGTGATCAATCGTGTGCGCTTCGCTGCGTTCTGGTTTGGGTTGCTGCATGGATGTCATACCTCGACCCAACAGAGGAGTTGCCAGACTTGGCGCCAGCGAATGTCCGGGCGATCAGTGCTGGAAACAGAGCGAAGAGTCGCTTGGTTCATGTTGGCGACTTCTTCCAATGCCAGTCGCTCGCGAGCAGCTCATAAGCACGGTCCGCTATGGGCAGCTATGAGTGTAGTCACTATCCAGGCATCTGATTAGATGCTAAATTCAGCAAGAACTTGTGAATTGGATTCAGTAATGCCGCGCGATAGCTACAACGACCTGCTTGCGTTCATCCAGGTGGCACAGCAAGGCAGCTTCACGCGAGCGGCTGCGCAAATGGGCGTGTCTCCATCCGCGCTCAGCCATGCCATTCGCGCGCTCGAAGCACGCTTGGACGTCCGCCTCCTGGCACGGACCACGCGCAGCGTATCCGTGACAGAAGCAGGCGAGCGGCTTCTGGCCAGTGTTGCACCGCACTTCGAAGACATCGATGCCGAGCTGGCGGCAGTAAGCGAGTTGCGCAAGAAACCATCGGGGCTGGTCCGCATCACGGCGGCGGAGTTTCCTGCCACTTACCTGATATGGCCCAAGCTATCCCAGGTTCTGCCGGACTATCCCGATATCACCGTGGAGGTGACGGTGGACTACAATCGCACGGACATCGTCTCCGAACGCTACGACGCGGGCGTGCGCCTGGGCGACGAGATCGCCAAGGACATGATCGCGGTGCGCATCAGCCCCGACATGCGCATCGCAGTAGTGGGCTCACCCGCCTACTTCGCAGGCAAAACGAAGCCAATGAAACCCCACGACCTGGCCGAGCACAACTGCATCAACCTGCGGCTACCCACCCACGGCGGGCTCATGGCCTGGGACTTCCGCAAGGGCAAGCGCGAACTCAAGGTGCGCGTGACCGGGCAGTGGATCTACAACGGCATCTCGCCCATCGTGCGCGCAGCGCTGGCAGGGCAAGGCCTGGCATTCCTGCCCGATGATGCGGTAGCCGAGCACATCGCCGAGGGGCGGCTGGTCCGTGTGCTGGACGATTGGTGCCAGCCCTATACCGGCTACCACCTGTACTATCCGAGCCGCCGGCAATCGTCGGGGGCCCTGGCCGTCATCGTCGAGGCATTGCGGCATCGCGAGCCTCCGCGCAAGACGGCGAAAACGAAGCGCCGCTCGGCTTCGTAGGCCGCATCCAGGCACCGGTTGCTCGCATTGCTGAATTCAACTCAAAACCGCATGCGGGATTCGGGACTTAATCAAAACAGTCCAGCCCTCTACGATTTCCTTCACTGACACAGATTGGGCGCAGGCCATCCGCATGTTCATGCGGCAATTGGGTCTGTACAGATCACAGGAAGGAATCCCATGAGAAAGAACCTTGTCGCCGCAGGCACATCCCTGCTAATGAGCGCCACTGCCGTGCAGGCCCAGGGCATCCAGATTACCCCCGCGGGCACCCTCCCCACCACCTTGGGCGCGGCGCAGAACTTCAACGGCCACGTGGCGGTGGACATCAAGTCGGCGGGCGGCAGCGGCAAGCACGGCAGCGTGGGCATGGTCGATTTCGCGCCCGGCGCACGCACCGCATGGCACACCCACCCGGTCGGCCAGTTGCTCATCGTCACCGACGGCAAGGGCTGGGTGCAGGAAGACGGCCAACCCAGGCGGGAGATCAAGACGGGCGACGTGGTCTGGATCGAGGCCGGCGTCAAGCACTGGCACGGCGCGGCGCAAACCAACGGCATGCGCCACCTGGCCATCGCCTACGTGCAGGGCGGCAAGAGCGCGGACTGGAAGGAACTGGTGAGCGATGAGCAATACAACGCACGCTAAGCGCGGTGCCACCGCGATCGCCCTGGCTCTTGGCGTGGCCGTGACCGGCTGCGCCTCACAGAGCATCGCGGAGCCGCCACCCATGGCGCACGCCCAGGCCCCTTCGGAAACGCTTTCGGCCAAGCAGCAGGCCATTCCGCTGATCGCCTCCTTCATGGCCGCCAGCGACATGCCCAGGCTGGGCGCCGCCCTGAACCAGGGGCTGGACGCGGGCCTCACGGTCAGCGAGGCGCGCGAAGCACTGGTGCAGCTCTATGCCTACGTTGGCTTCCCGAAAAGCCTCAACGCGCTGGGCGAGCTTTTGAAAGTGGTGGCGGCGCGCAAGCAGTGCGGCATCCAGGACGCGCCGGGGCGCGAGCCCAGCCGCACCATTCCCACCGGCGACGAGTTGCTCGCGGTGGGCAAGGCCAACCAGACGACTATTTCCGGTGCGCCGGTCAAGAACGCCGTGACGGACTTCGCCCCGGTCATCAACCAGTTCCTGCAGGCGCATCTGTTCGGCGACATCTTCGAGCGCGACAATCTCGACTGGCAAAGCCGCGAGCTGGCCACGGTCGGGGCGCTGGCTGCGGTGCCGGGCGTGGAGGCGCAATTGCGCTCGCACATGCGCGCCAGCCTGCGCGTGGGCCTCACGGCCGCGCAACTGAGCCAGTTGACCCAGGTATTGGCCGAACGCGGCGATGCAGGTGCTGCCAGGCGTGCCGGCGATGCGCTGGCGCAGGCGCTGGCTGCTGCCTCCGGAGGCCGGCCATGACCCCCGCAGGAACGCTGCCGGCTCTCGTCATGACTGCTCTACTTTCCGCCTGCGCCACCAGCCCCGGTGGCCCTGGCCATGCAAACAGCCCCCCCATGATTCAGGAGCAGGTCAGTTTCGCCGCCGGCGGCACCATGACCACCGCGCCGGGCACGTTCGATGCGCGCAAGCCCATGGCTCCAGACGGACAGACCTACCGAGGCGACCATGCCTACGCCTTCATCTCGGCCGAGCTGGACTGACGCAATTCACCCCAAGGAGTATTTACATGAAGCGCATCGTACTGAAAGCCACCCTCATGGCCGCCATCGTTGGCGCCGCTGGTGGCGAGGCCCTGGCGGACGACTACCGGAAGAACCCGTTCACCTTGACCTACCAAGGCGCCATCACCAAAAACGAGCCGGGCAAGGTCCATATCCACCCGGTCAAGTACAAGCTGGGCGGCCTGGACATTGCCGCTAACGTCTACACCCCCGCGAACTACGACCCGAAAAAGACCTATCCCGCCATCGTCGTGGCGCATCCGAACGGCGGAGTGAAGGAACAGGTCGCGGGCCTGTACGCCCAGCGCCTGGCCGAACAGGGCTACATCACGATCGCGATGGACGCGGCGTACCAGGGCGGAAGCGGCGGCGAACCGCGCAACACGGACAAGCCCGCTTACCGCACCGAGGACATCCACGGCGCGGCGGACTTCATCACCCGCTACGCGGGTGTCGATGCCGAGCGCCTGGGCCTGCTGGGCGTCTGCGGGGGCGGCGGATACTCGCTGGCGGCAGCGAAAACCGATAAGCGTTTCAAATCGGTTGCGACGCTGAGCATGTTCAACTCGGGACGCGTTCGCCGCAATGGCTTCGCGGATGCGCAACTGGCCACCATCCAGCAGCGCCTGCAGCAGGCGTCGGCGGCCCGCGCGCAGGAAGCGGCAGGCGGTAAAGTCCTCTATATCGGAGGCGGCGCCGCAGCGACAGATGCGCAAATCGCCGCGATGCCGTTCGAGATGTACCGCGAGGGAACCGCCTACTACGAACGCACCCATGGCCATCCCAACTCCGGCGCCTACCCCGGCTCCGGCGGCGCCTACACGGTGAGCAGCTTGCTCGACCTGATGCGCTGGGATGCCACCGACCAGATCGCCCTGATCAGCCAGCCGTTGCTGATGATCGCGGGCAGCAAGGCCGACAGCCTGTACATGACCGAAGATGCCTTCGCCAAGGCCACCGGCACGCAGGACAAGGAACTGTTCAAGATCGACGGCGCCACGCACATCGAGACCTACTGGGTTCCCAAGTACGTGGATGCCGCGCTGGGCAAGCTGACGGCGTTCTATATGAAGACGCTGTGAAGCTGCAGCTCTTCGCCGAGCAGTACGGCGTGCGTACCGCCTGGCACGGCCCTGGCGACATGTCGCCCTTGGCGCATGCGGCGAACATCCATATCGACCTGGCCGCACGCAACTTCGGCGTGCAGGAATGGTCGGGGACGGAGCCGCCGAACTTCGTCATTCAGGAGATCAAAGGACCGAAGGAGGCGCTGCTCGATGTGTTCCCGGGACTGCCGGAACTCCGCCGGGGCTACGTGTATGCAAACGACAAGCCGGGCCTGGGTGTCGATCTCGACGAGGTCGAGGCCGCCAGGTATCCCTGCGAACACAACGTCACGACATGGACGCAAACGCGGTTGGCGGATGGCACGTTGCAGACACCTTGATGCGGCCGCAATGAGACCGGAGCCTTACGAGTTTACTTTTCAGGTTCGGCTCGTAGAAGCTGGTGGCTGGCAACGGCAAGCTGCAGCCCATGGACGTGTACACACGGCGGAAGGCGACCGAACAGATCAGACAGGGGCGCGACCAGGCAATAGCGAGCCGCACCTTTGGGATCATCCAGCATCTGGTCTTCCTGAACTGTTCGCGCCGGTCAGCGTGACCCGTTCGCCATGCTCGACGCGATAGCAAGACGAGGTCGGACCGAACGTGTGAGAACCCGACGATTCTGTTGGTGAGTCATCCTGTTCCCAGGTTCAGTGACCAAGACCGCTCCGTGCGATCTGCTGCTCCACGAACTGGGCGAACAGTGCATGCAGACGCGTCGTCGGATGAAGGTCGTCGGCGAACATGTATGTCTGGTCGGCATTGGCCGTCACGTAGGTAGCCGGTGAGCACAGCAAGGCCGTGTCCTTGGGCGTCTTCACAGGGTTGCAGGCGACGCCGGTGTTTGACACGACGAAGCCATTGGCCTGAAAGTTCGCGATGATCTGGTTCTCCCATGTAAAAGAATCGATCTGGATGACCTTGCCTTGCAGGCCATCGGCCTGCAAGGCAGCGTTCAAGCTATCGTTGAACATTTGCGATAGCTGAGTCAGGTTTGCCCCGCCGTCGGGCGAGGCGAAGCCTTTGGGCGATAGTCCGATATTTGGAACATTGACCACCACGACATGCGTGGCGCCGTTCTGGACGATCTGTGCGACAACTTGAGCCAGGGTGGTTGCCGCTGTCTGCACGGTCTGTGCCGCGGCCGGCAGCGCCCCGGCGCGAAGCACGTCGTTCGAGCCAGCAAAGATCAGCACCAGTTGATTGGAGTTGAAGCTCCCGTGAGCGGCCAAATGGCTCGAAACCTGCTGGTTGACGGGCATTTCGACGTTGCCGATCACGTCGGTAAGAAAATCGTACAGGTTTGCCGGCGTTGCCACCGTGGCGCCGCCCTCCGCATAGCCGAGGCCGCCTTGCGCACTCAACGCATGAGTGACATCGATCGTAAACGCAGCGGTGAGCGTATCACCGTAGTATTGCGCAACGTCCTGAGTCCACACCTGCCCCGGATTGGTCGTGAAACGCCCCCCGCCGACTGCGCTAGCGATCGGCGCAAAAGTCCCAACGTCCGACAGACTGTCGCCGAACGAGACGACTTGCAGGTGAATGCCGCCCGATGGGGCGGCCGCGCCACCCGAGCCGCCTCCACCCCCACCGCATGCGGTAAGCAGTGAAATCACCATGGCAAAAATTGCAACACGTACCTTGTCATTGCTTCCTTGCATAGCGCCTCCACCGTTGGTCGGCCGGGCAGATGCCCGCATGCGGCGAGCTTATCGCCAGCCTGCATATCGCCTTGCAACTCTGGGACCGGACTCAGGACACTCGCCAATTTTCATTGTAGTTGCGCTGATCCGCTTGGCTTAGGGCGCGGCAGCGTAGCAGATGCCGAACTGCGCTCGCATCTGGCCCAGTTGGTGGCCGCCAAGCGCACTCAGCGCACACCGAGCCGGTCGTCTGCGATCAGGCAGCGGCTGATCGACGCCATCAGGCCCGTGCGCGCCTTACTGGTGGCCGTCGCCAAGCTGCCCTGGCAAGCCACCGGCGAACACACCCGGGAATTGAAGCTCCGGGCAAGCTGTGCCACCTGTATGCGAATGCCGTTCGAGGTTTACCCGATGATGTGACCGCCCCTCGCCCAGGGCCAGCCTGGCTCGATGCGATCAGCGGTGCCGATCGCGAGCGCGCCTTCCGGGCACCTTCGATCCACCTTGAAGTCCAGCGCTCAGGAGGCCGCGCCAAAGCGAGGCGGCGGCCGACAAGACATTTGAACGCAAATGAATTGTATGGAACAATTCGCTGACCATGCCGCCGCCGACCGCTGCGGACAAGGCAGCATGGCCCTGGGCGCAGCATATCGATGCCGACGACGCATATGCCGATGTCCCTAGTCCGCGCATTCTTGTGCCAATCGAAATACTGCCGCGAGGGCCGATCGATGAACCTGCCGGTGTTCGACTACGCTAACGCCGCCGATGTCCGTCAATTGTTCGGGGCGCCTGCGCTCCAGTCGAGCGAGCACAGCAGATGGGATGGGCTGTCCTTCGAGCTGCGCAGCGGCGAGGCTGCCTTTTCGACGGTCGAGCATGTTGTCGAGAACCACTACTTCATGGTCAAGCTCGATCCCGGCACGCGCGCCGAGCGCCGCCTGGACGGCAGGTGGTACCCGGAAACGCAGCGGCACGGGTTCACCGCCTTCGTCCCGCATGGCTGCCCACACGAGACCCGCTATCCTCACAAGCTCGGCAGCCTGTACATGATCACCGTCGGCCGCTCGGTCGTCGACTCAGTCTGCGCGGAACTGGGCATGCCCGGCTTCCAGGGCGTGCCGGCGCCGGCGCTGTGCGCCGACAGCCTGTTGCTGGCGACGGGACACCAGATTGCCCAGGAACTGGCGCGGGGCAATCCTTGCGGCCAGCTCTTCGCCGACATCACCGCCCAGTCGCTTGCGCTCTATCTCGTCTCCCGGCAGCTGCCCGCATCGCGCCCGCGCCTGCCGGTCGAGACCCTGGCGGCGCATCGCCTGCGCAGGGTCGACGAGTATATCGAGGCGAACATCGACGCCCAGATTACGCTGCAAGACCTGGCCGAAGTGGCGGGACTCAGCGTGTTCCACTTCAGCCGGGCCTTCAAGGCCGCGGCTCAACGCACGCCCTATCAGCACGTCCTGGCGAAAAAAATCGCGCGGGCCGAGCACCTGCTGGCGTTCTCAGAACTGCCGCTGGTGGAGATCGCGCTGGCAGTGGGCTTCGTCTGTCAATACACGTTTACAAGGCAATTCCGCAAGTCCACCGGCATCACCCCGGCCGCCTTCCGGCGCGGCGGAAAAATCATTCGCAAGATTTGAGTCTTTCAGCAAGATATGACATCTGCCTGATCCGGCGTCTCATCTAGACTGCTTCTGCATTCTATTCGCTCCATACACCAGCTTAGGAGACAGGAGGTGGCAATGACAGGCACAGCAGAGACGATCAAGGTCCGTGCAGCGCGGCACTCGGTGCAATCGGCCGAGGCCTTCCACCAGATGCCCAACGAGTACCAGGCGCTTGCCACGCATCTGATGCTGGTCCACACTGAAGGAGAGTTGACCGGCGCCGATGACTACACGCGCATCTTCTACCCGCTTGCGCCGACGGCGCTCGAGAAGTTCGTCTGCTGCGAGCGGGCCGCCGAGGAGATGAACCACTACATGCTCGGCGCCGCCGTGCTGCAGGAACTGGGCATCGACACCAGCCATATGCTCGGGCAGGACATGATGGAGCGCCCGCTCTACCCGAACGAGCTGGTGCGCGGGGTCGAGACCTGGATGGAACGCGGCATCTTCTCCTTCCTTGGGGAGGCGGTGGTGCTCGACCACCTGCTGGAGTTCGCCGAGTCCAGCTACCAGCCGTTCGCCAAGATATTCATCGACCAGATCATCAAGGACGAGCACATCCACGTCGCGCACGGCTATCGCATCGTCAAGCAGGCTTGTGAAGCGCCGGCGGGCCGCGCCGCGGCGCAGGAGGCCTTGAACCGCTTCTGGCCCATCGTGCTCGATCTCTGCGGCAAGACCGATTCGGTGCGCACTCCCCTCTACGTGGAGTGGGGGCTGCGCCAGACCACCAATGCGGAACTGCGCGACCGCTTCATCCGCAAGACCCGGCCCCGCCTGCAGTCGCTCGGCTTGGCCGTGCCGGACGACCTGGTCAACCGGAGATATCTGTGATGCCGGCGGATCCCGCGGACAAGAGCGGCGCGGCGGCGCGCACGGCCCGGCTGGAGCGCAAGCAATGGCTGGCGCAACGCCTGGAGACGTTGCTGGAAGGTGACCCCGCGCTGGAAAACCGGTTCAAGGCCGTCAGGGCCTTCGGCAGCGGCGTCAGGATCTCGGAGTACCACCTCACCAATGCCTGCAATATCCGCTGCGACGGCTGCTGGTTCTTCGCCTTCGGCCATGACAAGGCCTCGACGGAAGCCAAGAGCCTCGCCGCGTGGGAAGACTTCATCGAGGCGCAGCGGAAAAAGCGCGTCAATGCCGCCTTGCTGATCGGAGGCGAGCCGACGCTCTTCCTCGATCGCATCGAGGCCTTCGTGAAGCGGATGCGGTACGTCACCATCTCGACCAACGGATACAAGGCGCTGCCTAACGACGAGCGCTTTCGCGACGTGGGCATGCTGGTTTCCGTGTTCGGCGGCGGACCGCTGGATGACGAGCTGCGCGCCATCAAGCCCGGCGGCAGGCGCTTCACGGGCCTGTTCGACCAGGCCTTGCGCAATTATCGCTACGACCCGCGGCCCACGTTCGTGTTCGCTGTCACTGAACGCAGCGTTCCCTATGTGCGGGAGACCGTGCGGCGCATCCACGAGAACGGAAACCGCGTGACCATCAACTTCTACAGCGAATACAACACCAGCCACCCCTTGCGGGCCGCTAACCAGCGCCGGCTGCTGGATGAAGTGATGGAAGTGAAGCAGCGCTATCAGGACACCATCCTGAGCCATCCCGAGCATATCGCCGGCGTGCTGACCGGAAAGGCGTGGTGCGGCGAATTCTCGGGCCAGACCTGTCCGAGCGTGAGCAGCGACCACGCTGCGAACAGCGAGCGGGTCCGCAACGGGAACGCGGTGCTCCCCTTCTTCAATACCTACAAGCCGGACCTCGAAACGCTGGAGGTCTGCTGTACCTCGGGGCACTGCGACGGCTGTCGCGACAGCCAGGCGGTCTATAGCTGGCAGGTGGTCTCGCTGGAAAAGAGCCTGCAATCGAAGGAGAATTTGCAAACATGGATCGAAGTGGCAGAGAGCTACTGGAGCCAGTTCATCTGGACCCCGTTCCACTGGAGCAAGAAGGACGGCGCGAGGCTGCAGCGGCCAACGCAAGCAGCTGCCGCGGGGGCGCCACGGCACAGCGCGGTAGCGGCCTAGGCGAAGCCCCGGACCACGACGGCGGCGAGGAGCGCCCGCCGCCCGGCCCCGCCATCCGCTTCCCGGCGGTACCGGCAGAAAGGGAAAAGTGGCAGCGGACCTTCAATGAAGGCGCCATCATCCAGCACCTCGGTGCAACGGTCTGCCTGCGCGATGCCTACCGGGCGCGGCTCTCCGTGGCCAGGCCCGCGCTGTTCCATCAAGGCGGGCTCGGCACCGGCGCCATCAACGGCGCGACGATCGCCGCGCTGATGGACTGCGCGATGTCCATCGTCGGCATCGTCCACTTCAAGGGCCGAAAGTGCGGAACGGTAGACCTCTCGGTCCACTTCCTGGCGCCGCTGCGATTCGGCGCCTTCTCGGTCGACTGCCATGCGACGCGCAGGACGCGGGGCATGGTATACGCGGAGGCCGGCATCCTCGACGCACGGGGGCGCCTGGTGGCAAGAGGGATTGGGATCGTCAGCAGGGCCGACGAAAGCGACAGGGAACGCGAGCGGGGCGGGCGCGAGGACGGCATCTGGCACAGCCCAGACGGCCTGCTCAGGTAGGGGAGAACAACGATGCTGGTTTCAGACTACATTCTCGATGAGGTTGCCGTGCAATTCGGAAACACTGTCATTGCCCCAGGGCATACATTTCACCGCGATCTGTTGGTGACGCGCGAAGACATTGCCAAGTTCGCCGGACTCTGCGAAGACTTCAATCCTCTGCACCACGATGAGGACTATGCCAGGACGACGCGGTTCGGCTCGATCATTGCAGCCGGCCCGCACATCATGAGCCTGTTCACCTCGATGGTGGCGACGCACTTTTCAGAGATCACGCCGATGGTCGGCGTCGACTTCTCCTTCTCCTTCCTGTCCGCCATCCGCGCTGGGGACACGCTGCGCATGCACTGGACCGTATCGGCCCTGACACCGAGCGAGAAGATGAAAGGCACCCTGGCGCATCTCGAGGGCGAAGTCCGCCACGGCAAGGGCGTTGCCATCAAGGGGATGGGGCTGGTCCTGTTGATGGACAAGCTCTGAGCGCCGCCGGCGCAGGAGTCCGCTCCGGCCGGGGCGAAGCGTACGAAAGGCACGGACCGGTGGTGGACGCACACCGCCCATCTACCGCTCGCCACCGCCGGTGGGCGACGGCAAAGAGCCGCAACCTGGCGCGGTCTCGGTTTCGACCGCCATGGTTGACCACGGTCCGGTACCCGACGCAAAGGCGGCGACAGCGGTATCAAGGGCTTCGAGGCTCTCCTTGGCGTTGGTGACAGGAAGCTGCCAACCTCCACGGCGCTCGGCTTGCCTTGATCGTCGCGTACATGGACCAGTGACAGAACGGTGCGGCAGGCTTTGCCTGGCCAGACTGACGGCATCCGCGTAGCTCCCCATATCAGGAAGTCCGAGCGCGGCTCGTGCGCGTAGGAATTCGTGTCAAAGATATCGACGACCGAAAGCTTGCCGATAGTCAGCGTGACGTTGTCCGTTTCCCTGTGACCGGCGAGGGGCCTTCACCCTTGCTCTGACTCCAAATATTGGGAGGTCTCAACAGCGATTGAACTAGCTAGAATCGGGCTTCCACATTCCACGGGGGCCTGAATCTGCACGTCTCTATCGATGTTGCCGCATGCAGCGATCTTTCCAAACCAGCCAGACGATGGCGAAGACTCCCACCGAGCGAGCAGGTAGGTTAGGGTGACCAGATCGGCGCTTGCCTATGCCATCGGCTCGCATCGGTAGTCCGGGCCGGACGGCCCTTTCGCTCCAATACAGCGATGGCGTTGGTATGCGTGCGTTTGGCGGTCCCAAACCGGCTGAAGCCTGCCCGAGCGGATCCTGTTCCGTGGCCAGCGTTGCTGCACACCAGCCTAAAGGAAAACGATATGGAAACACGAACTGCCTATCTCATTCTGACCGTACTTGGGGCCGCGCTACCCCTTTACTTCTTCATGCCCTTCCTGCTTGAGAACGGCCTGGATGTTCGCCTGTTCCTGGCGGAACTCTTCGCCAATGCCATTGGCAGGTTCTTCGCGATGGATGTACTGGTATCCGGGATCGTCACAATCGTCTTTACGCTGTCAGAGTCGCGTCGCCTGGCAATCAGAAGTGGTCCGCTGTGCCTGCTGGGGCTGCTCGTCGGTGTGTCGGTGGCACTCCCATTGTTCCTCTTCGTTCGCCATCTGCATGTCGCAAGCCGGAGGTCTGCAGCGCCCCAGCGGACTGCCGAAGCGGCGTCCTACAGGAACGATGGATAAGTGGTGGCGGGTTTTACACGACGCTCGTCTTCACAAGGTTGCGCCCGCTGGCCTTCGCCGCATAACACGCACTGTCCGCTGTCTGTATCCAGGCATCCCACGCCCCGCCCTTCCGGTCGCTCCAGGCCACACCAATGCTCGCGGTAACGCCAATGCGCACGCCGTCGATCGCAACGGACATTGCTTCGATTCGATGGCGAAGCCGTTCAGCGACCGCTCTGGCATCTTGCTCGCCGACGTTTGGAAGAAAGAGCACGAACTCCTCGCCGCCGTATCGCGCAAGGACGTCCCCCTCCCGCAGCCCATCTCGGACAGCTCTAGCAACCGACGCCAGCACGTGGTCCCCCACGGGATGTCCAAATCTGTCGTTGATCTGCTTGAAGCGGTCCACATCCAGGATCGCGAGAGCGCTGTTTGCGAGCGGCGCTGCGGGAAGGCGCCCGAGGAACCATCGGCGGTTGCCGATGCCGGTCAGCGCATCGGTATCCGCCGCAAGCTGAAGACCCGCCTCGCGCCGCTCCCTGACGAGCGTCACAACCAGCAGCGCAATCCAGAAGTTGAAGAAAATCTGAAGAAAAAAAGCAGTCGCAAAGTCAAGTTTCGATGGAATATCAAGAACGATGCAAACGAGGCGCACAGCATAGATCAGCGCACTCGCCAGGAGACACGCAGCCAACGGGCGACGCGCAGGCAGTAGCTCTCTATGTCGGTCCAGCCATATCTCGACTGCCGAAGCCGCCAGGGATATCACCGCGGTCAAGTGAAAGACGCTCGCCCGCTGAGCATTGACAAGGGGGAAATCCGACTCTATGCCAATGACGAACCATCCCACGGGCACCAGTATGAGAATCCAGTAAAGGCTCCGGCGGCGACCACTTAAGCGCCGCATGCCGTCCCAGAGCAGCGGATAGGCGACCATCCCCAAAAGAAGGCTCAAATGCGTCCACAGCCAAGACGGTAAGGCGGCTCGCTCCCCAAACGCAGCCAGCGCTGCACCGATTGCCAAAGCAATAAACGCAACGGCGAGACGACCTAAACCCATGGGCCGGGACGAACGCCTGCGGCTATGCAAGATCGCTGCGGCGCCTGCAATCAACGAGGTACTGTGCAGAAGAATAATGGTGCCTAGATCGAAAGTCAGGTACATACAGCCACTTCGGTTCCCAATATACGAATTATCGAAGAAGCATATTCCAAAAAGATGACTGGCGCGATTAAGATTGGCCCCAGCCCAAATCTCGGATGCCCGGTGGCTCGCAGCGAATCCGGTTAGCGATGCCTGCCTCGGCATCGAAGATGATCTCATCCGCCGGTGATCGAGACCTGGTTGCAACAAAAACTCCGGCCAGCGTCCGTGGGCGTAAACTCTCGCGTCGTCGATGCGACACTGATACTCATCCTTGGTCGTCAACTCCTGGACGCAGGAGGCAACGACAGGGAGATGGTTCGGGTCGGCGAGGGGATGCCAGTGCGCACACCCAACGACGTCAACAGTGGGCGCAACGGCAACGAGGCGACCTTCCCTAACCAGGTTGTGCCCGCAACAACGTACTTGAAATGGATTGATCGTTTAAAATGGCCGGCATTGTCACTCAGTCAGCCGTCGGTCTCTTTTCATCCTCAGCGCGCTTGACGAAGTCCTTGCGATGGTTGTGCAAGCGAGGCACTTGAGTACCTCGACAAGCAAGCGCAGCGCCGTGCAGCCGCTTGGTCATGAAACGGCTGGCCAACCGACCGTTTCCTTGCACGGCAATGTCCTTCTGGCAAGGTGATGGTTGCCATCGGAACGCGCACCGATTGACCAATCTGTGCCTCACACATCAAAGGAAACCTGCCCTGTCGCTGCAACCATCCGTTCGACGTGATCTACTGATCCTGTGGCTTGCCATTGCCGCGGTCGCTCTCGTGCTGGGGTGGCTGCTGCTGATACTCAGCCGCCAAGGCGCCGGCCCCCAGATTGCGCATGCGCGCCAACTCGCCTCGACCAGCTGCCAAGCGCTGCAAGCGGGTGCGGCACGCGTTCGCCAGCATCTCCCGTCCGCGGACGATCGGCACCAATCCATGGCACCCGCAGCCGCACAGGCGGTGCTCGATCTGGTGCTGCGCGACCAGCCGGGCATGGAGGGCGGCTTCTGGCGCGCGGACGCGGGCGTGGTGGCCTACGCTTTCCCGACCTACGATGGCACCGGAATCAAGCGCGATGTACCGAGTGCCGAGTTGGAACGCATTGCCTCCACGGCCCAGCGCGCGCAGGATTCCGCAGGCCTCGTGACCGACGTCCGGCCGGGGTTGCGCGGAGCCGTGGCTTTCGCCGCTTGCCCCGTGCAGACCGATGACCGGCGCCTGATCGCCTGGACCCTGTTGCGCGTACCGCTGTTGGCCGCGGAAACGGTCAACACCTTGATCCTCGCGGTGAGCCTGCTGCTGGCGCTGGTCGTGGTCTCTGGCGCATGGCTGGGCTGGATGATTTCACGCTGGCAGCGCCAGTCGGTCCATCTGCGAGAGCAATTGGCCCAGTCCGAACGCCTGGCCACGCTGGGGCGCGTTTCCGCCGGGCTCGCGCACGAGATCCGCAACCCTTTGGGGACGATGCGCATGAAGGTGGAGAACGCGATGGTTGCGCCGGCGGACCTGCGCGAAGCCCGTGTGGCTGGCGCACTGGAAGCCGTGCTGTCGCAAACGGCGCGCCTGGAAACGCTGGTGTCGAGCCTGCTGGCGTTGACGCAACCATTCCGCGCCGAGCGCCAAGCAGTCGACCTGCTGGGATGGCTGGAGGAGCGGCGCAATGCCCACGCCGAAGCCGCGCAAAAAAATGGCGTACGAATCACACTGGCGGTTGAGCCGGAACTGGCCGCCAGCGCGAGGGGGGTTGCGCTGTTCGACCCGGCGCAGATGGCGCGGGTCTTCGACAACCTGCTGCTCAATGCAATGGCGCACACGGGAGAGAGCGGGCAGATCGAGCTCGGTGCGCGCCGCATGCGCCGCGGTGCACTGCTGCTGTGGGTGGCGGATGATGGTTCCGGCATTCCGGCCGACTTGCGCGATACGCTGTTCGAGCCTTTCGCCACCACCCGCGCTGGAGGCACCGGCCTGGGACTGGCGCTGGTGCGCGAGATCGTGCAGGGCCATGGTGGGCGGGCCTATCTCGCCGAGTCGGCCAAGGGAACGCGCATAGAGATGGAGCTGCCATGGCCCGCATCCTGATCGTCGACGATGACGCCGCGTTCCGCGGCAGCCTTGCAGAAATGCTGCAGGACCTGGGGCATGCGGTGCTGCAGGCCGAAGCCACCGATGCGGGCCTGCACAGGCTGCGCACCGAGGACGTGGATGCCGCCATCGTCGACCTGCGGCTGCCGGGAGAGGATGGCCTGGCATTCCTGCGCCGTGCGGCGCGCATCTCGCAGGTGCCCTGCATCATGCTCACCGCCTATGCGAGCGGCGGCAACACCATCGAGGCGATGCGCCTGGGCGCGTTCGACCATCTGACCAAGCCCGTGGCCAGGGCCGCCCTGGTCGAAACGCTCGAGCGGGCCTTGCGGCGAGAAGCCGATACCCCGGATCGGGATCAGGCGGCCGGAGCGCCGCCTGCCGCAAGAGAGCCCGTGGATGGCACCGAACTGGTCAGCAGCAGCGAGGCCATGCGCCAGGTCTTCAAGCGCATCGGTCTGGTCGCGGGCAGCGATGCCACGGTGTTGGTGCTCGGCGAAACGGGCACGGGCAAGGAGTTGGTCGCGCGTGCCCTGCATCGCAACAGCGGCAGAGCCGCCGGGCCCTTCGTCGCGGTGAACTGCGCCGCGATTCCGGCCGAACTGATGGAGAGCGAGCTGTTCGGTCACGTCAAAGGCGCGTTCACCGGTGCCGTCAGCGAGCGCATCGGGCGCTTTCGCGAGGCCGATGGCGGCACCCTGTTCCTCGATGAGATAGGCGACATGCCGCTGTCCACGCAGGCGAAGATCCTGCGGGTGCTGCAGGAACGCG
Organism: Cupriavidus basilensis; assembly: GCF_029335485.1. Lineage (GTDB taxonomy): Bacteria > Pseudomonadota > Gammaproteobacteria > Burkholderiales > Burkholderiaceae > Cupriavidus > Cupriavidus basilensis_E. The sequence goes on from NZ_JARJLM010000351.1 coordinate 61,056, forward strand.
AGATCACCCCCGTCGGCGCCAACCGCGTCCAGCCCGTGGACGTGCGCATCGTCGCGGCCACGCACCGGGACCTGCCCGCCGCGGTCAAGGAGGGGCGCTTCCGGGAAGACCTGTGGTACCGCCTGCAGGTGGTGCCGCTGTGGCTGCCGCCGCTGCGAGAGCGCCTGGGCGACGTGCTGCTGCTGGCCGAACATTTTCTGCGCCTGCTGGGCGGTGACTCGCCCAAGCGGCTGAGCGCGGCGGCGGCCCGGCTGCTGCTGGCCCACCCCTGGCCCGGCAACGTGCGCGAACTGCGCAATGCCATGGAACGCGCGGCCATCCTCAGCCATGGAACCGTCATCGATGTCGAACACATCGGGTTGCAGACGCCAGCTGCGCCTGCCCCGGGTCTGGACATTGACTGGGACGGCCCTATGGAGCTGGCCGTCGCCCGCGTGGAACGCGAAATGATCGTGCGCGCTCTGGCAGCGACGGCCGGCAACCGCGCGGAGGCGGCAAGGCGCCTGGGGCTGTCTCGCCAGCAGCTCTACCGCAAGCTGGCCGAGTTCGACTTGGACTGAAGCTGACGCACGGAAGCCGGTGTCCGATTCCGTGACACCCTGGCGTCACTGGAGCGGACGGTGCACGACGTCCGATGCATGTAATTCATTGATTTCATGGGAAATCTGCTTAGGCATGGTGCTTGCGCCACAGGTTGGGTGTTCTTCCCAACCCAAGGAGTTTCTCCATGTCCAGGCATTTCATCGCCATGTCTGCTGCGCTCGCATTCGGCCTGTGCAGTCTGAGCGCACATGCCATGCCGCCCGGCCCGGCACCCGATCTGCCACCGGCACCGCCTCAGCGGCTGGATGCCCCCGGCCTGATGGGCCAGTACGCGGTGGAAGGCCAGGTCCAGCGGATGCTCATCAATCCCTACGGTGAGGTCGACGGGCTGCGCCTGAGCGACGGAACCATCGCCAAGTTTCCGCCGCACATGGCCGATGCGCTCACGGCCACGGTCAAGGTGGGGGACGCCGTCCGCATCATCGGACAGGCGCAAGCGCGAGGCACGATCAGGGCCGACGCCATCGTCCACACCGGCAGCGGGCGCACCGTGTACGTTCAGCCACCGCCGGTGGGCGAAGACCGAGTCCTGCCGCCACACCTGCGCGCCCAGCGTCTGCAGCCCCAGCAGGTGGAAGGCCGCGTGGAGACCGTGCTTACCGGTCGGCGGGGCGAGGCCAACGGCGTCATCCTGAGCGATGGCAGCATCGTGCGCTTCCCGCCCGAGAGCCTGCGACTTTCCGTGCAGACGGGCGCGCCATTCGCGGCGTCCGGGCTGGGCACGCGCAATGCGTTCGGCACGTCCCTGGAAGCCATCAGCATGGGCACCAGCCTGTCCGCCCTGCAGCCGCTCTACGACCGCGCGCCGT
>NZ_JARJLM010000352.1 GCF_029335485.1 Cupriavidus basilensis
CTGTACTACCGCACGCTGTCGGCGCTGTTCGACGACGCTCGATTCTCGGCCGTCGTGGTCGGCCTGATCCAGACCGATCCGGTTACGTGTGCGATCAAGATGCCGCCTGTGCTGCGCGCAGTGCGGGAGCTGCGACCGCAAAAACCTGTGATCTGCGCGGGGCTCGACGAAGGGGCGATCGTGCCGGCCGAGTACATCGATCAGATGCGCGAACTGGGCGTGCCGTATTTCCCGAGCACCGAGCGTGCTTTGCGCGCTGTTGCCCGACTCAGCGAACTCGGTACGCGCGACTTCGCCGAGTCTGCGCATGAACCGGTTGCAGCCGACCTGCCGCGGCAAGGGGACGTTGTGCCCGAATACCGCGCCAAGCAGATCCTCGCACCACTCGGCATTCCGTTTGCGCCCGGCGAGCTGGCCACGAACCTCGATGCCGCGCTGACGATCGCGGATCGGATTGGCTACCCGATCGCGCTAAAGATGCAAGCGGTCGAGTTGAGCCACAAGAGCGACGTCGGCGGCGTGATACTCGGTGTCGACTGCGCCGACAATCTGCGCGCAGCTTGGATGCAGCTCGACGACAATTTGAAGCGACATGCGCCGGACGTGGTGCTCGACGGTGTGCTGGTCGAGAAGATGGGCAGCCGCGGTCTTGAGATGATCGTCGGCGCACGTAACGATCCGCAATGGGGGCCTGTGATCCTGGTTGGCCTCGGCGGAGTCACGGCGGAGATAACGCGTGATGTACGCCTGCTGGCCCACAATTTGCCGATGGAAGCGGTCGTGCACGAGTTGAGGCAATTGCGGGGCGCTGCCTTGCTGCAAGGATATCGGGGAGAGCCGCCGCTTGACGTGGAGGCGCTAGCGCGGGTGGTGGTAAACCTTGGGGCGCTGCTGCAATCCGAACCCCGCATTCGTGAGATCGACCTGAATCCGGTGATTGTCTATCGACAAGGTTCCGGCGTACTTGCATTGGACGCGTTGATGCTCGTGAAGCCGTGCGAATTGTCAACTTGAATGTCAACGTAGCGACGACCGCCGCTCGAGGCCACTATTTGAATGGAGAACAGCGGTCGAATCGATTGGCTCTTTTGAATGCGTGGGCCGCCAGACCTGATCCGGCGGACTCGCACCCGAGCCCTTCCACCCTCACTTCGTCAACCACTGCATCCTGGCGCCTCGGGCGCCGAGAGGGAATAGGTCATGTTCCTGAAAAACACCTGGTATGTCGCCTGCACGCCCGATGAACTCGCAGGCAAGCCGCTCGGCCGCACAATCTGCAACGAGAAAATGGTGCTGTACCGCGACAGCAGCGGCATCGTCGCCGCGCTCGAGGACTTTTGCCCCCACCGCGGTGCACCGCTGTCTCTCGGCTTCGTACGGGATGGACAACTGGTCTGCGGCTACCACGGCCTGGTCATGGGCCGCGACGGCAAGTGCGCGGCCATGACGGGCCAGCGCGTGGGCGGCTTTCCGTCGATCCGCAGCTACCCCGCCGTGGAGCGCTACGGCTTCGTCTGGGTGTGGCCCGGCGACGCCGCGCTCGGCGATCCGGCGC
>NZ_JARJLM010000353.1 GCF_029335485.1 Cupriavidus basilensis
CTTACACGTCGATCGCCGAATCCGACTTGACCTTGCGGCGCAGCTCGAACTTCTGGATCTTGCCGGTCGAGGTCTTGGGCAATGGCCCGAAGTACACGGCCTTGGGTACCTTGAAGCCTGCCAGCAGGGTGCGGCAATGTGCGATCAGCTCTTCCGCGGTGGCGCTGGCGCCGTCCTTCAGCTCAACGAAGGCGCACGGCGTCTCGCCCCATTTGGCATCCGGCTGGGCCACCACGGCCACCGCCAGCACGGCGGGATGGCGATAGAGCGCGTCCTCCACTTCCACGCTGGAGATATTCTCGCCGCCGGAAATGATGATGTCCTTGCTGCGGTCCTTGATCTTGACGTAGCCGTCCGGCATGCAGACGCCCAGGTCGCCGGTATGGAACCAGCCGCCGGCGAAGGCCTCGCGGGTGGCCTTCTCGTTCTTGAGATAGCCCTTCATGCAGATGTTGCCGCGGAACATGATCTCGCCGATCTCCTCGCCGTCGGCGGCCACCGGCTGCATGGTGTCGGGGTCGAGCACCGCCACTTCGGTCTGCAGATGGTAGCGCACGCCCTGCCGTGCCTTCTTGGTAGCGCGCTCCTCTTGCGACAGCGTAGCCCAGTCGTCCTGCTCGGCGCACACCGCGGCCGGGCCGTAGGTCTCGGTCAGGCCATAGACATGGGTCAGTTCGAAGCCCATCTGTTCCATCTGCGCCAGCACCGCCGCCGGCGGCGGCGCGCCCGCCACCATGCCGCGCACGGGGCCGCGCAGGCCCTCGCGCCAGGCTGGCGGCGCGTTGACCAGCGCGGTATGCACGATCGGCGCGGCGCAGTAGTGGGTCACGCCCTCATCGCGCATCAGGTCAAAGGCCAGCTTGGGCTCGAACTTGCGCAGGCAGACATTGACGCCGGCTCGCGCGGCAACGGTCCACGGGAAGCACCAGCCGTTGCAGTGGAACATCGGCAGCGTCCACAGGTAGACCGCATGCTTGGGCAAATCCCACTCCAGGATATTGGAGATGGCATTGATGGCCGCGCCGCGGTGATGGTAGACCACGCCCTTCGGATCGCCGGTGGTGCCCGAGGTGTAGTTGAGCGCGATGGCATCCCATTCATCCGCGGGCGGCTGCCAGGCGAATTCCGGGTCGCCGGAGGCCAGCAGGCTCTCGTAGTCCGTCTCGGCGAAGGGCTGCACGTCTTGCGGGCCCAGCGCATCCACCACGGCCACCACCTTCAGCTCCGGGATCTCGTTGGCGATCTGCCGCGCCAGGCCGGCGAACTCCGTATCGGCCAGCAGCACCCTGGCTTCGCCATGGCGCAGCATGAAGATGAGATTGGAGGCATCGAGGCGGATGTTCAGGGCATTGAGCACCGCACCCGCCATGGGCACCCCGAAGTGCGCCTCTACCATGGCCGGCGTGTTGGGCAGCAAGGCCGCGACGGTATCGCCCTTGCCCACGCCGGCGCGCTGCAGCGCGCTGGCCAGGCGCCGCGCGCGGACATAGGTTTCGCGCCAGTTCTGGCGTACCGGGCCATGCACGATGGCCAGGCGATCGCCATAGACCTCGGCGGCGCGCGCCAGGTAGTCGATCGGTGTGAGGGGAACATGATTGGCCGGGTTCTTGCCCAGGCCGGTATCGAAATCGCTTGGCATTGCTTTGGTCTCCGCATGCACCGGGAAGCCGCAGGTCCCGGTCGCTGTTACTTTTGGCTGCGCAAGGCTATCATCCCACAGCCCAACGCTTTGTCGTCCGGATGACAGTGCCCACGCCGGGCCAAGCCTAGAACATGTCCAGCCTGCCAGCTTCAGCGCCACCCGGCGTACCCGATACACCTGATAAACCATACGCGGCCCGGACGGAACCCGGCGGCCGCGGGGATCATGCGGCGCTGCTGGCGCAGCATGAATGGTTCTCCGCCCTGGCCCCGGCGCACCAGGCCATGGCGGCGCGGCAGCTGGTGGTGCAGGATTTTGGCGCGGGCGCCTTCGTGGCACGCCGCGGCGAGCCGTCGCGCTACTGGATCGGGGTGGAGCGCGGCCTGATCAAGCTCGCCGTCTACACGCCGGATGGCCGCGGCTGCACTTTTTCCGGCGTGCCGGCAGGCGGATGGTGCGGAGAAGGCAGTGTGATAAAGCGAGAAGCGCGGAGATATGACGTGATCGCCATTCGCGATTCCCGTGTGGCATTGATCCCGGACACCGTTTTCCATACCTTGCTGGCTGAGAGCCTGCCGTTTTCCAGCTTCGTGGTGCGCCAGCTCAACGAGCGCATGGGGCAATTCATCGCCACCGTGCAAAACGAGCGCCTGCTGAGCGTCGACGCACGCGTGGCGCAGGCCATCGCCCAACTGTTCCATGCGGCGCTCTACCCCCGCACCGGCGAGGTCCTGGAACTGTCCCAGGAAGAGATCGGCCTGCTGACCGGACTCTCGCGCCAGCGGGTCAACCAGGCGCTGCGGCGGCTGGCGGCCGAAGGCATGGTCGACCTGTCTTACCAGAGCATCCGCGTTACCAACCTCGAACGCTTGCGCCACTTCGGCTTGTCCGAGCTGTAGCCCGCGGGCTTGCGCTTTGCCCATCCTGTCTCCATGGTGACAATCGCCGGCCCGCCAAGACCGTACAATGCGATTTCAGCCTGGCGCGCCACGCGTAACGCGCCAGCCGGCCTCTCCTGATCCTCGCATGGCCCTCGTCACCAGCACCGATCTGCGACTCTCCCACCTGCGCTTTCCCTTCGCCGTGCGCGTCGACGCACTGCGCGGAGCCGCTCGCCTGCGCGATGCCAACGCGCGGCGCGAGGTGCTGCCGGGGAATCCGTTCGTAGTGCCGGCCTTTGCGTACTTCGATTGCGACCTGCTGCCGGCGCCGGGCAACAGGGCCGCCATCTCGCTGCGTGCCGTGCCCGACGACGCGTGCCCGCGCATGTCGCTGGCGGCCGTGCCGGGCTGCCCACTCCACACGCAAAAGCACTGGTCGCGCGCGCTGGCCAGCGACATCTTCGAGTTGCCCCGGGTCGCCTGGAACGCGGCATTGGTGGCGGATCGCTGGCAGGTCAGCCAGCGCCTGGTGCGCGTGCGGTTGTTCGCGGAAGGCGAAGCGCTGCGCGCACTGGTGCGCGAGCAGCGCGTGGCGCACGCGATCTACCTGCTGGCCAACAGCGGCCGCGTGCGGCCCGAATGGCTGGCGACGCAAGTCGGGCTGGCCCGCGCTGCCGCACTTGCAAACGCCTGCGCCAACACGCTCGGCCCGGCGGTGGTCAGCCTGCTGGAAGGCAGCGGCGAACGCAAAGCCGCTTCGGTTGGGGTTCCGCGGCTTCACCTGGCAGCCTAGACGCTGCGCCCGCAGGGTCGCGGCAGCCGAATCTGCGGCAAGCAGTTCGGCCCTGACCTTGGTGGTTACGGTCCGGCCCCCGCCATCAATCGATGCTGGCGCCGCTGGCCTTCACCAATGGCGCCCAGCGCGTGCTCTCGCTGTTCAGGAAGGCGCCGAACTGCTGCGGCGTCATCGGCATGGCTTCGAGCCCCTGGTCGGCAAACTGCCGGGCCACCTCGGGCGCCTTGAGCGCCTTGACCGTTTCCTCGTTGAGACGCGCGACGATGGCATCGGGCGTGCCGGCCTTGACCACCATGCCGAACCAGACACCGGCATCCAGCCCGCCGATACCGAGTTCGGAGAGCGTGCGCACGTCCGGCAGCGACGGCGACCGGCGCGGCGCCGCGATGGCGAGCGGCTTGACCTTGCCCCCCTTGATCAACGGCGAGGTGGTGATCACAGGGTCGAACATCATGTCGACCTGCCCGGCCATCACATCCTGCAACGCCGGCGCCGAGCCCTTGTAGGCCACATGCGTCATATGGCCGCCGGACTTGTCGGCAAACAGCCCCCCGAGCAGGTGCCCGATCGAGCCGACGCCCTGCGATGCATAGTTGACGCCGTTCGGCCGGGTTCTGGACAGCGCCACGAGGTCCTTGACCGAACCGACCGGGCTGCCCTGCGGCACCACCAGCACCAGCGGCGACGAGGCCAACGCTGTCACCGGCTTGAAATCCTTCAGCGGGTCGTAGGAGAAGTTGCGGTACAAGCCCGGGTTGATCGCGAACATCTCGGTGGCGGCCACGAACAGCGTATGGCCGTCCGCGTCGGCGCGCTTGACCGACTGCGCCGCAATCTGGCCGCCCCCGCCGGGCCGGTTCTCGATCACGACCGGCTTGCCGAGACCGGCCTGCATCTGCTGCCCGATCTGGCGTGCAATCCTGTCGGTAACGCCGCCCGCGGGGAACGGCACCACGATGGTCAGCGGCCGGCTGGGAAACGTGTCGGCGAACGCGGGGGCACCGGCCGTGCCGAGCAAGCCCGCGGCCATGAGCAGCGGGCCCGCCAGATTGGGTTTTGCGTATTTCATCTTGTCTCCTCCATGTATTTGTAATAACACTGGTGCTGCGTGGTGTGGCTGGAAGGCGGCATCAGCCCTGCGCGAACCTTGCCCGCACGCTGCCAACGCCGCTGATGCGCGCCTCGAAACACTGGCCTGGCGCCGCCGGGACCATCGGACCCAGCGCACCGGTCAGGATCAGGTCGCCGGCGCGCAAGGGATCCCCCAGCGAGGCGAGCTTGCGCGCCAGCCAGACCGCCGCATTGAGCGGATGGCCGAGGCAATCCGCGCCCGAACCCGTGGAAACGCGCTCCTCGTCGCACAGCATCTCCATCTTCACGGTCTTCAGGTCCAGGCCGGCCAGCGGCACGGGTACCGCGCCCAGCACCACCAGACCGCTGGAGGCGTTGTCGGCCACGGTATCGACATACGAGATATCCCAGTTGCGGATGCGGCTGCCGACCACTTCGATGGCGGGGAGCACATAGGCGACGGCATTGATCAGATCGACCAGCGTGGCGTCCTTTGCACAGACGTCGCGGCTGAGCACCAGCGCAACCTCGGCTTCCGCTTTCGGCTGCATGGTGCGGGCGGCTGGAATCGGCTCGTCGTCGCCGAAGACCATGTCCGCGAACAACGTGCCGAAGTCGGGCTGGTCCACTCCAAGCTGGCGCTGCACCGCGGGGGAGGTCAGGCCGATCTTGCGGCCCACCACGCGGCGGCCCTGCGCGCGCCACGCATCGACATTGGCGCGCTGGATGGCATAAGCCATCGCCGCGTCGCCAGACGGGATCTCGCCGCGCAGCGGTTCGATCGGGGTATGCGCCTGCTCTGCCTCGCGCAGCCGCCTGGCGAGCGCGAGCGTGGTTTCCTGCTTGGACATGGTTGTTCCTGGTTGGGTTACGCGCGCGGGGTGGCAGGCTGTGCCTGCATCACGCCGAAGCCGGCAATCCATTCTGCGATGGGCCGGTAGTACTCGATCGACGCCTGGTAAGGCCCGGCGGCGGCAAGCGCGCCGAACGCGGCGATCCAGGTTCGGATCTCGTGCGCCGACTTGCCGGCGTCGCGCGTGATGTCGTCGTTGCGCATGGCATCCACGGCGTCCAGATCGCCGCTGGCGAGTCGCGCCAGGAAGGCGCGGTCCCACTCCGGGTTGAGCGGATGTAGTGGACCATCGCCTGCGGCGAACGCTTGCGCGGCCGCCACCGTACGCGCCTGGCGGGCGGCACGCGCCGCCGCCGGCGGATTGCGCCCGGCGATCAGGCGCTCCGCCACCTCGTCGTTGGCCGAGGCGATTTCCGGTACGGGCGGCTCATGGGAAATGCCGCCGGAACCCACCACCAGCACGCGCTTACCGAGGCCCTGCAGGAAGCCGCCGATGGCATTGCCCAGCAGCCGCGCGCGGCGACAGGTGGCCATGGGCGGCGCCACCGAGTTGATGAAGACGGGGATCACCGGGCACGGGGCGAGTCCGCCAAGCAGCACTTCCAGCGCCTGCGCGCAACCGTGGTCCACCTGCATGCGGTAGGACACGGCAATGTCCACGTCGCTGGCCAGCACGGCTTGCGCCATGGCCAGCGCGGTGTCCCGAGGCACATCCAGCGGGCCGGCAAGGCTATTGAAATCGCCGATGGCGCTGGCCGCCACGCCAATGCAGAACTGCGGCATCACGTCGTAGAAGAAGCCATTGAAGTGGTCGGGCGCGAACACCACCACCAGTTCCGGCGCGAAGGCCCGCACACGGGCACGCGCTACGGCTTGCACGCGCTCCACCTCCGCCACGATGTCCGGCGCCGGATCGTAATACCCGTGCAGCGGCGTATGGGACAGGCATTCGAGATGCATCGTCATCTCAGGCTCCCCTGGCAAAGGCGACCGAACGGTCGGGCAGCGGCGGTACGGGCAAGGCAGTCGTCGCGGCGTCGGCCGGCAAGGCATCGGCCAGGGCAAGCTTCCCGGCCAGCGCCTGGATAGTCCCGGACACCTGCTGCGGCGAGCACATCCCGGCAATAAAGCGGTCGGGACGCAGCAACACCACGGAATCCGGCACCTTGCCGAACCATTCCTTGAGACGACCGGCGGCATCGCCGATGGCGATCACGCCATCCGGCACGTCGTCGCGATAGGCAAGCTGCGTATCGGGCTTGGCCATCACGAAGCAGGCGCCCAGCTTTTCCCAGACGGCCCGTGCTTGCGGCGTCAGGCCGAAAGTCGGGTCCGCCCCCCAGGCAACCACGGCGAAACGATTGCCGATCACATCGTCGAGGCGCACCGTATGGCCGCTTTCGGTCCGCACCATCGGCTGGATGAACATGCGGCCAACCGGCGAGCTGCCGGCCGGATCGCGTCCGTGCACAAGCCGCCCCACCAGCGAATCCCGCTTTTCGCTCATCAGCCCCAGCATGCGCCCCAGCGGCGAGTTGCCAGAGCGCTCCAGCAGGCGCGCGAGGAAGCGGTCATCGCCCCGGCGCGCGGGCAGCAGCACCACGCCCGATTCGTAGCGCGGCATGGGCTTGAAGCGCATCTCCACGAAGTACTGCTTGACCGGTGGGAACACATTGAGCAAGCGGGTCAGGCCGTCGCGCAGCGAGGCGCCGAAGCGGCTGGCGGGCGCGAAGATATCACCCGCCACCTCCGACAGATGGATCATGGAGCGAGCGTGGGCACGGCGTTCCATGCCATAGGTGTCGAGCAGCCGGTCCTGCGCGACGCCCTTCACCACCAGCGCCAGCTTCCAGCCCAGGTTGCTCGCGTCGCGGATGCCGCTGTTGTAGCCCTGCCCCTGCCAGACCGGCATGATGTGCGCGGCGTCGCCCGCCAGCAGCACGCGGTTGACGCGGAACGTTCCCGCCAGCCGGGCATTGTGCGTATAGACGCGCTTGCGGATGTAGTCGACCTTGTCCGGCTCCGCCACCACCTTGCGGATCAGCGCGGCGAGGTTTTCCGGGCGGGACAGCGCTTCTTCCGTCTCGCCCGGCATGACCATGAACTCGAAGCGGCGGATCCCGTGCGGCAGCGCGGCCGAGACATAGGGCCGGGTCGGGTCGCAATGCATATAGATATGCGGCGTGCCGATCGGGTCGTTGCGCACGTCGACCACGATCCACTGGTTGGGCTTGGTGCGCCCTTCAAAGGGGACATCCAGCGTGCGGCGCACGATGCTGTTGCCGCCGTCGCAGCCGGCCATGTAGGCGGCCCGGACCGACGTGACCCGTCCGTGCGCATCCTCCGCGCGGATGGTCACGCCCTGCTCGTCCTGCGTAAACCCGGACACGCCATGGCCCAGCAGCACCTTCACATGCGGGAAGCGCTGCAGGCCCCCATACAGGATCCGGTCCGCCAGCGGCTGGATGAACGCATTGCGGCGGGACCAGCCGAACTCGTCGGTACGTGGCTCGATCGATGCGAAGCAGCGGCCGGTATGCGTGACGAAACGCATCCAGTGGTGCGGCGTGGTATGCGGCAGCAGCGCATCCGCCAGGCCGACCGACTGGAACACGCGCAAGGCCTCGTCGTCGAGCCCGATGGCGCGCGGGTAGTCGATGATCTGGTCCAGCTTCTCGACCAGCACGACGCGCACGCCCTGCAAGCCCAGGATATTGGCGATCATCAGGCCCACCGGGCCGGCGCCGATGATGGCGACGTCGGTATCCAGATCCTGCGCACGAGCGTCTCCGCCCGCCATCGCGATGGCGTTGTTCATGTCTCCTCTCCTGCTATGCGCTGGTTCGCCCGGCTTAGACCGTGGCCGCTTCCGGCACGGCGTTGCCGAGCAGGAAATTCAGATGGATGCGGTTGAAGGTGGCGGCATCCTCGAACTGCGGCCAGTGGCCGCAGCCCTCCATCACCGTGAACAACGCGCCGGGAATCATGGTGGCGATGCGGCGGCCCTCGGAGACATCGGCGGTCGGGTCGTCCGAGGTCCACAGCACCAGCGTCGGGGCCTTGATACGGCAGTAATGCTCGGCACGAAGGATGTTGCGCTGGCGCGTTTCCATGTCCTGCAGCACCATGTTGCCGCGCTGGGCGCCGACCATGCCCGGCTGCGCGTAGATGGCCTGCCGCGTGGCGATCAGGTCGTCGAAGGCCTTGCTCTTGTCCGCCATCAGCCATTCCACGCGTGCCTTGATGAAGCTCCAGCCCGGTTCTTCGACCGCACGCATGGACAGCGTCTTGAGCCGCTCCATCACCACCGGGTCCGCTTGCGAGCCGCCAGCCGTGTTCAGTACCAGCCGCTCCACCCGTTCGGGATGGTCGATGGCAAGGCGCGAGGCAACCCAGCCGCCCAGGGATTCACCGCTGAACGAAGCGCGCTCGATGCCAAGGGCGTCCATCACGCGGATCACGTGATCGACATAATCCGGGATCTCCCGGCCACCGGCCGGCTTGTCGGTCCAGCCGTGACCGATCATGTCGATGGCCCACACGTCGAAATGCGCGGCATGCGACTGCAGGTTGCGCACATAGGCTTCGGCGTGGCCACCGACGCCGTGCAGGAGGATCAGCGCCGGCTTGTCGCTGCTGCCGGCGTGCAGGTAACGGGTGCGGATGCCTTTGGCGTCGATCCAGCCCTGGCTGAAGGAAACGCCGCGCAACTCGCCCCAGATGCTCTGGAACGGCTGGCTGGGTGGGCTGGACTGGGCTGGCTTGAGGCTGGTGGCAGCGGTCGACATCGTGTCTCCTTCGTTCGTCAATGTCTAAGTAGTACAGCGCAGTGTAGAGACCCGGTTGCATCCAGACAAAAAAACGACCAGAATGTGCAAGGAGTGCACAACGTTGATTTAAAAGGATTTTTTATGCCTACGGGACGAACTTCCCCCTATGCCAGCGTGCGCGGGCTGACCCGTGGGCTGGACGTGCTGAAGGCCCTGAACCGGATGGAAAGCGGGCGCGGGACGGCATTGCAACTGAGTGGGCTGACCGGGTTGCACCGCACCACGGTCCGGCGCTTGCTGGAGACCCTGATCGCCGAAGGCTTCGTGCGCCGCAGCGACTCGGACGACAGCTATCGCCTGACGCTGCAGGTCAGGGCGTTGAGCGAAGGCTTCAATGACGACGAATGGATCTCCACCATCGCCGCGCCGCTGATGGGGGAACTGCTGCAACGCGTGCTGTGGCCCTCCGACCTGACCACGCCGGATGGCGACGCCATGATCATCCGCGAAACCACGCATCGCTTCAGCCCGCTGTCCTTCCACCGGGCGATGGTGGGCCGGCGCCTGCCGATGCTGTCGACGGCGGCCGGGCGGGCTTATTTCGCCTACTGCGGCGACGCCGAGCGGGAGGACGTGCTCAACCTGCTGCGCTCGGGTGCGGCAGGCGAGGAGCAAGCGGCACTGGCCAACAACGCGGCCTATGTCCGCAAGCTCGTGGAACGCGTGCGTGCGGACGGCTTCGGCTCGAATCGCGGCGACTGGCTCGAGCAGCGCAAGATCGGCGCCGTCGCGGTACCGATCCGGCACCAGGACCGCGTACGCGGTAGCCTGAACGTGGTGTATCTGGCGCGCGCGTTGAGCGAGGAAGAAGCGATCAAGCGGTTCGTCGAACCGCTGCAGGACATTGCGGATCGCGTGCAGGAAGGCATGGTGTCGCCAGCGCCAGTGCGGGGAGCCTCACAGGCACAGGCCGCGATTCCGGGCAACCTCCCCGACATGTCCTCGACGACCGCCTAGCATTCAGTGATCAGCGTTCAACGGTCAACTGTCCGCAGAAACCTTGCACGCGCTGGGCAGGGATCTGCATGCCACCTGCATCGAAGCCGCTGCGGCACTGTACGGCGGGGCCGAGGCGCGGACATAGCAATGGCAAGACTGCTCATGCATGGCGATGGTCTGCCCCCCGTTGCCATGCGGGGAGCGGGGTCACTGCCACCGGGTGCTTCAAGCTTCAATCCAGCACGATCTTGTGCGCGCGGATCAACGCGCCCCACTTGGCGCGCTCGCGCTCGACGAACTCCGCGAATCCGGCGCGCGTGTCGCCCATGGGTTCAAGGCCGAGTTCCTGCATCTGTTTCACCACGGCCGGGTCCTTCAGCGCCGCGGCAATCGCGGCATTGAGCTTGTCGACCGTGGCGGGTGGCGTGCCCGCCGGCAGCACGACGCCCTGCCAGGCAAATGCCGTGAAGCCGCTCAGCCCGGCCTCGGCGAAGGTCGGGACATCCGGCAGCACTGCCGAGCGCTGCTCGGCAGGCAGCGCGATGGCGCGCAGGCGCCCGGCCCGGATCAGCGGTACCGCGGCCGAGAGGTCGGCCATCATGAAATCGACCTGCCCGCCCGCCACGTCCTGCAACGCCGGCGGCGTGCCCTTGTAGGGCGCGTGCACCGCGGTGGCCTGCACGCGGTCCAGCAGCAGTTCGGCACTCAGGTGATGCGGGCTGCCGGTGCCCACCGAAGCATAGGTGGCCTTGCCCTGCCCGGCCTTGAGCCAGCCGATGAACTCCGGCAGCGTCTTCACCGGCAGCGCCGGGTTGGTCACCAGCACCACCGGCAGTTTCACCAGCGAGGTGACCAGCGTGAAATCCTTGCCCGCGTCATAAGGCAGCTTGCGGTACAGCGCGGGATTGAGCACCAGCGTGCCCTGCCCGGCCGTCAGCAGCGTGGCGCCGTCGGCGCGGGCCTTGGCGACGTCCTGCGCGGCCAGGATGGTGGCGCCGCCGGGCTTGTTGTCGACCACGATGTTCTGGTGCAGCACCGGCGCGATCTTCTGCGCGACGATGCGCGTGGCGAGGTCGCTGCCGCCGCCCGCGGTGTAGGGCACCACCCAGCGGGCGGCGGGATCGGCGGCGAGGGCCTGGGTGCCGGCGCAGAGCGCCACCGCGAGCAGTACGGCGGCGCGGAACGCGTGGCGGGCGTTGGGAAGCGGGCGTGCGCGCTGCGGGCAGGCGGATGCTTGCATCTTGTGTCTCCTTGTTTTCTATTTTTGTCTTTTTGCTTTTGGTTTTCGGACTTCTGGGTAAGGCCCGCCTCCGACACCGAACTACTTGACGCAATGCGCGGGGGTAATCCCCTCTCCCCATGCGGGGCTGAGGGAATAAACGCTGTCGTCATTGCAGACGGTTTCGGCGCATCCTGCCGGCTTCGTCCGGCGCTCCCGATGCTTCGGCTAGTACGTCTTGTCCCCGCCGCCAGTAGCGCCACCGCATTGCCCCTTGAACTGCCCGGCAAGGCTTTCCGCCGCACGCGCGAGCATCGTGGCATCCACGCCAACCGCGGTGAATGTCGTCCCGAGCGCCATGTACTGCCGGGACTGCGCCACATCGGCGCTGAGGATGCCCGCGCCCTTGCCGGCGCGGCGGATGCGCGCGATGGCGTCGGCGATGGCGCCCTGCACGTCCGCATGGCCCGGGTTGCCGAGGTGCCCCATGTCGGCGGCGAGGTCAGCCGGGCCGATGAACACGCCGTCCACGCCTTCGGTGGCCGCGATCGCATCCAGATGCGCAAGCCCGGCGCGGGTTTCCACCTGCACCAGCACGCACATCTCGCGATTGGCACGGCCGAGGTAGCCGTCGACGCGGTTCCAGCGCGACGCGCGCGCCATCGCGCTGCCCACGCCGCGCACGCCTTCTGGCGGATAGCGCGTGGCCGCCACGGCGGCGGCGGCCTCGGCGGCGTCCTGCACCATCGGCACCAGCAGGGTCTGCACGCCGACGTCGAGCAACTGCTTGATCTGCACGGCATCGTTCCAGGCCGCGCGCACCACCGGCCGCACCGGGTACGGCGCAATCGCCTGCAACTGCGCCAGGATGGACGGCACGGTGTTGGGCGCGTGCTCGCCGTCGACCAGCAGCCAGTCAAAGCCGGCGCCGGCCAGTACCTCGGCGGTGTAGGGGCTCGCCAGGCCAAGCCACAGCCCGATCTGCTGCTCGCCCGCGGCCAGCGCGCGCTTGAAGCTGTTGAGGGGAAATTCCATGATAGCTCCTGGCACCTGCGCGCCGGTTTATGCGGGAGGGGCGAAATGGCAAGCCACGGCGCCCAGCGCGCCGTAGTCCACCTGGAATGTATCACCCGGATTGGCCGCCACCGGCCGGGTGAAGGAGCCGCCGAGGATCACCTCGCCGGCTTCCAGGCCCACGCCGAAGGGATGCAGCTTGTTGGCCAGCCACGCCACGCCATTGGCCGGATGATTGAGCACGCCGGCGGCCACGCCGGTTTCCTCGATCACGCCATTGCGCGACATGATGGCCGAGACCCAGCGCAGGTCCACGTCGAACGGCCGCACCGGGCGGCCGCCCATCACCACGCCGGCATTGGCAGCGTTGTCGGCAATGGTGTCGAACACCTTGCGCGGGCGCTTGCTGTCGGGGTCGATGGAATGGCTGCGCGCATCGATGATCTCCAGCGCGGGAATCACGTAGGCGGTGGCGTCATAGACATCGAAGAGCGTGCAATGCGGCCCCTTGAGCGGCTTGCCCAGCACGAACGCCAGCTCCACCTCGACGCGCGGCACGATAAAGCGCCCGGCGGGAATGGTGGCGCCGTCCTGGAAGAACATATCGTCGAGCAGGGTGCCGTAGTCAGGCTCGTCGATCTGCGAGGACATCTGCATCGCGCGCGAGGTCAGTCCGATCTTGTGGCCTTTGACGGTGCGCCCCCCGGCCAGCTTGTGCGCGACCCATTCGCGCTGGATGGCGTAGGCGTCGTCGATGGTGATGTCGGGGTGGTCCAGCGATATCTGGCGGATCTGCTTGCGCGATTGTTCGGCGTCGTGCAGGCGATGGGCAATCTGGCGAACCAGCTCTGGGCTGAGCATGGGGTCTCCGTGGGTAGCGTTGGAATATCGTTGATCTGCGCCGTTCAGCCGGCCTTCTTGAAGCGGGCGTGAACGTTGTTGTGCTTGTAGCTGCCACCTTCGTTGAACTCGGCAAGCTCCATCGAAAGCGCCAGGTAGCGCCGCGCATACAGCTCGGCGAAGTGGGCCTTGATGGCATCGAAGAGCGCATCGCACGCCCGCTTCTTGACGGCTTCATCGCGTCCCGCGCCGATCTTCAGCGTGATGTGGACGAAGGCATAGTCCTCCTCGCCGTCGGCCATGCGGTAGTCGGTGAGCGCCAGCGCGCGCGAGCGGATGCCGCCGATGGGAAACACGCCGTCCTGCGCGATCAGCACCTCGTTGATGGTCTTCAGCAAGGCCGGCACGCGCGCCTCGGCGCGGATATTGTCGGTGTATTCGACGATGATATGGGGCATGGGCAGCCTCGGAAATTAGGGGTCGGCGCGCGGATCACCGCACCGGAAAGATCGCGTTGATCTGGCCGGTGCCGGAACTGGTGAAATAGTCGGTCACGATCTCGACGGACTGGTCGTACCTGTCCCAGCCCAGCAGCCCGAGCAGCATGGCCGTATCGTGCATGCCGCCTTCGCCGATGCAGTGCTCGTTGTACTCCGGCAGCATGCGGCAGAAGGCGGTCCAGTCGCCCTGCTTCCACAGCTCCACCACGCGCAGGTCCACCTGCCTGAAGAACTCACGGCTGATCTGGTGCATGCTTTCCTCGGGGCTGTTGTTGTCGTTGAAACGGTGCGACAGCGAGCCGCTGGCAAGAAAGGCCACATTGGCATCGCTGGCCTCGATCGCCTCGCGCAGCGCGGCGCCAAAGCGCCGGCTCTCGTCCAGCTGGTGCCAAGCGCACCAGGCCGCGACCGACACCACCTTGAAATGCCGGTCGGCGTTCATGTAGCGCATCGGCACCAGGGTGCCGTATTCCAGCTCCAGGCTGGCGATCTCGTGGGCGCGCGTCATCACGCCCTGCTCGCTCGCGGTGCTGGCGATCAGCCGGCCCAGTGCCGGATTGCCGTCATAGGCATAGGCCATGTCCTTGATGAAGTGCGGCAGCTCGTTGCTGGTGTAGATGCCCTCGAAATGCGCGTTGCAGTTGACGTGGTAGCCGGCGTTCACCAGCCAGTGCACATCGGCCACCACGATGGTGTCCACCCCGAGCTCGCGGCAGCGCCGGCCGATCTCGCGGTGGCCGGCAATGGCCGCCTCGCGGCAGCCTTGGTGCTTGCCGGGCAGTTCCGAGAGGTACATCGACGGCACATGCGTGATCTTGGCGGCGAGTGATAGCTTGCCCATTGCGGTGTCTCCTGTCTTGTTGTGGCGGCAGTATGGGGTCGCCCGGCACGCTCACTGCGCTCAAACACCCCAGCGCGGAATATGATGCCCGCCCATCGAGATGCAGACGTTCTTCACCTCGGCAAACACCTCGAAACTGAATTCGCCGCCCTCGCGCCCCGTGCCGGACGCCTTGGTACCGCCAAAAGGCTGGCGCAGGTCGCGCACATTCTGGCTGTTGACGAAGACCATGCCGGCCTCGATGCCGCGCGCGAGCCGGTGCACCTTGCCCACGTCCTGCGTCCAGATATACGAGGCCAGCCCGTAGGCGGTGTCGTTGGCCATGGCCAGGCCGTCGTCCTCGCCCTTGAAGGGAATCAGGCAGGCCACCGGCCCGAAGATCTCCTCCTGCGCCACCCGCATGTGGTTCTCCACATTGGCCAGCACGGTGGGCTGCACGAAATTGCCGTTGCGCAGGTGCGCCGGCAGGTCCGACGGGCGCTCGGCGCCGCCCGCCAGGATAGTCGCGCCCTCCTGCTCGCCCAGGTGGATATAGCCCGTGACCTTCTCCCAGTGCTGCTGGGTGATCATGGCGCCCACATGGGTCTGCTCGCTGGTCGGGTCGCCCACGCGCAGGTGCCTGGCGCGCTCCGCGAACTTCCCCGCGAAGTCGTCGTAGACCGTGTCCTGCACGAAGATGCGCGAGCCCGCGGTGCAGCGCTCGCCGTTGATCGAGAAGATGGTGAACAAGGCGGCGTCCAGCGCACGTTCCAGGTCGGCGTCGTCGAACACCAGCACCGGCGACTTGCCGCCCAACTCCATCGAGAACTTCTTCAGGCCAGCGCGTTCGATGATGCGCTTGCCCGTAGCCGTGCCCCCCGTGAACGATACCGCGCGCACATCCGGGTGGCGCACCAGCGCATCGCCGGCGCTGGCGCCATAACCCTGCACCACGTTGAGCACGCCCGCCGGCACGCCGGCTTCCAGCGCCAGCATGCCCAGCTGGTCGGCGGTCAGCGGCGACAGCTCCGACATCTTGAGCACCGCGGTATTGCCCAGCGCCAGGCAGGGTGCGACCTTCCAGGTGGCGGTCATGAACGGTACGTTCCACGGCGAGATCAGCGCGCACACGCCCACCGGCTGGTAGAGCGTGTAATTGAGCATCTGGTCGTCCACCGGGTAGGTGCGGCCATTCATCTGCACGCACACTTCGGCAAAGAAATTGAAGTTCTCGGCGGCGCGCGGAATCAGCTGCTTGCCGGTTTGCGCGATCGGCAGGCCGGTGTCCTGGGTCTCCAGCGCGGCCAGCTGCGGCACGTGCTGGGTGATCAGGTCCGCCAGGCGCCGCATGATGCGGGCGCGCTCCTTGGCGGGCGTATTGGCCCACTTGGGAAACGCTGCCTTGGCCGCTGCCACGGCGGCGTTGACCTCGGCCTCGCCGCCGGCCGCCACGGTGGCGATCTCTTCGCCGGTGGCCGGGTTCCAGGTGACGAAGGTGTCCTTGCTGTCGACCTGCTTGCCGTCGATCCAATGCTTGATCATGTCTTCCTCCTTGTTGGCACTCTGGCGCGCTGGCGCGCCGCATCTCAGCGCACGCTGCCGTATCCGCTGGCCGATGCGATGGTATTGACCAGCCGCCCCACCCCCTCGATCTCCGTGACCACCTCGTCGCCCGGCTGCGTATCCGCCAGCCCTTCCGGCGTGCCGGTGAGGATCACATCGCCCGCCTCCAGCGTCATGAAGCTGCTGAGGTATTCGATCAGCCAGGGGATGCCGAAGATCATGTCGCGGGTACTGCCCTGCTGGGTCAGCTTGCCGTTGACGGTGGTGCGCAGCGCCAGGTCCATGGGATCCGGCACGTCGTCGCGGTCCACCAGCCATGGCCCGAGCGGGGTGCAGGTATCGCGGTTCTTCACCCGCAGGTTGGGGCGGTAGTAGTTTTCCAGGTAATCGCGGATGGCATAGTCGTTGGCTACGGTATAGCCGCGTACGTAGTCGTATGCCTGCGCCGCCTTGACGCCGCGCGCGGTGCTGCCGATCACCACCGCCAGCTCGCACTCGTAGTGCATGTACTTGACGCCTTCCGGGCGGATCGTATGGCCCCGGTGGCCGATGAACGTGCCCGGCCCCTTGAGGAAGACCAGCGGTTCCTCGGGCGCCTTGAAGGCCAGTTCGCGCGCATGGTCGGCGTAATTCAAGCCGAGCGCGAAGGTGGTGCGGGGCGCCAGCGGCGGCAGCCACATCACGGCGCTCTCGCTGACCACGCGCCCGTCGTCGAGGCGCAGCAGGCCCTCGTCCGCCGGCTGCGCGCCGTGGATCAGTCCGTCAAAGGCTACGCGTGCGGTTCTCATGCCGGCTCCCCGAACGCTGCCACGACCCGGTGCCGCAGGCGGCCCACGTTTTCGATCTCGATCTCCACGCTGTCTCCGGCGCGTGCCAGCGGCGCGCCTTCGGGCACGCCGGCCAGCAATACGTCGCCGGCTTCCAGCGACATGAAGGCGGTGACATCCGCCAGCAGTTGCGCCACCGGGCGCAGCAGATTGCCGGTGTGGTTGCGCTGCCGCTCCTCGCCGTTGATGCGCACCACCATGGTGAGCGCGTCGGGATTGCCGGCCTGCTCGCGCGCGGTGACCCACGGGCCAACCGGGCAATAGCCGTCGCGGCACTTGTGGCGCACCGCCGGGCGGTAGTAGCTGGCATGCGGCACGCTCACATCCGACACCACCGTGTAGCCGGCGATATAGTCCGCCGCCCGCGCCGCATCGATACGGGTGGCGCGCCTGCCGATCACGATGCCCAGCGCGGCACCGATCTCCACGGTGTCCTCGCCCGGCGCCAGGGTCACCTCGCTGCCGTGGGCGGCCAGCGTATTGGCGGGCTTGATGTAGAGGATGGGTCCGGCGGGCGGCGCCTGGTAGGGGGCAGCGTTGACGCTGTCGCCCAGGGCTGCCAGCGCGCCCTTGAAATTCAGCAGCGTGCCATAGACCGTACCGGTGATGGCGGGCTGCCACATGAATTCGCCTTCGCGCAGGGGCCGCCCCCCGTCCCATGGCAGCAAGGTGGCTTCGTCCACCCGCATGGCCTGCACCGGCCGGCCGCCGGCGGCGATTCTGGCTTGTCGCATCGAGCTCCTCTCTGGTTGCGTCCGCTATTCCCCTGGCGCTTGCTTTGCCCGGCTGGCGGATCGGCTGCGGCGGGTCGCGCGATGTCGCCGCCTGTACTTAACATGTTAATAACTTCGGGAGAC
>NZ_JARJLM010000354.1 GCF_029335485.1 Cupriavidus basilensis
CTTCGTGGATGGCGGGATGCCCATAGAGCAGGTTCTCCACCTCGGCCGGCCAGACCTTGAAGCCGGACGCATTGATCATGCGCTTGAGCCGGTCGCGCATGAAGAAGTAGCCTTCCGCGTCCATGAAGCCGAGGTCGCCGGTGCGCAGGAAGCGCTTGCCGTCGAGCTCGACGAACGCTTCGGCATTGGCCTGCGGGTTGCGCCAGTAGCCTTGCATCACCTGCGCGCCTTGCGTCACGATTTCGCCCAGCTCGCCCTGCGGCAGTTCGGCCAGCGTATGCGGATCGATCACGCGTGCGTCCACGCCGAAGGTGGCGATGCCCAGGCATTCGCGCTTGGGGCGGTGGCGCGGGTTGGACAGCAGGAAGGCGGCGGTCTCCGTCAGCCCGTAAGCCTCCACATAAGGCAGGCCGAAGCGCTCCTGCAGCATGGTTGCCACGGCGTCGGGCATGGCGGCGCCACCGCCGCCGAGGTAGGCGAGGCTGGACAGGTTGCGCTCCCCGATGCCGGGCTGCGCGAAAAAGTCCACCAGCATGGCCGGCGGCGCACCCCAGGTGGTCACCTGGTAGCGCTCGATCAGGTCTGCTGCCAGCGCGCGATCCCAGCGCGGCAGCAGCACGATGGTGGCGCCGAGATAAAGCGGCGCATGGATACCGTTCTGCATGCCGAGCAGATGGAACATCGGCGCCACCGACAGGCATACGCTCTCCGGGCTGGCGCTGCGCCACAGCTGCGAGCCCACCGCCGCGCTCATCAGCGTGCCGTGCGTATGCATGCAGCCCTTGGGATGGCCGGTGGTACCCGACGTATAGGCCAGCATGCAAAGCGTGTCGTAGCCGGCCTGGTGCGGCCCCGGACGATGGCCCGCGGCGTCGGCCTGCGCCCACGACGCCAGCGTGGCGCCGGGCGGCGCGCCGGCGGGCAGCGGCGCGCGCTGGCGCAGCCATGCGGGCACGGCCGGGCCGGCACCGGCAACCGCGCCGCCGTCGCCAAGCATGTCGCCATACTGATGCACGATCACATGTGGCAGCCTTGCGCCGTGCAGCGGCGCAATCTGCGGATACAGCTCCGCCGCGACGAAGGCCGCCACCGCGCCGCTGTCGTCCGCAACGTGCTCCAGCTCGCCGGTCAGCCACATCGGATTGGCAGGCACCACCACTGCCTCGGCACGCAGGATGGCGTAATACGCGACGATGAACTGCGGGCAGTTCTGGCTGAACAGCATCACCCGGTCGCCCGGCGCCACGCCGCAGGCCTGTTGCAGGTAGCCCGCCATGCGCTCGATCTGCGCCTGCAGGCTGGCGTAGGTGATGGTGGTGTGGAAATACCGGATCGCGGCCTTGTCCGGATAGCGCCGGGCGGCCACCTCGACGTTGTAGGCCAGGCTGGTACGCGGCACGTGCACCTCGGCTGGCATGCCGGGGGGCCAGAACGGGGAGCGATAAGTGGGGGACGGGGCAACAGTGGACGGGGAAACGGAAGCAGCTTGCATCATGGAAAACACAGGAGAAGAAAGGCGCCGGCCGCCGCCGGGCTGGTGTTAATCAAGGCGGATGTTCCGGGTGCGGATGACTTTGCCCCAGCGCGCGTAGTCGCTGCGCATGGTGTCGGCAAAGGCATCAGGCGTGCTGCCGGCGAGCACCACGCCCATTTCGCTCATGCGGGTGCGCAAGGCCGGGATGGCCAGCACGCGGTTGACGTCGGCGGAGAACTTTTCCACCACCGGGCGCGGCGCGGCGGCCGGCAGCAGGAGCCCGAACCAGCCCATCGAGTCCATGCCCGCGATGCCGCTCTCGCGGAAGGTCG
>NZ_JARJLM010000355.1 GCF_029335485.1 Cupriavidus basilensis
CTTGGCCCCCGGCGCGCATGCCGTGCTGCTGTTTGTCATCGAGGGGGCATGGCGGCACGGCGCCGCCGGTCAGGGCGGCCAGGCCGTGCTGGCCAGCGACGATGGCCTGTTGTTCGCCGCAGGCGTGGCGGTGCCGTACCGCCTGCAGGCGATGTCCGAGCCCGCGCTCTGCCTGTGCGTCACCCTGGAAATGGAGAACCCGTAATGAACCTGAACCCGGCGCAGGCCGCCGTCACCCATCCGCCCGCCGCGTCCGCCGACGGCGTCTGGCATCGCTGCCACCTGCTGCCCGATGGCGATCCCGCCCGGGCCATCCGCGACGCGGCGCTGGTCGTGCAGCAGGGCCGCATCGCCTGGCTCGGCCCGCTGGCCGAACTGCCGCGGGACTACGCCGCGCTGCCGCGCTTCGATGCCGGCAACGCGTGGATCACGCCTGGCCTGGTCGATTGCCACACCCACCTGGTCTACGGCGGCCAGCGCGCGGACGAGTTCGCCATGCGCCTGGCCGGCGCCGGCTACGAGGAGATCGCCCGCGCGGGCGGCGGCATCGTCTCCACCGTGCGCGCCACCCGCGCCGCCGACGAGGACACGCTGTTCGCACTGGCGGCCGCGCGCCTGGCGCCGCTGCTGGCCGAGGGCGTGACCGCGCTGGAGATCAAGTCCGGCTACGGCCTGGACCTCGCCAGCGAGCGCAAGCAACTGCGCGTGGCGCGCCGCCTGGGCGAGGCCTTCGGCGTGACGGTGCACACCACCTTTCTCGGCGCGCACGCGCTGCCGCCGGAATACGCGGGCCGCGCCGACGACTATATCGCGCTGGTGTGCGACACCATGATGCCGGCGCTGGCCGAGGAGGGCCTCGTCGATGCGGTGGACGCGTTCTGCGAATCGGTGGGCTTCAGCCTGGCGCAGACCGAGCGCGTATTCCAGGCCGCCCAGCGCCACGGCCTGCGCGTCAAGCTGCATGCCGAGCAGCTCAGCAACCTGGGCGGCTCGGCGCTGGCCGCGCGTTACCGCGCGCTGTCGGCCGACCACCTGGAGCATCTCGACGAAGCCGGCGTCATGGCCATGGCGGAGTCCGGCACGGTGGCGGTCCTGCTGCCGGGCGCCTATTATTTCCTGCGCGACACCCACCTGCCGCCGATCGAACTGCTGCGCCGGCATGGGGTGCCGATGGCGATCTCCACTGATCACAATCCCGGTACCTCGCCCGTCACTTCGCTGCTGCTGATGATGAATATGGCGTGCACCCTGTTCCGGCTGACCGTGCCCGAAGTGCTGGCGGGTGTCACCGCGCATGCAGCGCGCGCGCTCGGCGCGGCGGATCGTCACGGTTTGCTGGCCCCGGGGCGCGCCGCCGATTTCGTGCTGTGGCAGGTCGATTCGCCGGCCGAGCTGGCCTACTGGTTCGGCCGCAATCCGGCCGCCGCCGTGGTGCGGCAGGGCAAGGTCTACCCGGGCGCCGCGCCGGCGCAAGGCGTGCAGCCATGAGAGCGGGAAGCCTGTTCGCCCCCGAGGCCCTGCTGCCCACGGGCTGGGCCCGCGATGTACTGCTGGCCTGGGACGATGCCGGCGCGCTCACCACCGTGCAGGCCGGCGCCGTGCCGGCCAGCGCCGTGCCGCGTGCCGCCGGCCCGCTGCTGCCGGGCATGGCCAACCTGCACTCGCACGCGTTCCAGCGCGGCTTTGCCGGCCTGACGGAATACCGCAGCGAAGCGCTGGCCGAGGGCCAGGAGAGCGACTCCTTCTGGAGCTGGCGCAAGCTGATGTACCGCTTCGCGCTGCGGCTCTCGCCCGATACGCTCGAGGCCATCGCCACGCAGCTCTATATCGAGATGCTGCGCGCCGGCTATACCAGCGTGTGCGAGTTCCACTACGTGCATCACGACCCGGACGGCAAGCCCTACGCCGATCCCGCCGAGATGTCGCTGCGCCTGCTGCGCGCGGCCGCGACCGCCGGCATCGGCATCACGCTGCTGCCGGTGCTGTACCAGACCGCCGGCTTCGGCGGCAAGCCCGCGCTGGCGGAGCAGCGCCGCTTCCTGCACGACGTCGACGCCATGCTGGCCTTGCTCGGCCGCCTGGCCCCGCAATGCCACGGCCAGGCGCGGCTGGGGCTGGCGCCGCACTCCCTGCGCGCGGTGCCGCCGCAAAGCCTTGCCGATGCCGTGGCGGGCCTGCACGCCATGGACCCGCGCGCGCCGGTGCACATCCATATCGCCGAGCAGCAGCGCGAGGTGGACGAGTGCATCACGCTCACCGGCACGCGCCCGGTGGCGTGGCTGCTCGACCATGCGCAGGTCGACGCCCGCTGGTGCCTGGTGCATGCCACCCACCTGGACTGGGACGAACGGCGGCGCCTTGCGCATAGCGGCGCGGTGGCCGGCATCTGCCCCACCACCGAGGCCAATCTGGGCGACGGCGTGTTCGACGCCGCGCCTTACCTGGCGCAGGGCGGCGCATGGGGCATCGGTTCCGACAGCCATGCCAGCGTCAGCCTGGCGGAAGAACTGCGGCTGTTCGAGTACGGCCAGCGCCTTGCCCTGCAAAAGCGCAACGTGCTGGCATCGGACACGCACAGGCAAGTGGCCGACCGCCTCTACCTGGACGCCGCGGCCGGCGGCGCGCGCGCCTCGGGCCGCGCCATCGGCGCGCTGGCAGTCGGGCAGCAGGCCGATTTCGTGGTGCTCGACGGGGCGCACCCGGCGCTGGCGGGCCTGTCCGGCAGCCAGGCGCTGGCGGTCCATGTGTTCACCAACCACGGACATGAGACACTAGCGGAAGTCCGCACGGCGGGCCGCACGCGCGTGCGGCATGGCGCGCACCCGGCGCAGGCCGAGGCCGGCAAGCGCTTCGCCGCGGCGCGCGCCAGCCTGCTGACAGACTGAAATCCGGCGCCCCGCATGCGGCCTGATGCTTGACGATACAAGTTTCAGGCCGCATCAGCGAGTACCAGCGCCTTTGCCTTTGCCTATAGGTTGCAAACACAAAACATGGCTTTCTCGACCGATACCCCCGCTTTCACGCTGCATCGCGGCACCCGCCCGCTGCTGGTGTCGATGCCGCACGTCGGCACCCACCTGCCGGCCTCCGTCTCCGCACGGCTGACCGCCGAGGCGCGTACGGTGCCCGATACCGACTGGCACCTCGAACGCCTCTACGATTTCGCGCGCGAACTCGGCGCCTCCATCCTGGTGGCCACGCACTCGCGCTATGTGGTGGACCTGAACCGCCCGCCCGACAACGCCAATCTCTATCCCGGCCAGGACACCACCGGCCTGTGTCCGGTCGATACCTTCGACAAGACGCCGCTGTACGCCGACGGCAACGGCCCCGCCGACGGCGAGATCGCGGCGCGCCGCGACGCCATCTGGCGACCGTACCACGCCGCTCTTGCCGAGGAGCTGGCCCGCCTGCGCGCCGCGCACGGCACCATCGCGCTGTGGGACGCGCACTCGATCCGCTCGGTGCTGCCGCGCTTCTTCGACGGCAAGCTGACCGACTTCAACCTCGGCAGCGCCAACGGCGCCAGCTGCGATGCCGCGCTGGCCGAGCAGTTGCTGGAGATCGCCAGCGCCGCCCCCGGCTATACCTCCGTGCTCAACGGCCGCTTCAAGGGCGGCTACATCACGCGCCAATATGGCGCGCCGGCGCAGGGCGTGCACGCGGTGCAGCTCGAACTGGCGCAGTCGGTCTATATGAGCGAGACCTATCCGTTCGCCTATGACGAGGTCCTGGCCACGCGCCTGCAGCCCACCCTCAAGACCATGCTGGAAACGGTACTGGGCTTCGTGGAAGCACGCTAAGCCGCCGGCATGCCGGCCGCGGGCGCCGATGCCCGCGGCCGCGCCGCTACAGCAGCGAATCCGCCAGCCGGCAGAGGTTCTGCCAGGTGCGCGTATGCAGCGGACGCCGCTGCCACTCCGCGCGATCCACCAGCGCGCTATTGGCCAGGTAGCGCTGCTGGATCTGCCGCATGCGCGCCACCACGGCGCGGTCGTAGATCACCAGCGCGGCTTCCGCGTTGAGCGCGAAAGAGCGGATATCCATATTGGTCGATCCCACCATTGCCACGGCGTCGTCGATGGTGACGTGCTTGGCATGCAGGAAAGCCGGGCGATACAGGTGGATCCGCACGCCCGAGTCCAGCAGCATGCCGAAGTAGGCTTCCTGCGCGGCCTGGGTAAAACGCTGGTCGATCCGCTGCGACAGCACCAGGTGCACCGCCACGCCCCGGTAGCAGGCCAGGTGCAGCGCTTGCAGGAAGGCTTCGTCCGGCACGAAGTAGGGCGTGGTGATCACCACCTCGCTGCGCGCCTGGTGGATCATGCTGATCAGCGCCATCTGCGCGTTCTGCGTACCGTAGCCCGGGCCGCTGGGCAGCATCTGCGCGGTATGCGGGCCTTGCGGCTCCACCGGCGGGAAGTTCTCCGGGGTGAAGCCGCCGCCGCCGTTCTCGCCGGTTTCCAGGTAGCGGTCGGCGAGGAATACCGCCTGTAGCTGGGCCACCACCGGTCCCGTCACGCGCGCCACCAGCTCCTCGTTGGGCAACCCCGGCATGGACTCGGCATCGATCACGTTCTGCGAGCCGATGTAGCCGATGCGGCCGTCCACCACCAGGATCTTGCGATGGTTGCGCAGGTCGAAGCGCGCGCTCTTGCCCTTGAGCACCGCCGACAGCGAGCGCATCGGCAGGGCCTGCACCACTTCCACGCCGCCCTCGCGCAGCCTGCCGGAGAAAGCGCGCCATCCCGCGCGGGCGCCCAGCGCATCCACCAGCAGGCGGCACTGCACGCCGCGTGCGCTGGCCCGCAGCAGCGCATCGGTGACGGCGCGCGCGGTGCCGTCGTCGGCGTAGATGTAGACCAGCAGGTGGACCTGGCGCGTGGCGGCATCGATATCGGCGATCATCCTGGCCACCACGGCCTGGTAGTCATCCATCAGCGCCACGGCATTGCCGCGCATCGGCCAGTAGGAGCCGAGCCGCTCGATCAGGCCGGCGGTATCGGCGGCCACGCCAGCGGGCAGCGGCTGCAGCGGCGCGAAGCGCTCCAGCGGGCCGCGCACGCGCTCGATGCCCTGGTTGATGCGCGCCAGCTTCACACGGCGCGACTTGGGATAGTAGATGCGGCCGAACAGGGCATACAGCAGCAGCCCCAGCCACGGCAGGAAGAAGATCAGCAGCAGCCAGGTGCGCGCCGCCGCCGGTGCGCGGCGCTGCGGCACGTAGACCAGCATGGCCAGGCGGATCGTCCATTCGGCCAGCGTGAACAGCGCCGGCCACCACCAGGACGGGTTCATCGGCAAGGCGCCCGGCAGCGAGGAAACCCAGGCGGCTGGCAGCAAGGTGGCGGACAGCGTGGCGGACAAGGAGGCAGGCATGCGGCTCGGTGGTGGCGGAAGGCGGAGCGCCCACCATACCAGAGCCGCGCGGACGCGCCCCGGCGTGCCGCCTGCACTGGTTGGCAGCGCAGGCTTCGTCAGGCCGGTCGGAAGCGCATTGGTCGACCGCATCGCATAATCCCGCCGCATCTTTCATCAAAGCGGGGGCGGTCCGGACCTACAGTGGCGTCTTTCCATCCGTAGAAGAAGCGCGCCACGGCGCCGGGAGATGCCCATGCTGTCCGCCCTGACTTTTGGCCTGCTGCCGCTGGCCGCCGCTGCCGCCATCGGCACCGAGCGGGCGGGCCGCAGCATCCTGGTGCAGGCGGCCTGCCTGACCCTGCTGGCCGCCGACTGGGCGCGCGCCGGGGACGCCGCGCTGGCACAGCGCGCCTGGCTGCCGGACCTGGGCGAATTGCTGTACGCGTGGGGCCCGCTGGCCTTCGCCGGCCTCTTTGGCTGGGCGTGGCGAACCGCGCGTGCGCTATGATCGCGCATCGTCATCCGAAGCCTTTCCGTTTCTCGCATCGTCGCTACCGGCTGCTCCCCGGCCATAGCCGAAACCATGGCCATGGCCGCCTGCGCTGAGCCGGCGGATGGCCCGCGTGCCCCATCATGAAGCACATCCCGCCAATTCCGCTGTTGCTGGCCTTCGATGCCGTCGCGCGCCTGCGCAGCTTCCACCGCGCTGCCGAGGAGCTCAGCGTGGCCCACAGTACGGTGAGCCATCGCATCCGCGAGCTCGAGCAACTATGCGGCGTGGCGCTGTTCGCGCGTACCACGCGCACCGTGACGCCCACGCCCGAGGCCGAGCGGCTGCTTGGGCCGGTGCGGCAGGCGCTGGCCACGCTGGGCGAAGCCTTTGGCCCGCCGCGCGATGCGCGCACCGTGCGCGTGAGCCTGCTGCCGTCGTTCGCCCGCTTTCGCGTGGTGCCCGCGCTGGCCGAGTTCCAGCGCAATCATCCGCAGATCGCCATCGCGCTCGACCCCACCAGCCAGATGATCGTGCCGCGCCACGGCGAGGCCGACATCGCGCTGCGTTTCGCCCGCGCCAAGCCGGTCGAGCCGCATCTCGATCTCGGACACGACGAGTGGTTTCCCGTGGCCGCGCCGTCCTACCTCGCCACGCTATCGCAGCGCGCGCTGCCCAGGCTGTTCGGCGAAGCCATGCTGCTCTCGCACAGCCGCCACGGCTGGGAGCCCTGGTTCCGGGAGGCGGGCCTGCCCATGCCGCGCAGCCATCGCGTCACCACGTTCACCGATACCGGCCTGATGCTGGACGCCGCCATGCGCGGGCAAGGCATCGCGTACGGACGCCGCTCGCTGCTGCTGCATCTGCTCAAGTCCGGGCAACTGGTGCGGCTGTCGCCGGTCAGCCTGTCGTCGGCACACTCGTACTACCTGATGGCTTCGGAGCGGATCGAGACTTCGCCGGAGGTGCGGGTCGTGCATGCATGGATCCGGGCGCTGGTGGGGGAGGCTTCATGAAAGCAGCCCGCCCCGCATGCAACGCGCTATGCAAAGTGAATAGCCAAATAGCCAGGGACGAATCACGCTCCCTCACCTGACCCTGCCATGGCCGCCGCCGCCCAACGGATCGACAATGATCATGGTCTGCTGCAACACACCGCTGTCGTCGAAGTAGCAGCTAAAGTGGGCCGGCAGGTAACCGTCTCTGTAGAGACGATAGGACCAGGCCTCCCGCTTCATCAGCGGGTAATACTGGATCGGGTCCCGCGGCTTGCCAAAGCGTTCTTCGATGTCGCGTTTGGTCCAGACTCCGACCTGTGCCTTGTAAATCTCATTTTCCGTCAGCATCTGGCGGAAGCCGGTGAGCTTTCCGCCGGCATCGAAATCCGCTGCGTAGACGTAAAAGCCGAGGGGTTGCCGGGAATAGATCCAGCGTGTTGCGCCGTTGGCCAGCCGGTAGCGCTCGCTGGGCGCGCCAAACGTATCGCGCACGCTGCTTTCCGGGCTGCCGATCAACCTGTTCCCGGTCTGCTCGGGCTGCAGGCTTGCGCAGGCGCAGACCGCGAAGATGGCTGCGCAAACCAGACCGGCCAATCGAGCTTGCATGGCAATGCTCCCGCGTCGGCACGCCGGTACTCCCAAGGCCGGCTGGCCTCGCCGGAAGGCGTGTCGGGCATGGCGCCCAAACATAGAATAGTCGAGGGAGTTGCCTGCCCGGGCAGCGCAGGGGATGAGATATTCCGAAGTGCCGGCGCGAAGGAGGTGGAATGAACCAGACGCAAGCGCGCTTCCTGGCGCTGTGGTCGCGCTGTGGCGGCGCGCACGGGGAAGCCGTCTATGCCGACCTGGCGCGGCACTATGCCGAGCCGGCGCGCCGTTATCACACGCTCCACCACATTCGCCGCTGTCTGCGCCATGTGGACTGGGCGCGCGCCGGGATTCCCGATGCGGACGCCGTGGAGCTGGCGCTGTGGTGCCACGATGTGATTTATAGCCCCGGCGCCGCGGACAACGAGCAGCGCAGCGCCGCGTGGCTGCAACGCCACGCCGATGGCCGCATTGCCGCGGCCGGCCACGTTGCCCGGATGATCCTGGCCACCACGCATGCGTGCGCGCCTGCCGATCCCGATACCCGGTTCGCCCTCGATGTCGACCTGGCGGACCTGGGGGGAAGCCGGGCGCGATTCCGCCAGAACGAAGCGAACCTGCGGGCCGAGCAGCCGGGACTGGACGATGCCGCTTTCGACGCCAGCGCCCGGGCCTTCCTGGCCACCCTGCTGGCGCGGCCCCGCATCTACCATACAGAGGTATTCCAGGCTCGCTGCGAAGCCCGCGCCCGCCGCAACCTGGCATGGCGGCTTGCCCGGCCGGTGCCTCAACCGGCACGGCAGGATTGAAACCGGCGGCCGCCACCCGAAGCACGCCCAGGAGGCCGCCATGGAAGTGGAAGCGAAGCAACCCCCCGCAGTCCGCCGCATCAATATCGCGCTGCAGGGGGGCGGCACCCACGGTGCCTTCAGCTGGGGCGTGCTCGACCGCTTGCTTGAAGACGGACGCATCGGTATCGACGGCATCAGCGGCACCAGCGCCGGCGCGATCAACGCCACCGTGCTCGCCTATGGCCTCGCCAGCGGCGGCGCGCAAGGGGCGCGGCGCTCGCTCGAGACCTGCTGGCGCAAGGTATCCGACTGGGCGCGGCTGAGCCCCATGCAACCCACCTGGCTGGACCGGATGATGGGCGGCGGCCATATGGAACTGTCGCCGGCGTGGATGATGTTCGACCATCTCACTCGCTTCTACTCGCCCTACCAGTTCAACCCGTGCAACCTCAACCCGCTGCAGGACATACTGGCCGAAACGGTCGATTTCGACGTGCTGCGGGACAGCAAGAGCGTCAAGCTGTTCCTGTGCGCCACCAATGTGCTGCGCGGCCGCATCCGCGTGTTCGGCACCGGGGAGGTCTGCGCCAAGGCGGTGCTGGCCTCGGCCTGCCTGCCGTCGCTGTTCCAGGCGGTGGAGATCGACGGAGAGTATTACTGGGATGGCGGCTTCATGGGCAATCCGCCGATCTATCCGCTGATCTACGAGACCGACAGCCGGGACGTGCTGATCATTCGCCTCAACCCGATCCGCATCCCCCAGGTACCGACCACCGCACGCGACATCCTCGACCGCATCAACACGCTGAGCTTCAACTCGTCATTGATGCGCGAGATGCGCGCCATCGAGTTCATCACCCGGCTGATCGACGAGGGCGCGCTCGATCCGGCGCGCTACCGCCGCATGCTGATCCACAGCATCGATGCCGAAAATGAAATGGCGCGGCTCGGCGCGTCGAGCAAATTCAATGCGGACTGGGACTTCCTGCGCGGCCTCTTTACGCTGGGCCGCGAACGGGCCGATGCCTGGCTGGCGAACAACTTCGACGCGCTTGGCCAGCGCTCCTCGATCGATATCGCGGAAACATTCCTCTGAGCGGCGGGGCCGTACTGCGCCCATGCCTGCCGCGGTTGGGACAAAACCCGTGCGCGTACTACCATCAGTGCAGAGCGCCGCGCGAACGGCCGGGTGGATCCTGAGCGGATCCTGAGTGGACCGGATGGGTTGAGACGCATATGGACCGGGAACCGAAACCTGACGTGTCCGATGGAGATGGGGCAGTGCTGTTCGCGGACGTCAGCAACAGCACCAGGCTGTACGAGACGGCCGGCAATGCGGCCGCCTTCGGCGCCATCGGGCAATGCATCGCCGTGATGAAATCCTGCTCGTCGGCCTTGCAGGGACGGGTCGTCAAGACCATCGGGGACGAGGTCATGGTGGTGTTTCCATCGGCCGGGGAGGCGATGCAGGCGGCACTCGACATGCAGCAGGCTGTCGCCCTGCTGCCACCGGTATCCGGCGTTCCCTTGTCGATCCATATCGGCTTTCACCATGGCCCGATCCTGCGGGACGGCGCGGGCGACGTGTTCGGCGACACGGTGAACCTTGCCGCTCGCCTTGCCAAGCTCGCCTCGCGGGGACAGATCATCACCAGCAAGGATGCGGTGGCGCATCTGTCCGCAAGGCTGCGCCAGGCAACGCGCTACCTGTACCCGATACAGGTGCGCGGCAAGGAGCGGCCCATCGAACTGTTCGAAGCCATATGGCAGCAGAATGCCGACATGACCGTGCTGGCCGAAGCGAATCCGCGCGCGCGCCGCCCCGCGTTGCTGACGCTGCGGCATCGGGAGACCCAGGTCCGCATGGACGGCGCATCGCCACCGGCCACCATCGGGCGCGACGCCGCCATGACCATCGTGGTGGCGGACCGGCAGGCTTCGAGATTCCACGCGATCGTCGAGTCCCGCGCCGGCAAGTACATACTGATCGATCGCAGCGCGAACGGCACCCATATCACCATGGACGGCGACGACGAAATCATCCTCCGCCGCGACGAGGTCGCGCTCCGGGGCCACGGCTGGATTACGTTTGGCCAGCCGATGAGCGACGCCGGGGAACGCGTTGAGTTTTCCTGTACGTAGCAGGTCGCGCATGTCGTCCATGTTGCATGCGCCGCACACGCCACACAAGCAGAAAGGGTCGCCACGCCCCACACCGAACATAACGAGGAGCCGTCCATGTCCCTGCCACACCTATCCTCCGGCCAGGTTGCCAGCGTGCTGCCGCTGGGCGAACGCCTCGGGCAGACGCCCACCACAGCGCTCTTCAAGGAGAGCCGCCTGGAGGTCATGCGGCTGGTGCTGAGCGCCGGCAAGCACCTGCCGGCGCATGCGGTAGCCGGGCCAATCACCGTGCAATGCCTGGAGGGCGACGTCGATATCGGCGTGGACGGCAGCCACCGGCTGCTGCGCCCGGGCGACCTGGTCTACCTGGCGTCCGGCGCGGCGCACGATGTGACGGCGATCAGCGATGCTTCGCTGCTGGTGACCATTGTGCTGGTGGAGCGGGGCGGGTCCTGACGGTCGTGTCTCGACGGTCGCGTATTCAAGGTCGCGTCTTCAAGGCCGTGCCGGCATTCGGGAAATGAAAAAGCCGTCACGGATGGAACCGGGACGGCTTCTTCGGCATTGGTGCCCGGGGTCGGACTCGAACCGACACGCCTTGCGGCGGGGGATTTTGAGTCCCCTGCGTCTACCTG
Organism: Cupriavidus basilensis; assembly: GCF_029335485.1. Classification (GTDB taxonomy): domain Bacteria; phylum Pseudomonadota; class Gammaproteobacteria; order Burkholderiales; family Burkholderiaceae; genus Cupriavidus; species Cupriavidus basilensis_E. The sequence continues at coordinate 10,988 of NZ_JARJLM010000355.1, forward strand.
TTTCACCACCCGGGCGGAGTGGGTGCTGGCGGATTTGCCGGGAGTCCGGCGTGCCAGCACGGTGCTGAGCCGGGAATTATGCCGTAAATCCCGCCAGGTCACAACTGGCTCCGGCCAGCGGGGCGGCGCTGTCGCGCCAGGTGCTGGCTGGAGGACCTGCGCTATGCCGGCGCCGGGCCCGCCAACGCATCGGCGCCCGGCACGGCGCATGTGCCGATGCCGGACAAGCACCATTTCAATGTGATGAACGACCTGGCGGACCGGGACAGCCCGCTGACGATGGCGGTGCGGCGGATGATGGGCGTGGCATAGCGCCCCGGTCAGCCCTCCAGCACCCGCAGCAGCGACGACGTATCGTCCTTGCCCCAGCCCTTCTCCATCAGCATGCCCAACTGGCGGGAGGTGGCCTGCATGGCAGGCAGTTCCAGCCCGAGCTGCCTGGCGATGTCGGCCGCCAGCCCGAAATCCTTGTCGTGCAGCCGTGCCTCGATGCCGGCCGCGAAGTCGTGCGCCACCATCTTCGGCCCCATCAGGTCTAGCATGCGGCTGCCCGCCATGCCGGTGGCCATGGCCTGCAGCACACGGCCGCTGTCCACCTGCTGCGCCTGCGCAAAGCGCATGGCTTCGGCAATGCCTTCGATATTGACCACCTGCGCGATCTGGTTGCACAGCTTGGCGACCTGTCCCGCGCCGTTGCCGCCGATATGGGTGATGGTCTTGCCCAGCAGCGCCAGCAGCGGGCGCACGCGCTCCAGCAGTTCCGCCTTGCCGCCCACCATGATGGTCAGGCTGGCTGCCTCGGCGCCGGCCGTGCCGCCCGAGACCGGGCAGTCCAGCGCCTCGATGCCGCGCTCCGCCAGCCTGGCGGCAATCTCGCGCGTGACGATGGGCGAGATGGTGCTGTGGTCGATGCAGATGGTGCCGGGCGCAGCGCCCTCGATCACGCCGTGCTCGCCCAGCAGCACCGCGCGCACGTCTTCGGACGACGTCACGTTGGTGAACACCACCGCCGCGCCGCGCGCGACTTCGGCCGGCGTGGCGCAAGGCTGGGCGCCAAGCGCGAGGGCGCCGGCTTGTGCTTGCGGGCGGCGCACCAGCGCGCGCACGCCGTGGCCGGCGGCAATCAGGTGGCGCACCATCGGCGTGCCCATCGCGCCCAGGCCGATAAAGCCGACCGTCAAGGCCGAAGCCTGCGAAGTTGCTGTCGTTGCATTGCTCATGTCAAAACGTCCTTGCTCTTATTGGTCGCCCGCGTAGGCAAACCTGCCATTGCGGATCACACCCATCACGCGCGAGCGCTGGTCGAAGCCCTGGTGGTCCTTCGCGTTCATATTCATCACGCCGTTGGGGATGGTCAGGTTGGCCGTGGCCTCCAGCGCATCGCGCATGGCGTGGCGGAACTCCCGCGTGCCCGGCTGCGCGCCGCTCCTGGCGGCACGGCGCGCCGCGTCGTCCAGCAGCATCCAGGCGCCCCAGGCATCCCCGGCAAACTGCGTCACGCTGTCGGCCCCGTACTTTGCCTCATAGCGCGTCACGAAATCCAGCGCCACCTTCTTCACAGGATGGCCATCCGGCAACTGCCGCGCCACCACCACCGGCCCGGTGGGGAACAGCGTCCCCTCCACATCCTTGCCGCCCATGCGCAGGAAATCCCAGGTGGCGATGCCGTGCGTCTGGTACACCTTGCCCTTGTAGCCGCGCTCGCCCAGCGTCTTCTGCGGCAGCACCGAAGGCGTGCCCGCGCCGGCAATCAGGATGGCATCCGGGTTTGCGGCCATCAGCTTCAGCACCTGCCCGGTCACCGACGTATCGTTGCGCGAGAAGCGCTCGCTGGCCACCACCCTGAGCTTGCGCACCTCCGCCAGCTTCGAGAACTCACGCCACCAGCTCTCGCCATAGGCATCGTTGAAGCCGATAAAGCCGACTGTCCTGACGCCGTGGTTGCTCATGTACTCGGTGAGCACCGTTGCCATGTGGGAATCGTTCTGCGGCATCTTGAAGGCCCAGCGGCGCTTGGGGTCCGACTGCGGCTCGATGATGGCGGCGGAGGCGGCCAGCGCGAGCATCGGCGTTTCGCCTTCCGCCACCGCGTCCAGCGCGGCAATGGCGGTGGGCGTGATGTTGGGGCCGACCACCACATCCACCTTTTCCTCGGAGATCAGCTTGCGCACGTTGCGCACCGCGGCGGCGGGGTCCGAGCCGTCGTCCAAGATCACGTATTGCGCGCGCTGCCCGCCCAGGGTCTGCGGCCACATCAGCACGGTGTTCTTGGAAGGGATGCCGATGGAGGCGGCCGGGCCGGTGGTGGAGACGTCGATGCCGACGCGGATATCGGCCCGGGCGCAGAGGGAGGCCAGCAGCAGGGCGGTGGCCAGCAGTGTGGTGCGGATGAACGGGTTGGGCATGCGTGGTCTCCTCTGGGTCTCTTGTTATCGGTGTCCGGCCAGACTGCGGAACGGGTATCTTAACCATTCTTCGGCGGGGGCGGATCGCGCGGCGCGTCATCTGCGCTGTTCGCGTCATGCACATCGTCCGCATCGTCGGCGCCAGTGCAGTCCGGCGCGTGCCCCTCGCGCGCTTACGCGCCGCCCCGGCGATATGTCCCCGGCGCGCTGCCCGTCCAGCCCTTGAAGGCGCGCTGGAATGCCGCGCTGTCGGTGAAGCCCAGTTCCTGCGCCAGCGTTGCCAGGGGCACCGTGCCGGTGTTCAGGCGGACGATCGCGATATCGCGGCGCAGCGCGTCCTTCAATGCCTGGAACGAAGTTCCCTCCGTGGCCAGGCGTCTTTGCAGCGTCGAGGTCGACATATGCAGCGCTTGCGCCGTGGCGGCCAGGTCGGGCCAGGCGGGTTGCCCGGCCTGCAGATGCGCGCGCACGCGCGCGCTGGTCTTTTCTTCGCCGCGGCGCGGCATGATGACATTGGCCTGTGCTTCCGCCAGGAAGGTGCGCAGCGCGGCCTCGTCCCGGCGTACCGGGTTTTCCAGCCGGGCCGCGTCGAACCAGAAAGCCGACCGGGGCTGGCCGAAATTCAGCTGCGCGGGAAAGACCTTGCCATAGCTGCCCACATGCGGCGGGCAATCGAAGGCGAAATCGAAGCGCGCCACCGGCAGCTGTCCGCCCGCCATCCATGCCAGCAGGCGCCAGAAGACACGCAGCAGCATCTCGTGCAGAAAGGGCGTCCGTGCCGCCGCGGGGTTGACGAAGTGCAACGCCAGCCCGGCCAGTTCGCCTTCGCGCACCGGGCGCAGTTCGAGGTCGTCCTGCACCAGCCGGAAAGTGCGCGCAATGCGCCGGATGGCCGTCTCCAGGTTGGGTGCGCCCAGGGCCGAGCGGGCCGTCAGGGCGAAGCTGCCAGGCTTGAGCGGCCGCGACAGGAAGCCCAGGCCTTCGTCGCCGCGGCGGTGGATCAGGGAGCGGAAGAGGTCGATGTACTGGGCCGCGGTCACGCGGGAGCCGGCCTCCTGCAGCAACGCGGGGGCGATGCCGGCATCGGCCAGGTAGACGTCGCAAGACTGGCCGCGGGCCTGCACCCCGGCAAGCATGCCGTGCACCAGGGCGATGGAGATGGTGACCGGCGGAGGTGGCATGGATCGGGAGAGAGTCGTGGATTGAGGTCTTCTGCCATGCATTCGACGTGATGCGCAATTGCACGCCCAGCCGCGCGTTTCTACCATGGGCGGCACAAGCAATACAAGAAATACAAGGCGCGCAGGACGAGCAAAGACGCACAAAGACGCCAGCGTATTCGCCAAAACGACACGGAGACAGCCATGTACCTCACGCAGGCACTGCATCGTGCAGTGCAGCAACACCCTGAGCGCATCGCGGTGCGCTGCGGCGATCGCCGGCGCACCTTCCGCCAGCTGGCCGAGCGCGTGGCGCGCCTGGCCGGCGCCCTGCAAAAGCTGGGCATGCAGAGCGGCGACCGCGTCGCGATGCTGTCGCTGAACTCGGACCGTTTCCTCGAATACCAGATGGCGGTGCCCTGGGCCGGCGGTGTGCTGAATCCCTGCAATACGCGCTGGTCGGCGGCGGAGATCCTGTATTCGCTGGACGACTCGGGCTCGACCATCCTGCTGGTCGACGAGACCTTCAGCACGCTCGCGGCGCAGCTTCGCCGCGACGCCGTCACGCTGCGTGAACTGATCTACTGCGGTGATGGCGAGGTGCCGCCCGGCATGCATGGCTACGACGCGCTGCTGGCCGGCACCGCTCCCGTCCCCGATGCCGTGCGGCGCGGCGAAGACCTCGCGGGCATCTTCTACACGGGCGGCACCACGGGTTTTCCCAAGGGGGTCATGCTGAGCCACGCCAATCTATGCTGCTCGGGCCTGGCGCTGCGCGCCGAGGGCCTGGCCACGCCCGGCGGCACCTACCTGCACGCGGCGCCGATGTTCCACCTGGCCGACATGGGGCTCGCCATGCCGCAATGGATCGAGGGCAACACGCACGCGATCGTCCCGGCCTTCAATCCCGAACTGGTGCTCGATACGCTGGAGCGCGACCGCGTCACCCATGTGCTGCTGGTACCGACCATGATCCAGATGATGGTCGATCACCCTGCGATGAAAAAGCCGCGCGACCTGAGCGCGCTCCAGACCATCCTCTACGGCGCCTCGCCGATCTCCGAGACGGTGCTCGAGCGCGCCATGGCCGCACTGCCCGGGGTGGGCTTCGTGCAGGCCTACGGCATGACCGAGCTGTCGCCGCTGGCGACCATCAATCCCGCCTGGTATCACACGCCGGAGGGCCGCAAGCAAGGCAAGCTGCGTTCCGCCGGCCGCGCCAGCTACACCTCCGAGGTCCGCATCGTCGACGGCGACGGCATCGAAGTGCCGCGCGGCGCGGTGGGCGAGGTGGCGGTGCGCGGCCCCACCGTGATGCAGGGCTACTGGAACAAGCCGGAGCAGACCGCCGCGGCCGTGCGAGACGGCTGGATGCACACCGGCGACGGCGGTTACATGGACCAGGACGGCTTTGTCTTCGTCGTCGACCGCATGAAGGACATGATCGTCAGCGGCGGCGAGAACGTGTATTCCGCCGAGGTCGAGAACGCGCTCGCCCAGCATCCCGCCGTGATGGCCAGCGCCGTCATCGGCATCCCGAGTGCCGAGTGGGGCGAATCGGTGCATGCCGTGGTGGTGGGCAAGCCGGGCGCCGGCGTCACAGCCCCGGAGCTGATCGCCCACTGCAAGACGCTGATCGCCGGCTACAAGTGCCCGCGCAGCGTGGAGTTCCGCGACGCCCTGCCATTGTCCGGCGCGGGCAAGATCCTCAAGACCGAGCTGCGCAAGCCCTTCTGGGAAGGGCAACAGCGGCAAGTCGGCTGAACCCGACCATCCTGACCATTCTGACCATACGCAAGGAGTAGCCATGGCCTCATCCGTGATCGTTGCCGGCGCCGGCATGATTCCATTCACCAAGCCGGGGGCAAGCGAGCCTTATCCCGTGATGGCCGCCAGGGCCGTGCGGGCCGCACTGGCGGATGCCGGCGTCGGGTACGCCTGCGTGCAGCAGGCGTACGCTGGCTACGTGTACGGCGATTCCACCGCCGGCCAGCGCGGGCTGTATGAAGTCGGCATGACCGGCATCCCGGTGATCAACGTCAACAATAACTGTTCGACCGGCTCGACCGCGCTCTACCTGGCGCGTCAGGCGGTGGCGAGCGGCGTGGCCGATTGCGTGCTGGCTTTCGGCTTCGAGCAGATGATGCCGGGCGCGCTGGGCGCGGTGTTCAGCGACCGGCCCAGTCCCTTCGAGCGCTTCGACGCGCTTGCCGCCGAGCTGACCGATGTCGAACTGCCGCTGGCCTTGCGCTACTTCGGCGGCGCGGGGCTTGCCCATATGAAGGAGTTCGGCACCCGGGTCGAGACCTTCGCCAAGATCCGCGCCAAGGCCAGCCGCCACGCTGCCAACAATCCGCTGGCATTGTTCCGCAACGTGGTGAGCGAGGAAGAGGTGATGGCCGCGCCCATGCTCTGGCCCGGCGTGATGACCCGCCTGATGGCCTGCCCGCCGACCTGCGGCGCGGCGGCGGCGATCCTGGTGTCCGAGGCGTTCGCCAGGAAGCATGGTCTCGACGCGACGGTGCGCATCCGCGCGCAGGCCATGACCACCGATACGCCGGAGAGCTTCGGCACGCGCGATATGCGCGACGTGGTGGGCTTCGGCATGACGCGCAGCGCCGCGCGGCAGGTGTACGAAGCCGCCGGCGTGGGTCCCGAGGACATCGGCGTGGTGGAACTCCACGACTGCTTCGCCCATAACGAGCTGATCACCTACGAGGCGCTCGGCCTGTGCCCGCTGGGCGGCGCGGAGAAATTCGTGGTCGACGGCGATAACACCTATGGCGGCAAGGTGGTCACCAACCCGTCCGGCGGCCTGCTGTCGAAGGGCCACCCGCTGGGTGCCACGGGGCTGGCGCAATGCACGGAACTGGTCGAGCAATTGCGCGGGCGGGCCGGGGCGCGGCAAGTGGACGGCGCGCGGCTGGCGCTGCAGCACAACCTGGGCCTCGGCGGCGCCTGCGTGGTCACCCTCTACGAGCGCGCCGGATCATGATCGACAGGAAATGGATAGGCTTTGAGCTCGGCAGCTCGGCGTTGCCCGTCGAGCGCGGCCGGCTGCAGTTCTTCGCCAAGGCCATCGGCGAGACCAGCCCGGTCTACACGGACGAGTCCGCCGCGCACGATGCGGGTTATGCCGGGCTGCCGGCGCCACCGACCTTCCTGTTCACCGCCGAGCTGGATTCAGGCGCGATGTTCGGCCTGCTCGACCGCCTCGGCGTGAAGCTCCAGAACGTGCTGCACGGCGAGCAGAGCTTCGAGTATCTCGGCCCCGTCGTCGCGGGCGACACGGTAACCGTCCGCTCCCGGATCAAGGACATCTACGACAAGAAGAACGGCGCGCTCGAATTCATCGAGACCGAGTCGCGGGCGACGAACCAGCGTGGCGAGCTGGTGGCCCGGATGCGGGCGCTGACCGTGGTGCGCAATTGAAGGAGCGGACATGAGCGACATGACTGGCAAGGCTGGCATGACAACCCCCAGCTTCGATTCGGTGCAGGTCGGCGACACGCTGCCCGCATTGACCCTGCCCCCGGTGGACCGCCGCACGCTGGCGCTGTTCGCCGGCGCCTCCGGAGATCACCACCCCATCCATATCGACCTCGACTTCGCGCGCCGCGCCGGCCTGCCCGACGTGTTCGCCCACGGCATGCTGGGCATGGCGTGGCTGGGGCGGCTGCTCACCGGCTGGGCGCCGCAGTCGCGCCTGCGCCGTTTCGACGTGCGTTTCCAGGGCATCACCCATCTGGGCAATATCGTGCAGTGCAGTGGCCGCGTGGTTGGCAAGCTCGACGTCGACGGCGAACGCTGCGTGCGCATCGAGGTGCAAAGCGCCAACCAGTACGGACAAACCAAGATCGCGGGCGAAGCGCTGGTCGCGTTGCCCTGAGCCCCGTCTGCCACTCCACATATCCACATATCCACATATCCGCATATCGCAGGAGACATAGCCATGACTCGAAAACTCGAAGGCAAGGTTGCCCTCGTCACCGGCGCCGGCCGTGGCATTGGCCGCGCGATCGCGCTCAAGCTGGCCAGCGAAGGCGCGCGCATCGTTATCAACGACCTCGATGCCGAACCGGCCCAGGAGGTGGTGCAGGCCATCCGCGACGTGGGCGGGGAGGCATCGGCCTGCGTCGGCAGCGTGAGCGCGCCGGACTTCGCCGAGCGCTTCGTCGGCACTGCCGTCAGTGAGTACAAGGGCCTTGACATCATCGTCAACAACGCCGGCTACACCTGGGACAACGTGATCCAGAAGATGACCGACGAGCAGTGGTACGCCATGCTCGACTGCCACCTGACGGCGCCGTTCCGCATCCTGCGCGCCGCGCAGCCGGTGATCCGCGGGTTCGCCAGGGCCGAAGCCGACGCCGGCACGCGCGTGGTGCGCAAGGTGGTCAATATTTCCTCGGTGGCCGGCCTGTTCGGCAACGCGGGCCAGGCGAACTACGCCACCGCCAAGGCCGGCATCGTCGGCATGACGCAGACGCTGGCCAAGGAGTGGGGCCGCATGAACGTGACCGTCAACTGCGTGGCCTTCGGCCTGATCAAGACCCGTCTGACCGGCAGCACCGCGGACGAAGCCACCGCCAATATCGAAGGGCGCGAGATCAGGGTCGGCGTCAACCCGGACCTGATGGCGATGATGGAACGGGCCATTCCGCTGGGCCGAGGCGGCACCCCCGACGAGGCCGCCGGCGCGGTGTACATGCTCTGCATTCCGGAGTCGGACTACGTGAGCGGCCAGACGCTGATGTGCAGCGGCGGCATGACGGGAATCTGAACCATGCTGCCGCAACCGTACCGCCATCAATGGATGGACGAAGAGATCGAGGCCTTCCGCGAGCAGGTGCGCCGCTATGTCGCCGGCGAGCTGGCGCCGCACCTGGACGGCTGGCGCCGCCAGGGTTATATCCCGCGCGAGGTCTGGGGCCCGTTCGGGCAGATGGGTTTCCTGCTGCCTGAAATGGACGAGGCCTATGGCGGCGCCGGTGCCAGCCTGGCCTACCAGTGCGTGGTGCAGGACGAACTCGCCAAGGCCGAGGTGCCCGCCAATACCGCGGTGCACACCATCGCGGCGCACTACATCCTGGACTACGGCACCGAAGCGCAGAAACAACGCTGGCTGCCCAGGCTCGCCAGCGGCGAGATGCTGGCCGGCATCGCGCTCACCGAGCCCGGCTGTGGCTCCGATCTCCAGGCGCTGCGCACCCGCGCCCGGCGCGACGGCGATGCATATGTGATCGACGGCGCCAAGACCTTCATCACCAACGGCTTCACCGCCAATCTGCTGGTGGTGGCGGTGCGCACCGGCGAGGCCGGCGGCCGGGGCGTGTCGCTGATCGTGCTGGAGACGGAGAATCTGCCCGGCTTCCAGGTCGGGCGGCGGCTGGAGAAGCTGGGCCAGCATGCCTCCGACACCGCCGAGCTGTCCTTCGATGGCGTGCGGGTGCCGGCCGATCGCCTGCTGGGCGGGGAGGAGGGCAGGGGCTTTGCCCAGCTGATGAGCCAGTTGCCCTATGAACGCATGCTGCTTGCGGTGCCGGCCGCGGCGGTGATCGAGCGCGCGGTGGCGCTGACGCTGGAGCACACCCAGCAGCGCAAGGCCTTCGGCCAGTCGCTGTACGATTTCCAGAACACCCGCTTCAAGCTCGCCGAGTGCGCCACGCTGGCCCATGTGGTGCGCAGCTTCGTCAACGACTGCATCCAGCGCCTGCTGGACGGCACGCTCGACGATACGGCGGCCTATATGGCCAAGTGGTGGTGCACCGAGCAACAGGGCAAGGTGACCGACGAATGCCTGCAGCTCTTCGGCGGCTACGGCTACATGATGGAGTACCCGATCGCGCGCCTGTACGCGGACGCGCGCGTGCAGCGCATCTATGGCGGCGCCAACGAGATCATGAAGGAACTGATCGCGCGGAAACTGCCGGCATGAAGCGCCGCTGGTATCTGGCGCACTCCACGCAGTACACGCACTCCACGCAATACACGCATATGCGGAGGAAGCAATGCAACAATCCGACGGTGTGAGCTGGGGCATGGCCGATGAGATCGGCCGCATCGTGCTGAGCCGGCCCGAACGCGCGAACTCGCTGACCCTCGCCGCCAGCCGCGCGCTGGTGCGTGCGATCGACGACGTGCTGGCGCGCAAGCCGCGCGCGGTGCTGCTCGCCGCCGAAGGGCGCATCTTCTGCGCCGGCGGCGACATCGGCGAGTTCGCGGCGGCGGGGACGGCGCTCGATGCGCTGGTGGACGACATCCTCACCCCCTTGCACCCGGCACTGTACCGGCTGGCCACGGCGCCGCTGCCGGTGGTGGCCGCGGTCAACGGGCCGGTGGCCGGCGCGGGCATCGGCCTGGCGCTATGCGCGGACTTTGTGCTGGGAACGCCGTCGACGGTGCTGCGCACCGGCTATGCCGCCATAGGACTGTCGCCCGATGCCGGGGCCTCGTACTTCCTGGCCCGCCGTGTCGGCGCCGTGCGGGCGCAGCAGTGGCTGATGCTCAGCGAGGCGATCGACGCGCAGCGCTGCCTCCAGCATGGGGCGATCGATGCCCTGCACCCGGAAGCCGAACTCGCCGGGGCCGCCGAGGCGCTGGTGGCGCGGCTGGCGCGCGCGGCGGGCGGCTCGCTCGCCGCCATCAAGACCCTGTGCAGTGGCACGCCCGCGCGCGGCCTGCGGGAGCACCTCGCGCTGGAGCAGGCGTTGCTTGTGGCGCGTGCCGGCAGCGCCGATGCGCGGGAAGGCGTGCAGGCGTTTATCGAGAAGCGGACGCCGCGGTTCACGGGCGGCGAGCCGGCGAGCGGCATGCCGTGAGCGGACTGGCCGGCCGCGCCCGGGCCTGGCCTATCGCGGAATCGCCGCATAGATGGCTTTGGCGGCACCCGCGAACGCCTCCGGGGATTCAACCGGCCGGCGCGGTGCCGGTGCGGCCGGTGCCGCGCTGGCGCTGATGGCCCGTGGCGCGGAGTCCGGATTGGACGAAAACTTCACGATCGTCAGCGCCTTCTTCGGGTTGATATAGATCTTCTGGCCGAAGCGCCCGCTTGCCTCGATGGAGCCGTCGCCGTCGTTCACCTGGTACCAGTAGTCCCGGTACGCGTAGTTGCTTCTGCCGTTGGCCAGGTTGCCCTTGGCAAACAATGCCTGGTTGCCGTTGGGCCTCAGGGCAAGGCGAACCGCCTTGCCAGGGATGCCGTCGGGGTCCGCTCCCGCACTGGCCTTGCGGATGGCCTCGGCAAAGCGGGCAGCGTCGCGCAGGGTGCTGTTCATGCCGCCGCTGGCCATCTCGGTGCCGAGCGGGTCCACCTGGATATAGGCATCGTCCTGTGCGAACTTCGACCAGATCCGCTCGGAGACCAGCGCGCTCCAGGACTGGCCGGTGATCCTGCGCAGCGCCCAGGCAACCGCCTCGGGCGAACCGTTCTGGTAGTACCAGACCCTGGCCCCGGTGGCGTCCTGTGGATGGCGGGCGACTTTCAGGAAGTCGTAGATATTGTCGGGCGCACCCTCCCGGCGGGGCACGATGCCAACGGCGCCGAACAGGCCGAGATCCGGAGGCAGGCTCGCGGGGTAGCTCAGCGCGACCTCCATGTCCAGGTTCTGCTGGATCGTCGCTTCCCCGAAGGGATTCCCGGCAAGTTCCGGCACGTACGTTGCCAGCTTTGCCTGGGGATCCAGCTTGCCTTCGTCGATCAGCATGGCGGCAAGCAGGCCGGTGATCGACTTCGTCATCGAGGCCCAGATATGCGGCTGCCGGGGGCCGAAGGAATCGAAGTAGCGTTCGTAGAGAACCTGCCCCTCGTGCAGGACGATGAAGCCGTCGGTGTACGTATCGCGCAGGTAGCTGGATAGCCTGACCGGCTTCCCGTCGCATTCGAATGTCACATCGTCGAGATTCCCCGCCGGATGTGCCGGCAGTGGCAGGGCGGAAGCGGCACGATCGATGCCGGCGGTAGGCGAGGTCTCGCGGGTGTGGCGGAATGCCCATCGGAGGTTCGGCAGCTGGAATGCATTGGCTTTGGTGACGCGCTTGTCCGGTGCGGGCGGAAAGCCCTGCATCACGCCAAGCCGGACCGGGTCGGTGGTGTCGGCCTGGCCCTGTGCATTGGCCAGGGCGGATGCGGCCGCCACCATGGCCGCGACTGCAATCGATGCGCCGCCGCGCGTCTTGCTTGCGCTGTACGCGCTTGTTGCCTGCATGGTGTCTCCATCGCGATTCGTGGTTTCCGCCATAGTCTGGGAGACACCGGCTGTCGCCGCAATGCATCATCGGCTATGAGGACATAGCCAAAGGGAATGTGGCAATCGGGGGCGGGAGAGCCTGCATGCGCGTGCAAGCCGGAATCGTGCCTCGGTGTCTTTTCCACCTTGCTGCGCGATGAATGCTCCGCACGGTCCTCAGGAAATTGAACTACGCTGGGAAGAGTGCCGCGGCTGCGTTACAAGAGGATCCCACAATGCGCACCTCCCGCTTTGCCGCCATCCTCATGCTCTGCGGCGGCAGCGCCCTGGCCCAGGCGGGGCCGCCCGTCGCCGGCGCGGGCCGGTTCGAGCCGCCTCGCGCCGGCATCTCCCTTGGCGCAGCCCCTGAAGCCTCCCTTGCCCGCTTCGAGGTCCGCTGGGACCTGAAGCAGGATCTCTGGTCGCCCGTATCCGGGTGGTTACGGCTGCGCCTGGGCCTGGAAGCCTCCGTCGGCGCCTGGGATCCGCACGGCGGCAGCAGCGGCGTGATGGGCGACATCGGTCTGACGCCCGTGCTCCGCCTGCAGGGCGCAGGCCGCACAGGCTTCTTCACAGACCTTGGCGTGGGCGCCCACCTGCTCTCGCGCACGCGGATCTCGGATTCGACCGTCTTCTCCACGGCGTTCCAGTTCGGCGACCGGCTGGGCGTCGGCTATCACTTCGGCGATGCCGCCGGCTCCGAGCTTGCGCTGCGCCTGCAGCATTACTCCAACGGCAGGATCAAGCGGCCCAACCCTGGCATCAATTTCCTGCTGCTGCAGTACTCGGCTCAGTTTTGAGAAAGGCGCGGACGGCTTGCGGGCGCCCATGATGCCGACCTGGATCAAGCGTCCGCCGTCCGCCGGCGAGCGGACGTTGCGCTCCAGGCAGGGGGCGCCGGTGAAGTCGATGATGATATCGACGAGATCGCGACCGGCTTCGAAACGCCTGCGGCAGGTTGAGGCAAGCGAGGCGGAGGAGACCAGCCAGCGATGGCGTGCTCGCCGGTCCGGTGAGCCTGCGTTCGGGATCTCAATGCGGAAGGCGCCCAGCGCGAGCCGATTCGATCAGCCAGCGATCTGGAGGTCGAGTTCCCTAGGGTATCAAGGGAGCGAACGCGCGGCTGGAGCGGTGGACTTCCTCGCGCCCGTCCATTCAACCGGCCCGGGGGAAGCGTGCCGGCGCGCTGCCGCTGGCCCGGTCGCAGGAATGCGAACGCGATCAGCGCAGCCAGGGCCAGGCACGCAGCGGCGAGGAAAGCGCTGGCCGGGTGCAGCCGCCACAGCGCCCCGGCGATCAGCGACGCAGGCAGGTAGAGCAGGCCGGTCACGAAGTTGTAGAGCCCGATCGCGGAGGCGCGCCGCTCCAGTTCGATATCCGCGATGAACGCCTTGCTCTGGGCCTCGTCGATGGCAAAGAACACACCGTAGAGCACGAACAGGACCATGGTCTGCCATTGCCGGGTCGCGAACGCGAATCCAAGGCTCATCAACAGATAGATCAGGTAGCCCAGCATGATGATGCGCGCGCGTCCCACGCTGTCGCCGAGCCGGCCTATCAGCGGCGAAGCCACCACGAAGGAGAGATTGAACAAGGCGTAAAGCAGCACGATGTCCTTGACGGAAAAACCGGTGCCGTGCGCCCGCAGCAGCAGAAAGCCAAAGCTGAAATAGGCGAGCGAAAAAATGCCCGCCGGGACCAGGTAGCGCTTGAAATCCGGGCTGAGGGTTTCCCACGTATCGAGCATGTTCTCGCGCCCGTGCCGGACCCCCGGCTGGTCCGTGATGAAGCACAAGACCACGATGCTCAGCAGGGCGGGAACGAGCGCGATCCAGAAGAGTATCCGGAACGTCCGGGCGCCCTCGCCAAGCCACGAGAGCAGGGCATAGGCCGCGAGGGGACCGGCGACCGCGCCTGCCTTGTCCAGCGCCTTGTGTACGCCAAACGAATAGCCCCTGCGTTCCTGGTCGGCCAGCGCCGACAACCAGGCGTCGCGCGGTGGTCCCCGGAAGCCCTTGCCCAGCCGCTCGACGACACGGAAGACACCGAGCCCGGCGAGCGTGGTGGCGGCTAGCAGGATGATCTTGGCCAGCGTGGAGAAGCCATATCCGGCCAGGGCAAAGACCTTGCGCCTGCCGCTGCGGTCCGACAGCCAGCCGGCGAAGTAATTCAGCGAGGAGGCGGATAGATCGGCCAGCCCTTCGATCATGCCGAGCAAGGCGGCAGATGCCCCGGCGATCGTCGTGAAGAAGATGGCGAACACGGAGAAGATCATCTCGGAACTGAGATCGGTCAGGAAACTGACCAGACCGAGCTTGAGCACGTCGGGATGCACGTCAAACCTGCTGGCCATCTCGTCGGTCGATACTGGATTCTTCATGCGGGTCCCCGGCGCTCATGGTCTGAGTCTAGGTCAAGCCCGCAACCTTGCGGATGCCGCAGCCTGCCTGTGCGCTTCAGGCTGGAACGGCAGAGCAAGCGGGGCGGGTGGGATCCTCGCATTCCGCCGCCAGCGCGTTCCGCCGGAACTTGCTACATTGCTCGCTGCTGGCAGGCCGCGCTTGTCCCTTGCCGGCCAGATCCCGCGGCGCCGGTGCCACCTGCCCGCCGCATGCCAAACGACCCAGGAGACCCAAATGAGCATCGACAGCACACGCACTGCACTGCAACTTCGCTCGCTGATCAAGCGCAGCGGCGAACTGGAACTGTCGCTCGCCAGCGTCGATGTTCCCCGGCCGGGCGCCAACGAAGTGCTCGTTCGCATCGAAGCCGCTCCGCTCAACCCGTCCGACCTCGGGCTGCTGTTCGGCGCCGCCGACATGAGCACGGCGAAGGGCAGTGGGACGGCCGAACGTCCCGTGGTCACCGCACGCGTTCCGGACGGCGGGATGAAGAGCATGGCGGGCCGGCTGGACGTATCCATGCCGGTCGGCAACGAAGGCGCCGGCGTGGTGGTCGAGGCCGGCGCGTCCGCGGCGGCGCAGGCGCTGCTGGGCAAGACGGTGGCCGTGATCGGCGGCGCGATGTACTCGCAATACCGGTGCCTCCCGGTGGACCAGTGCCTGGTCCTGCCGGACGGCGCCACGCCTGCCGAAGGCGCCTCGTCATTCGTCAATCCGCTCACCGCGCTGGGCATGGTCGAAACCATGCGCCGCGAGGGGCATACCGCCCTGGTGCACACCGCCGCGGCGTCCAACCTGGGCCAGATGCTCAACAAGATCTGCCTCAAGGATGGCATCGGCCTGGTGAACATCGTGCGCAAGCAGGAGCAGGCGGACCTGCTCAAGGCACAGGGTGCCATCCACGTATGCAACGCGGCCTCGCCCACGTTCATGCAGGATCTTACCGAGGCCGTCGCCGCCACTGGCGCGACGATCGCCTTCGACGCCACCGGCGGCGGCAAGCTGGCAGGACAGATCCTGTCCTGCATGGAGGCGGCGCTGAGCAGGAAAGGCGGCGAGTACAGCCGCTATGGCTCGACCACGCACAAGCAGGTCTATCTTTACGGGGGGCTGGACACCTCCCCGACCGAGTTCAGCCGCAACTTCGGCATGGCCTGGGGAATGGGCGGCTGGCTGCTGTTTTCCTTCTTGCAGAAGATCGGGGCCGCGTCGGCGAACGTGCTCAAGCAGCGTGTGGTCGCGGAGTTGAAGACGACGTTTGCCAGCCACTATTCGCAGGAGATATCGCTGGCCGAGGCGCTGGATCCGGACGTGATCGCCATCTACAACAAGCGCGCGACAGGGGAGAAGTTCCTGATCAACCCGGGCAAGGGGCTGGCAGGCGCCCGCGGCTGACTATTGTGACTCTTTATGTACAGCGCGCTTGGTAGCGTAATAGCCCTCGCGTGCCTTGCTTGCTACATCGTGGGCCACGGCCTTGGCGGCCTGGCCGATGCCGTGACCCGCGTCCCGTGCCAGTTCACCGGTTCTTTTGGCGGCATGCACGGTGGCTTCCTTGACGTCATGCGCTGCCTCGTGGACGTCGGCCCTGGCCAGCGGGCAGAGCGTCAACGCGAACAAGGCAGCCAATATGCGCTTCTGATTTTGCACGAAGGTTGTTCCTGTGAATGGCCCCGCAAGCCGCCGAGCGGATGCATGAGCACGATGCTGTCCGGGGCCGCTTGCTCATGGACATTATTGTAGGCGGTATGAGCTGCGGTTCAGGAGCGGGGCGCATCGCCGGATCCGCAGTGCGATGAAGCCGACATTCCGATCCAGACTGTTGACGGGAGGGCAAAGGGAGCCGCGCGGTGCCGTGTTGATTCCCCTTACGCACCTGGCGGGCATTACAAATACTTACAACGCAAGTGGCCCGCTCCAACTATGCTCGCCGAGCCCGAAACCTGCGGCATGCGGGGGCGGGCTCGTCACGAGCGGGATCTGTGCCTTCGGGGCTCTCCATTCGTCTCTACCCTCTATTTCGAACAACATGGAACGCAGGAGAATCGTATGAACAGGATCCGCTTGTTCCCCCTCATGGCAAGCGCCATCCTGGCCGCTACCTCGGTAGCCGCGCACGCGCAGTATGTTCGCGGCGGCATGGGCGAAGAAGTCCGGATCGGATACGATTTCGGCGACCATCCCGACAATCGCATGCCCGATCGCAACGGCCTCAATGCGGCAGGACGCGACAAGGGGCGGGCGCGCGCCGAAGGCCGGCACCAAAGGCGCGCCGGCAATCCGCATCGGCAAGCGCCTACCCTCCGAGGCAAACAGCTGCCGTAGCGGATGACAGGACTGTCCCCGCTTGCCATCGGTCCGCCCACGCGCGTGGCGACGAATGCGGGACGGGTTGTTCGAGCGCTTCCCTGTCGCGTAGCGACGCGGCACTGTCCCGGTCCGCCGGACTCGACGCCGGCTCGCGTGTTCTGCTGATCAACACAGAGGGCGCGAAGGCGCTTTCGGTCTACCAGCAACCGGTCGGCGAGCCGGCGCAATCCGTACTGGCGCGTCAGGCAGCGCGGCGACAGCGGTCGACAATGTTCGTTTGCCGGTTGCAGAACTTACGGATTGTCACGAGTTGAGGGTCAACGGGCGCTGCGAGGCGCCCGTTTTTGCATGTAAGCGCGGCGTATTGCCGAGCCGATGATCTCAAGAATCTTATGGAGTCCCAGTCATGAAAAAGCTCTTCGTTGCTCTCGCTTCCGCTGCACTCGTCACGACCGTATTCGCCCAGACCGGTGCCCCCGCATCTGCGGCGCATCCGCAAGCCGAGGCGGCCAAAAGCCAGGTAAAGGCCGACAAGGACAAGATGGGCGCACCGGCGGATGCCGGCAAGGCCGCCGCCGCGGCGCCGGCGGCCAATGGGAAGGCCATGCCGGCCAAGGAGGCACACGGCAAGCCGGCCAAGGCGCATGTGAAGGCAAAGGAAAAGCACGTTGCGCACGCAACGGCCAGCAAGACGAAAGTCGAGGCAAGCAATGACGCGAACAAGGCGCAGGCCAAGGCCGATGCGCCGGCCGTCTCGGCTAAGGCCACGGCCAATGCAAACGTCGACAAGGCCAGCAAGCAATAAGCAATAAGAAACGATCCATAAGCGGCTCCCGCATGACGGACGGGAGGGCAAGTTGCTCGGCCGCAGGCCATGGCGACAACGCTCGAGCGCGGGAGCCTTGCGGAGAGGCTGGTTGGCCGACAGGCAAGCTGGGTCTCTCCGCTTTTTAGAAAACTGTAATTCGTAGACCAAGCGCGGCACCTTCACGGAGATCGAGATGGAAAACACGAGCCAGCAATCGAATCGCCTGCATCCGCTGATTGCCACCGCGGCAGGTGCGGTGATCGTCGCCAGCCTCGTCGGCGTGGCCGCGATGACGGGCATGCTGCCCGCGGTTCACGGCAGCGACGCGACACCTCTGGCGCAGCGGGCCGTCCCCACCCAGATGGCAGCCACTACGGCGCCCGCTTACAGCACGACCCAAGCGGCAGCACCGGCCGTCGTCCGGCCGCGCATCCATACGGTCTCTCATATCACCCATGTCGAGCGTGCCTACTCGCCCGACTGGCAACAGCATGTCGCCTTCAACGGCAATGTCGGCACGGTCGAATCCATCACGCCGGTTACCCAGCCAGGCCAGGCCAGCGGGCTGGGCGCGGTGGGCGGCGCGGTGGCTGGCGGCCTGCTCGGGCACCAGATCGGCGGGGGCAGGGGCCGGACCGTGGCAACCGTCCTGGGCGCGCTTGGCGGCGGAGTCGCGGGCAACATGGTGGAGCAGCGTGTGCGCAGCGACACCGACTACCAGGTGCGTGTCCGCATGGAAGATGGCTCCAGCCGGGTGGTCACCTACCATCAGCAGCCCGATGTCGGGGTAGGCCAGCGGGTGCGGGTTGAGCACGGCGGAATCACGGGTAGCGTCTGAGATTGCGGACTGCCATGCAGAGCGCGCTCTGACGATTTCCTGAGCGACGCTTCCTTCGATGTGTAGAGCGTGCAGGGGCTTGCCGGGGATGTTTGGTGGTGTCCTGGGAGCCCCGCTGTCTGAATGGGTATCCACACCTTGGCCAAGCGCTTCCGGTTAGCCTCAATCGTTGCGCCAACGCTCAGCGAGCCCTTTGGCGAGTTTCCTGAAGGCCGCGTCCGTTGCCAGGTCCAGCATCTGGTCGATCACCAGCTCGGCGTCCTTTCGCGAGAGTCCCGCTCCGTTATCAGGTAATTTTCTACCGTATTGTGTCTCGCTATACATCGGTGTCGCCCGCCGCCTCGAGCTGGCTTGGTTGGCTCAATAGTCCAGCCGCCCACGCAACTCATCGAACGGAACCATCACGTGCTGGCGATAGGCCGGACGTTGCCTGAGCCGCTCGTACCACGCCTGCACATTGGGCAGGTCGGGGCGTTCGATTTCCAGCTCGAAGTATCGATAGAGGTTGGTCCCGGCGGGGATGTCCGCCAGCGTCAGGCTGTCGCCGGCGAGGAATGGGCGGTCCGAAAGAACGCGGTCCAGAAGCTGGAAGTGCTGCGCGCACTGTTCGATGCTCTTGTTGAGGCGGCTCCAGTCCCGCAAGGCCGGGGGCGTTCGATAGAAGCCCCAGAACACACCGGTCAGGAAGGCTGGCTGCAGGGTGGTCTGGGACCAGTCCATCCAGCGGTCCGCGTTGGAGCGCTGGCCTGCATCTTCAACCCAGAAGCCCGGGCTGCCGTAGGTGGCGGCGAGGTATCTGAGGATGCTGTGGGATTCCCAGATGACAGTGCCGTTGTCGTCGATGACGGGGACTTTGCCATGCGGGTTCATTGCCAGGAATTCAGGCGTTCCGTTGACACCGAAGCTGCCCCCGGCGGGGATATGCTGGTGGGGGAGGTTGAGTTCGCCGATCAGCCACAGGACTTTTTGTACATTGAAGGAGCTGCGGCGGCCCCAGACTTTCAGCATAGGTTTGTCTCCTGAGATTCGAGGTCATCATGCCTCAGCTTCCCGATGGCTGCGAGCCAGACATGGGTGTACTCGACCACTCAGCGAAGCTCTCCGAGCCTGAAATAAATCTCGGCACACGGCGGGTGACGCGTCGCTCTATCCCATGCTTGTGCAAATATTGCCGACAGCGCGCAAAGACGTAGCCCTTTATCTGCATCATAAACAGGGCAGTATGCCTATCCGCTATTGTACGTGGGAGACTGTGTCCGGCGAATCAGGAGGCTGCTCCTATGACATGCTCGAGACTTTTCTCTCGCAAGAATCGCAAGGTAGGGGCCATTGAAGAGAGGCCCGCATGGCGGGCCTCTCTTTGTACCGAGTTGGGACTTGACCAGAAGAACTGGCATTGGCGGAAGGCGCGCCGAGTCTATGTGGACGGACAGAAGCGCCTGCCACTATCTTTGCTTCAGCACAGCCACCAGATCGAAGTTGGGATCCGCGGCAAAATCGGACGGCGCGATAAATCCGAGCCTATTCCACTCGACACCAACTCCGGCCTGTTCATAACAGCGCGCCACGTACTCCGAGCAAATGAATTCCCGATCAGGCTCGATCTTCTTCATCTGATTCGGCGTAAACGGAACCTTGGAGGCTAGGATTCTGGCTGCAATCTTCGCAATCTCGTCTTTGTCGTACGGATAGCCGAATTGATCCACAGCGTATCGGGAAAGCAGGGAAAGTTTATCACTGCTCACCTCATCCGAGAATATCCGGTTCCGAATAATTGCCATTCCACCAGGATACGGCTTTCCATCATTGCCATAGTCGTCGAGATACTTTGACAATCTGATAGTACGCACTCCAATTGGCTCGACACTCTCCAGGAGCATGATTCGATCTATAAA
This sequence comes from Cupriavidus basilensis, assembly GCF_029335485.1. Lineage (GTDB taxonomy): Bacteria > Pseudomonadota > Gammaproteobacteria > Burkholderiales > Burkholderiaceae > Cupriavidus > Cupriavidus basilensis_E. Next base: position 31,034 of record NZ_JARJLM010000355.1, read on the forward strand.
GTCCAGACGAAGCACAAAGGCAACGTGACTCCACACGCTGCCGGTGGCCTGCTGGATCATGGAGGAAAAAATCCCCGTCCCCGAACAGATGAGGACATCCCCGTTTTTCAGTTTCCCCCTGATTTCCTCATAGCTCTTCACCGCATCCTTCGGGAACTCGCCGGTCGAAATTGACATCGATTTCTCCTTACTCCATGATAATCATCGTGTTTCCGCGATTTCATTGGGTTCAAATGGATTTCCAAGGTAGCGAGAGCGGCAATGGCTACAGGATGAAAAATCTCCGGCGGCAGGCCACCGTTCCATAGTCAGACACCCCTCCTTTCATCCTGCGCAAACGCCTAATAGCGCCTGCCCGGCTGCGCCGCCCCCCACGCCGCTAGCATGCCGATACGACGGGGCAGCCATTAAGAGGCTGGCACCAGGCCATGGCGAGAGAAAAATCGATACAAGTCGCCTATTGGCGGTTTGACCCGGCGGCGGATTCTGTAGCTGGTTTAGCCTCTATTTTTGGTACATCCGGTTAGTGCCGACCGCGATCAGAGCTAACGTGAGAGCACCCGCGAATAGCCCAAATCGAATCCACGCGTCAATTTTCGCGGTTTTGCCATCGAACATACTTGATTCGATGAAGCGATCCACTTTGCTGACCGCGTATCCAGAAAGAAAGGCAGATGTCCACTTTCCCACGTTATCCAATATGTCTTTGTCGAACGGACCATAAGGCGAAAAGAACATTGCGAGTGCCCAGCCAAGAAGCGCGCCCAGGCAGACGACAAGATAGTTCCTGAATCTTCCTTTTTGCTCATCGTCCAGCTTCCAACAAAGCCAAAGAAGCAACAGCCCGAGTGCCGCCGCGGCAAGATTGGTCATGTAAATCGTAAGCGTGTATTCGCCAGTGTTTGCTGGTGCCGGAAGACTCTGCATAGACGATATCCTTGTGCTGAAAACGCGGAGCGTGTCGGGTGCTGGCCTGTGTGTGACGACGCTGGCAGCAGTCTCACAGCAAGGCCAGGCACATGACCAGGGCGTTTTTCACGGCTCATCGACAGTCACTCAATAATAGGCATGCGGGGGGCCCGGGATTCCCTACATGCGAGGGGAGTGCGGGATATCCGTACCCCTGGATCTGGAGTGAGCATCCGAAGCGTCTTCGGATCTCATCCATCCTGATCTGCGGTGGCGAGCTGGATCGAGTTCCTGTCCTCGGAGGTATTGCCGGGCGGGCTTAGTCGAGCGAGGCCCTGCATGGAGAAGGGGCAAGACTGAGCGGTGTGCACATCCGTGCAGTTGGTGGCGGAACAACGTCACCGACCAACCAGTGCGGGGCGATACGCTGCCACCGCGCCATCGGAGAGAAATGCCCGCCGCGATTCAAAGGCATCCAGCCAGAATTGAACCACGCTCTGGGGAACCCCCTTCTGGTTGGCCGCCTGCTCGACAATATTCGCCGCTTCGATCTCCAGCAGCGCCGCGTAGGTTTCGCTTTTGATAGCGATCCGGTGCCCACTCGCCGGGATGACAACATGAAACGGGCCGGAGATCGGGACGTGGTAGAGCCTTCTCCGGTCGGCAATGCCGAAGAGGTAGGCCAGGTTTTCAGCCTGCGTTCCCAGCAGGGCGCAAATCGTGCCGCGGCTGGAAAGAGGTAGCGCTTTGGTGGCGAATTCTTCGGTACCGTAGATGCTATGGAAGCCGCCGGCCAGCGAGATAAAGTCGGGATTGCCCCAGGCGCGGAGTAGTTCGTAGGTGCCGACGAGATGCTCGGTTAGCGGACGGCCGTGGTGATTGATGGCGTCCGTGCCGAGTTCGGAGAGTGTACGCCGCAGGGGGTGTCGACGTTGGAGATATCGCTTTCCATTCTGTCGCAGACCTTGTTCCGATGCCGGTTAGATGATGACAGCGACGTAGGCGATCAAGCTCGCCGCAGGCACCAGGATAACCTGAGCCAACAGCGTCCCCGCAAGCCGGCTTCCGACCAGGCACACCACGGCCTTGCGGAACTTCGCCTCGCTAACCTTTCCCTCGACCACATCGTCGGTCAATGCGGACATATAGGGATCGATGAAGAGCGCCATCGCTATCGTTGCACCGCCGTTGATGATCGACGACAGCGTACTCGATGTGACTCGTACACTCGGATCGAGGTACCCAGCGTACAGCGAGGCAAATACCCCCACGGTCCACAGTGCGACAGCAATGATGTTGAGGGCGATCACCGATGGTGCGACCCCATGCCCACGATGCGCGGCCACGACGTGCGCCTTTGCGGGGACGGTGGCGGAGTCCTTGATATAGCTGAGTCCACCTGTGAAGAAGCCATGCAGGATCAGCTTCAGGATCGACCGGTGAACCTGGAAATGCTGCACTGCTCTGCTGAAGACGCGCTGGAACGTTGGAATGAGTAGGGCGCCTACAAGCGTTGCCAAGGCGGCAGACACGAGCAGCCACCGGAAGTCGGTCAGAAGGTGGGATGACTTCTCGACCAACAAGCTCGTCTCCACCCGCTTCGCCAGGAACGGACCAAGGAAGGAGTTCGATGTCCGGGAGACAAGCATCATCACACTGAATAGCGCGAAGGAGACTGCGATCCGGCTGGTGCGGACTCCCGCTATTCGGATGGCGTAGGCGAGGGTCCCGATCAGGTGGATTATGAAGGTCAGGACGCAGATGAAGATGAGCTGGAGATCCATCGTTTGAGCGTTTCTGCTGCGAGGTTTACTGCGATAGCGAAGTCGACACCATCCAGGCCGATGAGGCCTGCCGTGACGAGATCCGCTTCGTCGGATAGACGCGCATCCGTTTGTCGAGGCATCCAACCTTAAGGAAGTCAAAGTGCTCACATGCTACGACGACGTCGATCGCACGTTTGGTTGCTGCGTCGCAAAAAAAAGCGGCTACTACCGGAGGATCGAATGCAAGGACCTTGTGTCGAATCGCTAAACGAATTCGGCTGCGTCGGCAAGCATTTTATTCTTGCGTTACCAGAGGATCATCTTCGATGACAACGCTGAACGCGATCGCACGCCTCAGTTCTTTGAACTCCAAGGCAGGACGCTGTTTCAGTGCGCCTGGAGCGATGCCGAGCATGACCTGGCATGCAAGCCGGGGGAGGCGCTTGCACTGCTTGCAGCGGTGCCAAGTGGCGTTCACGGCGGCGCAGGCGTGGGGAGCCGACCAGACCTTCACGCAGCTTCACAACGAACTAAATGTGGAGATAGGGGGGCAGTGAGAGCTTTTGATTGGGAGAGTGTTAAATAGGCTGTCGGGGACGGTTTCAAGGTTACCGAGACTGACAGGGGCTGCGATATAGAGCGCTAGGCTTGTGCTGGTTGACAGACAATCACGGCTGCCCGAGAATCCACAGGTCACCTCAAACAAAGGTGACCGGGCGTGGAAACCCGACCTTCGTCACAAGCGGACTGCCGCTATCTGCGGCATTTATTTCGTCCGTTGCGTTCGCGCGCGCCTATAACTTTTCTATGGCGGGCCGGGCGGGGCAGCCTTCGGGCTGGCCGGGTGTAGTGACGCCGGTTTCCACCCCCGCTGCGGGCCTGCCACCCTCGCGTGGAAACGAGCGGCGGGCCGTCCTTGAAGTCACTGGAGGCCGCTATGCCCAACACCTTCGCTCGCTCCGAGCAATCCACTCACCTCGATTTGCCGGCGCATTCCCTCGCCTTCTCCCGGCAATCCGACCTGATCGCCGAACTGATACGCCTGACCTTCCCCGCCGACGTTCCCGAAAGACTCCGCGTCCAGGAGCTAGCCTATCAACTCGAAGACCTCCGCCACGGCATGCATGGCATGACGCAGGAAGGCTGCGCCGAGTTGCTGCGCGTCAGCGCGGGGCTCGGTGCCGTGTTGCGGTTGCTGGATCTTGAGGGTGACGAGTCGGTGGACAACCACGGGCTGCATTGTTTGCTGGCGCCGCTGAAGCAGCAATTGGATGTGGCTTTGAACAGGGTGCAAGGGATG